>JAZLCX010000148.1:0-4452 GCA_045614425.1 Eubacteriales bacterium | reverse complement strand
GCGCCCGTCATCATCGACGCGGTGATTTCCACCGAGGCGGGAAGTGTCATTCCTTCGCTGACGCTCTGTTTTAAGCGGTCGAGGGTGTCCTCGTAGTTCTTTTCCTTTATTACCTCCATAAGCGAGGGAAGAACGTCGCTCGCGAGAGCATTCCTTGCGATTTTTTCGTTTTCAATGAAAAAGTTTACTATCGCGCGTATGTATTCAACGTAATAATCCGAGCTTGCGCCGGGCTTCTTTCTGCTTGGAAGACGGCGGTCAAAATCAAGTCTGAGAGAGCCGACGAAATATTTGAGAAAGGCGTATTTATCCGAAAAATGATTGTAAAACGTCGCTCGTCTTACGTCGGCGGCAAGGCATATTTCGTTTATGCTTATTTCCTCAAAGCTCTTCTCACTGAGAAGTACTTTGAATGCTGCCGTAAGCTTCGTCTTTGTCTTCGTTATTCTTGTGTCTTCTCGCGTTTGCATTTATCCCTCTTAAGCTCCCACTCGGTTTTTGATTTTTGCCACTATTATATAACATTATTATACAAATGTCAAGCAACTGTTCGAAAAAGTCCGGCGCGAAAGCATAAAATGATAAAAATTTAACGGATATTATTGACTAATTGAGGTAACTATGCTAATATATAAAGGTAAAATAATATTATTTTTAAGGAGACAAAAATGGCAACCTATAACAAGAAGAACATCGAGGACATTGACGTAGCCGGCAAAACCGTGCTTGTGCGCTGCGATTTCAACGTTCCCATGAAGGACGGCGTTATCACCTCTGACAAGAGAATAGTAGGAGCGCTCCCCACCGTAAAGTATCTTATGGATAATGGCGCAAAGGTTATCCTTTGCTCTCATATGGGTAAGCCTCACAACATATTTACCGAGGGATTCGGTCTTACCAAGAAGGAGAAGAAGGCTGTTGAGGCTCTTCCCGAGTGTGAGAGAGAGGCTGCAAAGGCCGAGTATCTTGCAAAGGCTCTTAAAAACGACAAGAAAAAGCTCACCTTGAAGCCCGTATGCGCAAGAATAAACGAGCTTCTCGGCGAAAACAAGGTTGTCTTTGCCGAGGATATAATCGGCGAGGACGCAAAGGCGAAAATCGCTGCTATGAAGCCCGGTGAGGCAGTGCTTCTCGAAAACACGAGATTTGATGCCCGCGAGGAAAAGAACGGTGCGGATTTTGCGCGCGAGCTTGCTTCCTATGCTGACGTTTTCGTAAACGACGCCTTTGGCGCAGCTCACAGAGCTCACGCCTCCACAGCAGGTGTTGCAGATTATATTCCCGCGGTTTGCGGTTACCTCATTCAGAAGGAAATCGCGGTAATGGGCAAGGCTCTTTCCAACCCCGAGCGCCCCTTCGTTGCTATACTCGGCGGCGCAAAGGTTGCCGACAAGCTCAACGTTATCGACAACCTTCTTACCAAGGTTGACACCCTCATTATCGGCGGCGGTATGGCTTATACCTTCGCGGCAGCTAAGGGATACTGCGTAGGAAACTCGCTTCTTGATGAAACCAAGCTTGACTACTGCCGTGAGATGATGGCAAAGGCTGAGAAGTGCGGCGTACAGCTCCTTCTTCCCATCGACACCGCAATAGCAAAGGAGTTCCCGAACCCCATCGATGCCGAAATTTCGGTTGACTACGTAGACACCGACAAGATTCCCGCTGATATGCAGGGTCTTGACATCGGTCCTAAGACCGCAAAGCTCTTCGCCGATGCGGTTCTTGCGGCAAAGACTGTTGTTTGGAACGGACCTATGGGCGTGTTTGAAAACCCCACTCTCGCAAAGGGAACTATTGCAGTTGCAAAGGCTCTTGCAGAGAGCTCCGCTATCACTATTGTCGGCGGAGGCGACTCGGCTGCAGCTTGCGAGCAGCTTGGATTTGCTTCGAAGATTACCCACATTTCCACAGGCGGCGGCGCATCGCTCGAGTTCCTTGAGGGCAAGGACCTTCCCGGCGTATCCTGCCTTATGAATAAATAATCAACTGTAAAATAAGACCTATGGGGTGCTATAAAAAACAGCACCCCATATATTTGAGAGGTAGAAAATGAGAAAAACTGTAATTGCAGGAAACTGGAAAATGAATATGACTCCCTCGGAGGCGCGTGCGTTTATAACCGAGCTTGTCCCCATGGTTATGGGAATGAATAAGTGCGATATCGTGCTTTGCGTACCCTTTGTTGATATTGCAGTGGCAATCGAGGCGGCTCGCGGCACTAATATCCATATCGGAGCTGAGAACGTGCATTTTGCCGAAAGCGGTGCTTACACCGGCGAGGTCAGTGCAAAGATGCTCACCGAAATCGGCTGCGAGTACGTAATTGTCGGCCACTCCGAGCGCCGTCAGTACTTCGGCGAAACCGATGAGACCGTGAATAAGAGAACAAAGGCTGCTCTTGCCGCAGGACTCAAGGTTATTCTCTGTCTCGGCGAGGTAAAGGACGAGCGCCTTTCGGGAATTACCGACGAGGTTGTCGCTATGCAGACAAAGCTCGACCTCGCGGGCGTATCCGCTCGGGAGCTTAAAAACGTAATTATCGCATACGAGCCGGTATGGGCAATAGGCACCGGACTCACCGCCACACCCGAAGAGGCTGACGAAACCTGCGGTGTAATCCGTAAGGTTATAGCAAAGCTTTACGGTGAAGCCGCAGCAGAGGACATCACGATTCAGTACGGCGGCTCGATGAACGAGAAAAATGCCGGAGAGCTTCTTTCCAAGGCAAACGTTGACGGCGGTCTTATAGGCGGAGCTTCGCTTAAAACCGACAAATTTACCGAAATCGTTAAGGCGGCAAACTAATTTTCTAATAAATTAGAATCGTAATCGTCGTGTTAGTTATTTTGTAATAATTTATCGAAATCCGTTGTGCAAAACTTACAAAAGTGCAAAAAGAAAATCGTTAAGTTGCTTCTTTCATAATTTATAAGATTATGATAGAATAGTATCATCAAAAATAATTTTTTCAGGAGATTTTCAAAATGGCAGGTCTTTCACTCAGACACATTTACAAGAAATACCCCGGCGGCGTTGTAGCCGTATCCGACTTCAACCTTGAAATCAAGGATAAGGAATTCCTTATCTTCGTTGGTCCTTCGGGATGCGGTAAGTCTACCACACTCCGTATGATAGCAGGACTTGAGGAGATTTCCGAGGGTGAGCTTTACATAGGCGACAGATACGTAAACGACATCGCTCCTAAGGACAGAGATATAGCGATGGTGTTCCAGAACTATGCTCTTTATCCTCATATGACTGTTTTCGACAACATGGCATTCGGCCTTAAGCTCCGTAAGGTTCCTAAGGAAGAAATCAAGCGCCGCGTTGAAGAGGCTGCAAGAATCCTTGACATCACTCACCTTCTTGAGCGTCGTCCCAAGGCTCTTTCGGGTGGTCAGAAGCAGAGAGTTGCGCTTGGCCGTGCGATAGTTCGTAACCCCAAGGTATTCCTTCTTGACGAGCCGCTTTCCAACCTTGACGCTAAGCTTCGTGCGAGCATGAGAACCGAGCTTACCAAGCTTCATAAGAAGGTTGAAACCACATTTATCTACGTTACTCACGACCAGGTCGAGGCTATGACCATGGCGAGCCGTATCGTTGTTATGCGTGACGGTCTTATCCAGCAGGTTGATACTCCTCAGAACCTTTACGACCTTCCTTGCAACCTCTTCGTTGCAGGATTCATCGGAACTCCTCAGATGAACTTCATCAACGGTAAGCTTGTAAAGCACGGCAACGACCTTTACGCAACACTCGGTACTACCGAAATCAAGCTTCCCGCTGACAAGGCTAACAACCCCGCTCTTAAGGAGTATATCGACACCGAGGTTATCTTCGGTATTCGTCCCGAGGCTATTCACGACGAGCCCATGTATCTCCAGACTCTTGCCGACACCACAATGAAGGTTAACGTTGACGTTACCGAGCTTATGGGTGCTGAGATTTATCTCTACCTCGGCTTTGAGGGTATGGAAGATGCAACCAACGGCAAGAACATTATCGCAAGAGTTTCTTCCCGTTCTCGCGCTCAGGCAGGCGACGAAATCACTGTTGCAATCGATCCTTCCAGAATCCACATCTTTGACAAGGATTCTGAGAAGTGCATCTGCCACTAATAAAAACAAAAACCTACAGCCACTCTTAAGGACGGTTTTTGAATTTAAAAAGAATATCTTATTTACTTATAAAAAAGGCAGAAAACTTTCTATGTTCTCTGTCTTTTTTGCGTTTTTTGTTACATTTAGCTGTTTTTATGATGTTGCCTTTTGAGAGGTGGAAAAAATCCCATTTGTAGGGTAGAGCCTATTTATGGAAATATTACCAAATATTTTGCATTGAGGGGGAGGGGGATTTATGGTATAATTTTTTGCGGGCGGGAAGATTTGGCGGTGTGCCCGCTACGTTAAGAAAAAGGAAGGTATTTAATGCAAAAGAAAATAAGATTAA
>JAZLCX010000147.1:0-5409 GCA_045614425.1 Eubacteriales bacterium | reverse complement strand
AAAAAGGAATAATGTCAAGGTGAAAAAAATACTGAAAATCATATTGATTTCAGTTATTGCACTAATAGGGACTTTTTTGCTTTACCATTTCTTTCGTGGTTTTATAAGGGGGATTATGAACTAATATTATTGTGCTTCTCTCTATTAAGGTTCAAAATTGTTGTGTTCACACACTAGGGGTTGGATTTTCCAACCTCTTTTTTATTTCGTACAGAGTACATAACCAGTGACATCAGCTTAACACTCATTGTTTGCTACGCAAACGACTGTGAAAGGGCTACCGTGCGGATAATATGCAAAAGTCCGTAGGTTTCGAGTATTCCCACGGTTTAACGCCCAATACCGCATAGGCGGTATGCACGAGTCACTGGTTCAGCTATGCGCGAGTCAAATCGTATAGTCGTTATGCATCGCTCGAATGCTCGCTCCTATAACTCATTGCCTTGTTGACTTTACTTCGGAAAAACGATACTTAATGCATAGAATTTTATGTTGACATATTGATTTTCCGGGTTTCGTGTGCTATAATCTATGTAAAAAAGCCAAAAAGGAGATATAATTATGTTGCTTTCATCATATATAATGAAAATCTGTGATGTTTTTGGCATAAAGGAAACCTTCTCTCTTTTTGCAAAGGCGGGGATACAAGGTGTTGATTTCAGCAGCAACATTAAAGAATATTGCTCTATTGAGCATGATAAGTCTTTTTACATAGAGCTTGGCAAATATGCGAAAGAAGAGGGCCTTGCTATTTGTCAAGCGCACGCTCCGTTTCCTTCGAGCGATGTGGATAGAGAGAAAAACGAAAAACGGTTTGCCGCAATTGTTCAGGGCATGAGAAATTCCTCTTATTTAGGCGCACCTGCCATAGTCGTTCATCCTTGCAAGCACCTTGATTTCGGTGATGAGGCGAATAGGGAGCTATTATTTGAGTATAACATTGATTTTTACAGGCGCCTGATTCCGTATGCAGAGGAACTAGGTATAAAAATAGCCATCGAAAATCTCGGCTCTGACTCGGTAACATCCACTCCCGAAAATTTGATTAGACTTTACGATGAACTCGATAATCAGGTGTTCACCATTTGCTTTGATGTTGGGCATTCCCTACTTCAAGGAGTTGATCCTGCTGAGGCAATTGGAAAAATTGGTAAGCGTTTGGTTAACGGATACACACATATTCACGATAATTTTGGCGACACGGATGCACACATGCTTCCATTCTACGGAAAAGTTGACTGGGAAAACGTCATGAAAGCGTTAGCTGTTATTGGATATAATGGGGATCTGAATTTCGAAGCCGGCGGATTTGCAAGAAACCTCCCGCGAGCGCTTTGTTTTACAGGACTTGCGTATATGTCAAATGTAGGACATTATTTGATTGAAAGATTTGAGTATTACTCGAATTGCAAATAATCCGTTCTAAAAAACACGGCAAATGACAGTTTGCATAAAGCAATTTTTACTAAACTCAAATACGGCAGAAGGAGTACGTGCAATGTTGCGTGTGCTCCTTTTTCGTTTAGTGTCTTGAAAACCATGGGCCGCAACACGTTTATTCTTTTTGCGTTCTGAAAAAAAGATTGAAGCTTTCATATTTTTATGCTATAATTTTATTGAAAGTATTTAATACTTTTAAGTCGTAATATAATATTAACAGGGGAGGCAATTAAATGAAAATTCAATTTATCGGGGCGGCACAAGAGGTAACGGGAAGCTGTACACTGCTTGAAGTGAATGACAGATATTATCTCGTTGATTGCGGAATGGAGCAGGGAATTGACGTTTTTCAGAACGTTGCCTTGCCGATTCCCGCAGGACAAATCGATGCGGTGTTTCTCACTCACGCGCATATCGACCATTCCGGAATGCTGCCAAGACTTTACAAGGATGGCTTTCGCGGAGTTATATATTCGACCGAGGCGACAGCAAGACTTGCGGATATTATGCTGAAGGACAGCGCTCATATTCAAATGAGCGAGGTCGAGTGGAAAAACAGAAAGGCGGAACGCTCAGGAGGCGAAAATTACGCACCCACCTATACTATCGACGATGCAGCGGGGGCAATTAAGCTATTCCGCGGAGTTCGTTACGACGAGCGGATAACTGTATCCGCGGGTGTTGATATTCGATTCGCTGATATCGGCCATCTTCTCGGCTCGGCGGCAATTGAAGTTTGGCTTAAGGAGGGCGCTGACGAGAGGAAGATTGTATTCAGCGGAGACGTCGGAAATACAAATCAACCCATTATAAAGGACCCCTCGCCCGTGGCGGAGACCGACTATCTGGTGCTCGAGTCCACCTACGGAAACCGCACTCACGAGCGGCATACCGATACCATTGAGGCCTTTGCCGACTTGATAAACAAGACGATAAAGCGCGGCGGAAACGTAATTATTCCCTCATTTGCTATCGGACGCACACAGGAGCTTTTGTATGCTATAAGAGAAATTAAGGATAGAGGGCTTGTCGAGAATTCGGATTTTCCGGTTTACGTGGACAGTCCGCTTGCGATTGAAGCTACTGAAATATTCTCAAGGTGCGACCCGTGTTGCTTTGATGAGGAAACAAGGGCGCTTATCGATAGAGGAATAGACCCCATCAAATTTGAAAATCTCAGGCTGTCGGTAACCGTTGAGGAATCAAAGCTCATAAACGAAAACCCCGAGCCGAAGGTGATTCTTTCCGCCAGCGGTATGTGTGAGGCGGGCAGAATAAGGCATCACTTAAAGCACAATCTGTGGAAGCCCGAGAATCTTATACTCTTCGTGGGATATCAAGCGGAGGGAACGCTTGGAAGGATAATACTCGATGGGGCGGAGAGCGTGCGGCTTTTTGGCGAGGATATTGCGATAAAAGCCGAGATAAAATCCCTCAAGGGAACGAGCGGACACGCCGACAGGGAAGGACTTATTTCGTGGCTTGAAAAGTTCAGCCGAAAGCCGCGCACCGTATATCTCAACCACGGCACCGAGGAGTCGATTGCCTCACTTCAAGAGGAGCTTAAGGACCGCGGATATGCTGTTGAAGCTCCGTACAGCGGAACCGAATATGACCTTGTAAAAGGCGTTATGACCGCATACACCGAGAAAAAACGCGTAAGCCGGGCAGACGCGGCAAAGGCGAAATCGAGAAAGAACAGTATCCACTCGGAGCTTGTATCACAGGCGGAGGCGCTGCTTGCCCTTGCGAAGCGCTGCGAGAGCCGTCCTAATAAAGAAAACGCAAAGTTTACGGCGCAAATCAGGGCTCTGTTTGACAAGTGGGAAAGATAATATTCCTACTTAGTTTATAATAAAACGCAAAAAAGCTCCCGCGGCAGAATTCTGCTGTGGGAGCTTTTAATATTCGGTTTAATCAAAGAGGGGTGTCGAGAAATAGCGCTCTGCAGTGTCGGGAAGAACGGTTACAACCGTCTTGCCGCGGCCGAGCTTTTTTGCGAGCTTCATGGCGGCTGCGACGTTTGTTCCGCTGCTTATTCCGCACATTATTCCTTCCTTTGCCGCGAGAGCCTTGGAGGTTTCAATAGCCTCTTCGTCGGTGATAATGCATACACTGTCGTAAATTCCGGTATTTAAGATATCGGGGATAAGTCCGTCACCGATGCCCATCTGGATATGTGTTCCGATAGAGCCGCCGGAGAGGATTGCCGCGTGCTCGGGCTCTACCGCCCAGATAGTCATGTTCGGATTTTTTGCCTTTAATGCTTCGCCGATACCGGTTATCGTGCCACCCGTGCCGATTCCTGAGCAGAATCCGTGGATTTCCTTTCCCACCTGCTCAAGTATTTCAGTACCGGTAACGCTGCGCTGCACCTCGGGGTTTGCGGGGTTTTCAAACTGCTGTGGAACGAAAACTCTTTTGTCCTCCGCCTTCATTTTAAGCGCGAGATTAAGACATTCCTCAATGCAAAGTCCTATATTTCCGTTATCGTGAACGAGTATAACTTCAGCTCCGTAATGATTGACGAGCTTTCGACGCTCTTCGCTTACCGAGTCGGGCATAATTATTTTCACCTTATAGCCCTTGACTGCTCCGACGAGGGCAAGGCCGATTCCCTGATTTCCGCTGGTGGGCTCTACTATTATTGAATCCGGAGTCAGTATTCCGCGGCTCTCTGCGTCGAGTATCATATTGTATGCGGTGCGGGTCTTGATAGAGCCGCCCACGTTAAGTCCCTCAAATTTTACGAGGATTTCGGCATCGTCCGGCCCCGTCAAGTGCTGAAGCCTTATTATCGGAGTGTTGCCGATGGCGTCAAGTATAGTATTGCAAATCATTGTAAATAAGCCTTTCAGATATTAACTTGTTTATTCTACCACATAAAACGGTTTTTGTCAATAAATATGTACTCTTGCCGTTGAAAAAACCGAAAGCGCGTGCTATAATATTTTTGCTGTCGGAGGTATTGCTATGGAGTTCAGACTGTTCAGTGAGGGTGACAAGAAAATATACAGACGCGAAATTATCGATATGCTGAGAGAGAGCGACGAAGATTTCGTGCCTCCTCTTTCCGTGCGCGCGTCAACGCTGGATACCGATTTTAAGGTGAAAAATCCCGTCACGGACGGAATTTTATCCTATTATGAAAAAATGAACGAGCAGGAGATTCTCGGCGCGTTTTCCGACGGAAAGCTTTTGGGAATCGTTTCCTTCAGAGAAAATTTCGCGCTCGGCGCGGCTGATACAAAGCTTCCGAATATATACGTGTCAACTCTGGTTATGAAGCGCTCGGCAAGGGGGCGGGGCATTACGACCGAGATGTACGGCTACCTTTTCAATATATGCTTTCCCGAGCGAGAGGTTTTTACAAGAACCTGGTCGACTAACGCCGCGCATACGAAAATACTTTCGCGCTTCGGCTTTTATGAAATCAAGAGAATCGAGAACGACAGAGGCGACGGTATAGATACTGTATATTATAAAAAAGACGCAACGGTGTATGCCGTGTCAAATTAAAAAAGAAAAAGCAGGAAAAAGGGTGATGAATTCCTTTTTCCTGCCTTTTTATCAGTCTACGTTTACGCCTTTTGAAAACATTCTGTGCGAAATGAAGAAAAAGACGACCGAGAATATAAAATAGTCGATTATTGCTATCCATATAAGGCGTAGGAAGGTGCTCTCTGACAGAGTTTTCGAAAGAAGAAGCGAGGCGTCGCCGCATATCGCGAAGAATGCTATCGCGCTGAGTACCGTTGCAGCTATGGTTATAAGATAGAAAATTATAAACCAGCCAAAGCTTCTTAAGGTGCGCTTTGTATTGTAGGTGTTTGCTTTAATTATAGCGGCAAAGCCCATAGTGATAAAGGAGCACAGCTCGAGGAAAAGCAAAACCGTGACAAGGGTAATAAACCCACCCGCCGACATATTGAAGCCGGCAACCGTGGCGGAAATAAATCCTTTTATTAC
>JAZLCX010000146.1:0-11346 GCA_045614425.1 Eubacteriales bacterium | reverse complement strand
CGACAAAAATATCTTTTTCGTAGTATCTCACATTCGTCGCAAGCTGAATATTTCACTTCCAATCTCCTCGATTCTATGCTATACTAATCGCAGAAAGGCGGTGAGGGATATGGGCTCTAAATCTATGAGGCAGAATTATATTTATATCACATCGAAAGAATGGTTTGAAGAAACACCGCTTAAAAATCCAGTTTTGTCACTCGACCACAACTTGGAACAAATATATCCCCAATTTTATAATATTGAGTATGACCTAAAAATTCTCGCAACCAAGCCTGCAACTGCTGAAGAAAAGGAATTTTCGGGATACAATGATTACAGGGAAAAATACGACAAATCGGATATTTTGGCAATTGATATTGCGGTTTCAAGTAATACTTCAAAAAACGTTTTTTTGAATGGTTTTAATCAAAAACAATTTGAATATATAGCACCATTGATAAAAGAAACTACCGAAATATTGTATTTGTTTAAGTGCCCTAAAATTAATGATCTTTCTCTTTTGGCAACGTTCAAAAATCTAAGATGTGTGCACATATATTGGAACAATTCATTAGAGAATTTATGGGATATGAAGGATAATTCCGCTTTGATGGCATTATCATTTGTATACGTTACAAAGTTAAGTAATGTAGAAGCATTAGCTAACTCGCATATCGAATATATTAACTTTGATAGTTCCGACAATTCCGGGAAAAAGAAAAAATTAGATGTTGATAAATCTGTTTTTGAGAAAATGAAAACATTAAAGCATCTGTTTTTGACGATTTGATCCGTGGGAGTTCGAAACCTTATTAATGTACGACAAAAATATCTTTTTCGTAGCCTTCACACAAAAAAATTCCTCGGACTCGTTCCGAGGATATTTTTTTACCTTTTCACTTTTCACTCTTCACTTTTCACTAATCTCTCCCAACGAGGAATTTTTTTGGCAAGTAATAGGTAATAAGAACCTGCTTCGCAGAACCTTGTTACTCGCTTCGCTCGTAATATGTGAATAAGTAAGGTAGCTTTTCGCTTTGGCGAAAAGCATTTTTTATTATATAGCTTACGCCCCCAAATCCCGCAAACGCCTTGCAATCTCCACGATTTTATGATATACTAATTCCAGAAAGGCGGTGAGTTTATGTTGCTTCTCAACTACGATTTTTATGATATTTATTCCGTATTAACGATGCTACGTGCAAAACCCGAAAAAGGATGCAATATTGAGATTATAAAAGCTGTTCTTGAAATATTGTCTGCCGAACAAATAGGCAACACCATAGAAAGCAACATTGTTCGAAATAAATTAAAATCTATCGAAACCGTTGATAAGGAAGATTTTCAATGGGTATACGTGAATAACATTTACACGTATGGCATAAGAGTCGTTAAAGATGAAAATGCTTATTCTTTTCTCGCCAAAGGATTTCAACTACTGCTTGAATATGCCAAAGCTGAAGAACCCCAGCGCTTTGCGGATTTAGCAGATGCCTTTCACAATATTCCTATCTTTTTTGCAGATGGGTGTGAAAATTTCAAAAAGGCAGTCAAGATTGCATTTTCATATTACAACAAGAAATATCAAGTCGATTTACTAAAAGAATTATCCAAATAAATTCTCTTTTTTGATTCTCAAACTTCGTCGGAGTTCGAAACCTTATTAATGTACGACAAAAATATCTTTTTCGTAGTATCTCACATTCGTCGCAAGCTGAATATTTCACTTGCAATCTCCTCGATTTTATACTATAATGAGCGTAGCGAATTCAATCAATTCCTACCTCAAAAAATCAAATGAAGGAATTGATATACTAAACACAGAAAGGCGGTGGGGATATGGAAACATTCAACGGAATTAATATTGATGAAAGCAGATTGCTAAATCATACTATTGTATTAACGATCGTTTTCGTTTTGCTCTTTTCACTTTGTCTTTTCTTACTGTGCCATACCATAATTCGTTACCAAAGAACAAAGCGTACTAAAATCAAGAAAAAAGGGAAAAGCTTTGTTCCTGAATTTATTGTTTTGAGCTTGTTGCTTGTCGGAGTTGTTGCTTTTTCCGTTTTTCAGGTACTTCCTTCTTGGTTGGATTATGTGAACAAAGATTATATTGTATATACCGGTGGTTTTCGTGTCGAGGAAAGCGGAACCAAATACGGCGGAACAATTAAATTGAGTAATGGAGAAACTATTACAGGCACTGCTTTGTTTGAAAATGACGATTCAAACGGCACAATTATATATTCTAAAAGAAGCAAGATTGTTCTTGGATATCAAAAATAATATATTAGCTCCCCCGTGGGAGTTCGAAACCTTATTAATGTACGACAAAAATATCTTTTTCGTAGCCCCTATACAAAGAAGAGCAATCCACATCCGATGGTCTGTTTTTCTTTCCTTTGACAGCAGAACCGCGACTTCGAACACAGTTGCTGTGCCACACGGCGCAGCAAATTTTTCTTTACATTCCTCCAGAGATATGTTATAATAAGTGAAGAAGGACGGCCGCGGAAGTCTTTAGCAAAGCGTTCGGCTTTACACGGGCGTTTTCGCAATGCTCTTACTTCTTGCAAAAAATATTCGTTGCTTATGCAGCCGCCCCCGACAGAATGGAGAATAAAATGAAAAAAGCCGTATCTTTATTTTTAACCGTTTGTATGCTTTTGCTCTTGGTATCCTGCACCGGAGAGCAGGGACCGCAGGGAATTCAAGGTCCGCAGGGTATTCAAGGTCCACAGGGTATTCAAGGTGAGACCGGAGCCGTCGGACCGCAGGGCGAGCCCGGAAAATCCGCCTATGAAATATACTACGAGAAGTACGGTTACACGGGCACTGAAGAAGAATGGCTTGAAGAGATAAACGAAAAGCTCACGGAGCTTAAGTCCGAAGAGATATATGCCCTTGCGGAAAAATCCGTCGTAACAATTCGTGCGTACAGCTACACCGACAGACAAATTGGTTCGGGCAGCGCATTTTTCATAGACGATAAGGGAACTCTTCTTACCGCCTATCACGTAATCAACGGTGCATACTCCTTAAAAATCGAAAACTCCGACAACGCCACGTACACCGTCAATAGCGTAATAGCATTCGACACGGTAAGGGATATTGCTCTTCTCAAGGTGGATTTGCCGTCCGAAAACGCATTTTTGAAAATACAGGATTCTGTGACACCGGGCGAGACGGCTTACGCCTTCGGAAGCTCGCTCGGATTTCTCGACGGCTCCTTCTCGTCGGGCGTAGTAGCCTCGAAGCTGCGCGAAACCGTTATAGACGAGAAAACAAAGGAAAGCTTTAAGGAGGTTCAGTACACCTCGCCCGTTTCCCCCGGAAACAGCGGCGGCCCGATACTTAATTCAAAAGGCGAGGTAATCGGTGTTGTCACATGGGGATACACCATAGGCGACGGCCTGAACTTCGGAACGCACATCTCGGAGATTAACTCCCTTGACACCGATTACGAGCGCTCGGTAACTTCCTTCTTCCATGATACCGAATACTATACAATCAAGTTTATGGAAAACCTCGCTTCTGAAACAGAGCCGAATAACAAGTCGACTACGGCAGACATTTTTATTAACGGAAGCACCGTTGAAGGCGAAACCCAAACGGGTGAATACGACTTTTACAAAGTAACGCTCGATAAGGAGAGCCACTTAACACTTATATTTGCAGGAAGCACGCCTATTGTTTTCTATCCTGTTTTAATAAACTCAGCTACAAATAGCGCTGTAACTTTGGACTGGTCATCGTACGTATATGAAGAGATTGCATTCTACTATACAACCGTTCGTCTTACCGCAGGCACTTATTACATAAGAATTAACGGCTATTATGATTCCACCGTAACAGAATACATCCTCTACACCTATCACCGTCCGTGGTCGGAATACGAAGAGTTCGGATACGGCGTCACGTTTGTCGATACACTGAAATAATATTTACGGATATAGGTACGTCTTTTGTCAAACAATTAAAACAATATGTAATTTAGGAGAGATTTTATATGAAGGACCCAAAAGCACTTTTTAATATAGGCTACGGCCTCTACGTTATAACCGTAAACGACGGCAAAAAGGATAACGGGCTTATCGTCAATACCGTAATGCAGGTAACAAGCTCGCCCGAGCGCATTGCCGTTGCCGTAAACAAATCGAACTATTCGCACGACGTCATTAAAAACAGCGGCAAAATGAACGTCAACTGTCTTTCGACCGACGCGCCGTTTTCGGTTTTTGAGGCGTTCGGATTCAGAAGCGGAAGAGATACCGACAAGTTTGAGGGATGCACCCCTCTTCGCTCAGAGAACGGACTTGCCGTTTTGCCGAAATATATCAATGCCTTTATTTCCCTCTCGGTCAAGGAGTACGTGGACCTCGGCACTCACGGAATGTTTATATGCGAAATTGACGAGTCGGAGGTAAAATCGAAGCTCGAATCAATGACATATACCTACTATCATAAGTACGTGAAGCCTGCTCCCGCCCCCGCGAAGAAGAAGGGATACATCTGCACGATATGCGGCTTTATACACGACGAGGATGAGATTCCCGACGACTTTGTCTGCCCCATCTGCAATCACGGGCGCGAGGTCTTTGAGGAAATAAAATAAGGCGACACGCCTCCACATCTACTTTGTTCGCCGAGCATTTATCCGCTCGGCTGAAGGGAAAATAATATGAAGCTTGTACTACTGACAGCGCTCGGTGTTGGCGGAGCTACCGTCATCGGTGCTGTAATAGGATTTTTATTCAAGAAAATTTCACACGCCTTCTCGGATATCGTTCTTTCCTTTGCGGCAGGCGTTATGCTTGCGGCGGCGGTGCTCGGTCTTATTATACCGTCGGTTGAGCTTGGCGGAAAATTCGCTCTTCTTATTACAATCGGCGGAATTTTCGTCGGCGCGCTTGCGCTTAACCTCATCGACAGACTCGTTCCCCACCTGCATAAGCTTGCAGGCGCCGAGGACGAGCATCACGAAAACCGGAACCTCAGCCGCGTGCTTCTTTTCGTTATGGCGATTGCAATACATAATCTGCCCGAGGGAATCGCGGCAGGCGTCGGCTTTGGCACGGGCGACAACGCTCAGGCTCTCATTATCGCCCTCGGCATCGCGCTTCAGAATCTGCCCGAGGGAATGGTCATAATCGGTCCTATGCTCGCGGCGGGAATAAAGCCGAAGAGAACCTTTCTTATTGCGGCGGCGACCGGTGTTATTGAGGTTATCGGCACGTTTATAGGATTTTTTGCGGTCAAAATATCCGCGGCAATCCTCCCCTTTGCGCTTGCCTTTGCGGGCGGAACAATGCTTTACGTCGTAAGTGACGAGATGATTCCCGAAACCCACGCCCACGGCCATCAGCGCGGAGCGACCTATGCTCTTCTTGTCGGTTTTTGCCTTATGCTCGTAACCGACACGCTCCTTGGCTGAAAACTTTGTCGAAATAACTTGAAATAAGCCTTTACTTGTGATATAATAGGAAATAAAATATTTTTCCGAGAGGTCAATATGAAAGCTATCAATTCAATCGAGGACTACAAGGGCAGAATAAAGAGAATTATTATCACCGAAAACGAAATACGGGAAAAAATCAAAGAGGCGGGCAAAAAAATCGATGCAATTTACGACGGCCGCCCGATTTTGCTCGTAAGTATACTTAAGGGCTCGTTTGTATTTATGGCGGACCTCTGCCGCGCCGTCACAGTCCCCTGTGAAATCGGTTTTATGTGCGCAAAAAGCTATTATGAGGGAACGGTTTCCTCGGGTGTCGTTAATATCACTATGGACCTAGACAGATGCATTGAGAACTATCACCTCGTTATTGTTGAGGATATAGTTGACACGGGCAGAACCTTGAACGATATCGTAAAGCTTCTTAAGTCGAGAAATCCCCTCTCGCTCACAGTCATAGCGCTTCTCGACAAGCCCTCTCGCCGTCTTGCAGCTTACGACCCCGACATATCGCTCTTCACAATCCCCGACTACTTTGTCATCGGCTACGGACTTGACTGCGGAGAGCAGTTCAGAAATCTTCCTTACATAGCCGAATACGGAGAGTAATCCGCAAAAATCTGTAAAATTATTGAAATAACGCAAAGCACCTTGACCTTTTTCAAAACTTTATGATACAATATTAAGTGTAGCGAATTGAGGTGATAACGTGAGTGAAAGCTCTGAAAAGATAACGGCAGTATCCGAAGACACTGCCGAACCGAAAAAGAAAATCGGCAAGGGTAAAATTGCCAAAATCGTAGTAGCGGTTATTCTGACAGCGGGAGCAAATATGCTCTTCCTTCTTATGCTGTGGCTTCTCAACAGATACGATGAAGTACAGTTTGACCAGATACTCTATCAGCTGAAATCTCCCGTTGCGGGAACGAACGGCGGCCTTATAGGCGATGCTATGCTGAACGTAGTTTTCGCGGGCGCTCTTCTTGCCGCAATCGAAATATTCATCTATATGATATTCACGGGAAAGCTCACCCGTATGTTCCGCGGCGCTAAAGCGTATATCAAGTATGCCGGCGGCCGCACTGCGGCGTTCTTCAAGAAAAGATTTATGCCGCTCTCGTCGCTTCTTCTTGTTGCATCTCTTCTTATCTTCTCCCTCCGTCTCGGAATACATACGTTTGTTGTCAACGCCTTTACAGACTCGGATTTCATCGAGGAGCATTACGTTGACCCCGCGAAGACGAAGATAACCTTCCCCGAAGAAAAGCGCAACCTCATATACATCTTCCTTGAGTCCATGGAGAACACCTTCGGTGATACATCCGCGGGCGGAAAGATGACCGACAACTTCATTCCCGAATTAACGAAGCTTGCAGATGATAACGTAAGCTTCCGCTCGGCAAACGGTAAATTCGGCGCACGCGCCTACGTCGGAGCGCGCTGGACCGCGGCGGCAATGTTTGCAGAAACCGCCGGTATTATAGTAAAGGTTCCTCTTAACTTTGATATCTACGGCGGAAGCGACGGATATATGCCGGGCATTACCACCCTTGGTGACATTCTAGCCGCTGAGGGCTACGAGCAGTCGCTTCTTGTCGGCTCGGACGCAGGCTTTGCGGCAAGAGACGATTACTTCACCGAGCACGGCAACTATAACATCATCGACGTCTATTCCCTTATCGAAGACGGAAAGCTTCCCGAGGGTTATTGGAAGTGGTGGGGCTTTGAGGATGAAAAGGTGTTTACCTTTGCCAAGGAGGAGCTTCTCCGCCTTGCAGAAACGGGAAAGCCCTTCAACTTCACGACTCTCACCGCCGACACGCACTTCCCCGACGGATACGTGTGCGACCTCTGTCCCGACAAATATGATGAGCAGTACGCAAACGTGCTTTCCTGCTCGTCAAAGCAGGTTTCCGAATTCGTAAAGTGGATTCAGGAGCAGGATTTCTACGAGAATACGACCATAGTTATTGCGGGCGACCATCTCACGATGGACCCCAACTTCATCACCGACCTTAACGACGATTATATCCGCACCACCTATAACTGCATCATAAACCCTGCGATAGAGCCGGTGCGCGAGATTGGACGCGATTTTGCAACCTTTGACCTCTTCCCGACTACCCTTGCGGCGCTCGGCGCGGAGATTGAGGGCAACCGCCTCGGAATCGGAACGAATCTCTTCTCCGACAGACAGACCATTACCGAGGAGTACGGATACGACGTGGTTGAAGAGGAGCTGAAGAAGCACTCGGAGTTTTATATTGACACCTTCTATGAGGAAAAGAATGACGAGGAGTCGTAAATTCTTACAGAATTTTCCATTTTGTAAATATTCGCATTGAAGTTGACAAAATTCTATTTTCAGTGTATAATATAAGCGAGCTTTTACATAACTGACGGATTCGCGGATTACCGCGGTGGAGTGTAGAAGCATTTATGCCGACCGTCTGGGCAGGTTTGTTTTCGCAGAGAACAAGCTTGCCCTTTTTCATTTATTTTCAGAAAGGAAAGAGTAAAAATGAAACAATTTTGGGAAGGATTTAACGGCGGCACGTGGCAAAACGAAATTAACGTGCGCGATTTCATACAGAAAAACTACAAGGAATACAGAGGGGGCGGAAGCTTTCTTTCGGGCGCGACCAAGCGTACCGAGGAGCTTATGCAAAAGGTTCGCGCTCTCTTTGAGCTTGAGAGACAGTTCGGCGGAGTTCTCGATATTGACACCGACACGGTTTCGTCGCTGACGAGCTACGCCCCCGGATATATCGACAAAAAAAGCGAGATTATTTTCGGACTTCAGACCAACCGCCCTTTAAAGCGCGGAGTAAACCCCTTTGGCGGAATAAGAATGGCGCGTCAGGCGTGCGAGGCGTACGGGTATAAGCTCAGCCGAAAGGTCGAAGAGGAGTTCAGATTCCGCACCACCCATAACGACGGAGTCTTCCGTGCCTACACGGACGAGATGCGTGCGGCGAGAAAGAGCCACGTCATAACCGGTCTGCCCGACGCATACGGCAGAGGACGTATTATCGGTGATTACCGCAGGGTTGCTCTTTACGGTGTCGACCGCCTCATAGAAGAAAAGAAAAAGGACAAGGCGGCTCTTGCCGAGGGCAACTTCGACGGTGAAAAAATAAAGCTTGGCGAGGAGCTTTTCAGACAGATTTCCTTCCTCGGCTATCTTAAAGAGATGGCTGAGAGCTACGGATTTGATATAAGTCAGCCCGCAAAAAATGCAAGAGAGGCTGTTCAGTGGACCTATTTTGCATATCTTGGCGCGATAAAGGAGCAAAACGGCGCGGCAATGTCGCTCGGAAGAGTTTCGACCTTCTTCGACATATATTTCGAGAGGGACTTTGAGCGCGGCATTCTCACCGAAGAGGGCGCGCAGGAAATTATGGACGATTTCGTTATAAAGCTTCGCCTCGCGCGTCATCTGCGCACCCCCGAATACAACGAGCTTTTCGGCGGCGACCCTATGTGGATAACCGAGGCTGTCGGCGGAATGGGCGTGGACGGCCGTTCTCTCGTTACGAAAAACAGCTACCGAATTCTTAACACCCTCGTCACTCTCGGCCCGTCCCCCGAGCCGAACCTCACGGTTCTCTGGTCCACCCGTCTTCCCGAGGAATTCAAAACCTTCTGCGCCCGCCTCTCCGAGAAGACAAACTCCATTCAATACGAAAACGATGACCTTATGCGCGAAATCTACGGCGACGACTACGCTATTGCCTGCTGTGTTTCGGCGATGAAGGTCGGCAAGCAGATGCAATTTTTCGGCGCACGCTGCAACCTTGCAAAGCTTCTTCTTATAGCTATAAACGGCGGTTACGATACGGCAAGCGGTATGCAGATAGGACCTAAAATGTCACCTCTCTCCTCGGACGTATTAGACTACGAAGAGGTTATGAAGAGATTCGATATCTATAACGCATGGCTCTGCCACCTTTACGTTAATACGATGAACGTCATTCACTATATGCACGATAAGTACGCCTACGAAAAAATACAGATGGCTCTTCACGACACCGAGGTTGAACGGTTTATGGCGTTTGGCGTTGCCGGACTTTCGGTCGTCACCGACTCGCTCTCCGCAATAAAGTATGCAAGAGTGCGGCCCATAAGGAACGAGGACGGATATATAACAGATTTTGACACGGATGGCGACTTCCCGAAGTTCGGAAACGATGATGACAGAGTTGACCTCATCGCCCGAGATATGACGCACAAAGTTATCACAGAGCTGAGACGCACCCCCGCATACAGAGGCGCGATCCACACACTTTCGGTTCTCACTATTACCTCTAACGTAACTTACGGAAAGCACACCGGCGCAACCCCCGACGGACGCCCTGCGCAAGCCCCCTTTGCTCCCGGCGCAAATCCTATGCACAACAGAGAGGAAAACGGAGCTCTGGCTTCGTTAAACTCGGTGGCAAAAATCTCCTACGACGACTGCCGCGACGGTATATCGAACACCTTCTCGATAATTCCGGATGCCCTCGGAAGAGATGAGGCGGAAAGAAGCAAAAACCTTGTATCAATCCTTGACGGATATTTCTCAAAGGGCGCTCATCACCTCAACGTAAACGTAATGTCGCGCGAGCTTCTTATGCGCGCCTACGAGTCCCCCGAGGAGTACCCCAATCTGACCATAAGAGTGTCGGGCTATGCCGTGAACTTTACAAAGCTCTCACGCGAGCAGCAACGCGAGGTTATAAGCCGCACCTTCCACGAAAGCGTATGAATAAGGATATAAAAGGCAAAATCCACTCGGTACAGTCGCTTGGAACGGTTGACGGCCCGGGTGTGAGATTCGTAGTGTTTTTGCAGGGCTGCAATCTCCGTTGCGGCTGCTGTCACAACCCCGATTCGCAAGGTATAGACGGCGGAATTCTTTACACCCCACGCGAGATATACGAAAAGGCTGAGCGCTGCCGCGCCTATTTCGGCAAGGATGGCGGCATCACGCTCTCGGGCGGAGAGCCTTTATTACAGGCTGAATTTTCGCACGAGCTTTTCAGCCTGTGTCACGAGGGCGGCATCAACACCTGCCTTGATACGTCGGGCAGCATCCTTAACGGCTCTGTGAAAGCTCTTCTTCGGGAAACCGACAGAGTTTTGCTCGATATCAAGTATACAAACAACTCGGACTACCTTAAATACGTAGGGTGCAGCCTTGATACCGTGTTAAATTTTCTCGGCTACCTTTCGGATAACGGCATTAAAACCACTCTCCGCCAGGTAATAATACCCACGCTTAACGACAGCGAGGAAAACATTATCGCTCTTAAAAAAATAAAGGAAAGCCACCCCGTAGTTGACAAGGTTGAGCTTCTCCCTTTCAAGAAAATCTGCAGCATCAAATACGAGAAATTGAATATTCCCTTCCCCTTTGCCCACCTGCCGACGCCTGACAGCAAAAAAATGCTCGAGCTTAGGCAACTTTTAGAGCTTTAAAGAGTCAACGCCGTATTTTTTACTTCCAATCGGTTATACTATCTTAAAAACGGAGGTGTTTTTATGATAGAAAAGGATACTGTAAAGCTGCTTCGTGAGTGCGATGCGGGAGTAAAGATGGGCGTGAAATCGATTGAGGACGTACTCGACACCGTAAAAAACGGGAATTTCAGAGGACTTCTTTCGGACTGCAAGTGCGAGCACGAAAAGCTCGGCACGGAAATACGGAATGAGCTCAATAGATTTTCCGACGACGGCAAGGATCCAAATCCCATAGCCGCGGGAATGTCCTGGATGAAGACCAATATGAAGCTGGCAATGAAGGACAGCGACAAAACCGTAGCCGACCTTATGACAGACGGCTGCAATATGGGTGTAAAATCGCTCAGCCGCTACCTTAATCAGTACGCGGCGGCAGATGAATTCTCAAAGGATATCGCCAA
>JAZLCX010000145.1:0-26340 GCA_045614425.1 Eubacteriales bacterium | reverse complement strand
CTTAGAGTACCTATCGCTTCCGGGTGATTGGGATCGCAAAAAAGAAGAAATACCGTTGACTCGTCGGTACTGTTTTCTGCAATATTGTGAATTCGCTTAACGTAAGGGCAGGTAAGGTCTACAAGTTTGAATTTTTCGTTTTCCGCCTCAAGTTTTTTAAGATGTTGCTCCTGTTCCTTAGGTATTCCGTGAGTTCTTATAACAACCGTCATTTTCTTACTGGGATCAGCAAAGAACGTGCTTTCGACGTCCGAGAAAGAAATAGCTGTAACTCCGCGTTTTTCAAGCTCTTCGTTGTAGAGTCTGTTGTGTATCAGGTGTCCGAGCGTATAAACACGCTCGTCGGAAGAAGAGGGAATTATCAAATTTATTTCTGTATCCGCACGGCGCACACCCGGGCAAAAGCCCGCGTTTTTCGATAAAATTACTTTCAATTTTTCGACTCCTCTTTTGCCGGAGGCAACGCTGTGTATCCACCGAGTTTCAAAATTTCTGCAAAAATTTTATCTGTGGCAGCCTTATATTCGTCACTTCCTCCGTTTACAAAACCCAACTCTTCGTTCTTTATCGGTTCTCCGAATATAATCTCGATTTTTCTTAAAAACCTGTACTTGTTATTTTTCGTTTTAATGAAGACCGGAAGAATATCGCTCTCGGATTTATATGCTATCAGCGCCGCTCCGTCCTTGGTTTGTGTTGTAGATGGATCAACGCCTGGATATCTGTGTCCCTGCGGGAAAATTGCCACGTTGTAGCCCGCTTTTGCGAGATTTACGGAATTTCTGATAGCCGATATATCGTTTCCGCCTCGGTCAATTTCTATCGCACCGAGCTTCTTAATAAGACCGCCCAAAACAGGAACGGAAAAAAGCTCTTTTTTGGCAATAAATCTGATAGGCTTCGGATATGCAGCGCCAAGCATAACAACGTCTTTTGCGCCGATGTGATTTGCACATATCATGTAACCGCGGTCGGTAGGAATATTTTCAATTCCGATAACCTTTATTCTTTGAAAGAATCTTATTGTGGGAGCGAGCCATGGGTGGAGGAATTTATAGAGAGATTTTCTCTTTTTTTTTACTATCTTAACGACAGCTTTTACCGTACCTTCGGGCGTGAGATTTGAGTTGTCAAGCAAAATTGCGTCTTTTGCTTGAACACAGGGCGCAATAGCTCTTGTGCTGTCGTTTTTATCACGCTCAAACATCTCGTTGTATACGTCCTCGTAAGTTACCGTCTGACCTCTTGCAATAAGCTCGTCGTATCTTCTTCTTGCTCGAACCTCGGGAGATGCCGTAAGGAAGATTTTAACCTCGGCATAGGGAAGTATAACGGTACCGATATCACGTCCGTCCATTATTACGCTGTTGTTCTTTGCTATACTGCGCTGCGTGTTCAAAAGATACTCTCTGACCTCTTTGATTGCGCTTACGGTGGATGCAGCCATGGAAATCTCGGGAGTTCTTATGCTGTCTCCTACGTCCTCGCCGTCAAGAAGTATTACCTGCTTACCTGAAATGAATTTCAGCTCAAGAGAAAAGTTGGGGAGCTCATTTATTACAGCCTCGCTGTCACTCGGTGAGATTCCTTTTTTCAGCATATGGAGAGCTATAGTTCTGTAAAGCGCACCGGTATCAACGTAAATGATTCCGAGCTTCTTTGCTACGGCTTTTGCTACGCTCGATTTTCCCGCACCGCCGGGACCGTCTATTGCTATTCTTACCATAAATATCTACCTTTCGTTAATCTTTATTCTGCTGCGCTTTTTCCTGCCAAATATCCGGTTGAAAATGCAATTTGCAAATTGAACCCCCCGGTATATCCATCGACGTCGATGATTTCGCCTGCAAAAAACAATCCCGGAATAATCTTCGATTGCATATTTTTCGGAGAGATACAAGCGACGTCTATACCGCCGGATGTAACAATTGCTTCTTCAATCGGGCGAAACCGATAAAGCGGTATTTTAAAACTTTTCAGTGTGTAAAGAACTGTTTGACGTTCTTCTTTTGTTATTGAATTAACTTTCTTTCTGGGATCAATTCCCGTAATTTTTACAAAGGGTTCTATCATTTTTGCAGGGAGAATATCCCCAAGTGAATTTATAAAATCTTTGTTGCTTTTCTCGGAAAAATCCGAAAGCAGACGCTTGTCCAGTGTTTTTTCGTCAAGTGCCGGCTTCAAATCGATTGAAAGAGTTAATTTCTCAATATCCAGATTCCTTAAATGTGCGGAAGCGGAAAGAATTGTCGGTCCTGTGACCCCGAAATGTGTAAACATCATTTCTCCGAAGTCCGAATAAATGATACGGTTTTCTTCGTCGGTAATTTTGATTTCTACATTTCTGAGCGACAGTCCTTGCATTTGCTTACAAAGTGATGATTTGCTTTCAATCGGCACAAGGGATGGCAAAAGCTCGGTCACCTTATGTCCAAGCTTTACGGCAAGGCGGTAGCCTGCACCGTCAGAGCCTGTAAGCGGGTATGACTTTCCTCCCGTAGCCAAAATAACCGAATCAAACGTATATTTATCATTATCTGTGCTGACCGTAAAGGTGGAGTCGCTGTTATAGGTTATATTTGTGACCTTTTTATTTATTATTTTGCAAGCGTCGACGTACTTACGCATAGCGTCAACGATATCCTTTGCCTTATCGCTTTCGGGATAAACGCGATTTCCTCGCTCGGTTTTTAATTTTACACCAAGTCCTGAGAAAAAATTCATAGTGTCCCCGGTGTCAAATGCATTTAGAGCGGCATAAAGAAATCTTGGGTTCTTCGTTACGTTTTCCAAAAATTCTTGGGTGTTGCAATTATTTGTTACGTTGCATCTTCCTTTGCCGGTTATCGCAAGCTTTTTTCCAAGTCGTTCGCCGCGCTCGAATATAGTAACGTCAGCACCGTAAAGTGCAGCAGTTCCGGCAGCCATCATACCGGCTGCGCCACCGCCTACAACACATATTTTTTTAGCAGTGTATTCCATCAGCGCTTTGCATAAACGTCGTATTCGTCCCAAACCTTTTCAAGCTTGTCGAACCGTTGTGTTATCTCTCTTTCCTTACGTCTTGTAATCTCCACGATTATGGCATTAATTATGCTAATAGGAGCAACAAGCGAATCCATAAACGATGCCATATCGGACTGTGCGGTAATTAGGGATGTTGCATATTCGGCGAGCGGTGAAATTTCGGAATCGGTAAACACCACGACGTTTGAACCGTTCTGCCTTGCATATTTAACAGCGCTAACCATTTTCGAAGAATATCTCGGGAAGGAGAAAGCAATCAGGACGTCATCCTTTCCAATAGAAAACATCTGTTCAAAAACCTCGGCAGTTGAGGTGGGCTGAATAAATTTCACGTTATCAAATATAAGCGAAAGGTTGTACTTCAATACAAGAGCGAGGGATTCGGTGCTTCGCGCTCCCATAACGTATATATTTTTTGCCGAAAGTATGTCGTCAACCGATTTATAGAAGGTATCTCTGTCTATGCGGTCCAAGGTATAGCGTATTTTGCTGATATCCGACTCCATAACGTTTTCAAGAATGTCGCCCGTGCCTAATCGCTGTTTTGTAACCTCAATTCGCTGATTGGGGGTAAGCTTCGTACGAACAAGCTCCTGTACGGCTCTTTGAAATTCGGAATATCCCTCAAATCCGAGTTCGTTTGCAAATCTGACAACCGTAGATTCGGATACGCCGACGAGCATACCAAGCTTTGACGCCGTCATATATGCAGCTTTATCGTAATCATTAAGTATAGCGTTAGCAATTTTTTTCTGCCCCTTTGAAAAGGTCGAGTAAGAATTCCTTATACGCTGTGAAATATCATTAGCCATAGTAACCTCCGAAGGTCGCGCGTTAGTATGCGTAAAATTATGCATACCGGATAAAATTGTATCACAAATTTGCACCTTTTACAATAGCTTTTGCATTATTTGAATCAATTTCTTTCAAATTTTTATAAAAATGAGCACAAAAACCGTCATTTTTTCAAAAAAACAGAGGGTAAGATGTCACTTACCCTCCGATACGGAAAAATATTAGATTTTTTGAAGAGCGAGCTTGATTCTTTTAAGACTTTCTTCTTTGCCGATAACTTCCATTATTTCGGTTGCTCCTCCGGGAGTTGCAGACATGCCGGAAACAGCAATTCTTACACACCACATGAGTGTACCTGTCTTAATGGCCAGCTTTTCCGCAATGGGAAGAAGGGCTGCAAAAAGGGAATCATTATCGTAGCTTTCGAGACTCTCAAGAACAGAAAGCGCTTCTGTAAGTATTGTTTTTACACTTTCAAAATCGGCGATTTTATTCTTTTTGTTTAAGAAAAGGTCCTTATCGTAATCGGGAAGCGTAATGAAGAATGACATTCTCTCATCCATGTCGGAAAGCTTCGAAATTCTTGTTTTTAAAAGCGAATACATTTTCTCTTTATTCACGTTTGCCGGAATATCCGTATGAACAAAAGGAGCGACCAGCTTGTTAAACTCAGAATCATCAAGTTTATGAATATATTCGCCGTTAAACCAGAGCAGTTTCTCAAAATCGAATACTGCGGGAGACTTAGAAACACCGTCAATCGTAAATGCTTCCATAAGCTCCGAAAGGCTGAAAAATTCGGTCTGACTGTTCTTCGGACACCAGCCGAGAAGCGCAATATAGTTTGTAATAGCCTCAGGCAGATAACCGTCGTTTACAAGGTCCTGGAAGGAAACCGCGCCGTGACGCTTTGAAAGCTTTGAAACCGAGCCGTCCTCATTTTTACCCATTAGCAAGGGCAGGTGGACGTAATTCGGTCTTTCCCAGCCGAAAGCGTCGTAAAGTAAAACGTACTTGGGTGTCGAGGTTAAATATTCAGAGCCGCGCACTACGTGAGTAACCCCCATAAGATAATCGTCTACTACGTGACAAAAATTATAGGTGGGGAAGCCGTCGGCTTTCATAAGTATTTGATCCTGAAGCTCGGAATTGTTCATTGAAATTTCGCCAAATACGGCATCCGTATAGGTAGTAACGCCGTCAAGAGGCATTTTCTGTCTTATAACAAACGGAATTCCCGCCTTTAAGTTCTTTTCGACCTCTTCCTTAGAAAGATTTCGACAGTGGCGGTCATATCCGCCGGTTGCATCCTGCTCGTGCAGTTCTTCAAGTCTTTCCTTTGTGCAGAAGCAATAGTAAGCAGCGCCGATATCAACCAGGCGCTTTGCATACTCCATATAGATGTCTTTTCTTTCGCTCTGTACATAAGGGCCGTGCTCACCGCCAACGTCCGGACCTTCATCATATTTAAGTCCGGTTATTTTCAAAGTCGATTTTATAACGTCTACCGCACCCTCAACCAAACGCTCTCTGTCGGTATCCTCAATTCTTAAAATAAATTTACCGTTATCGTGCTTGGCAATGAGAAATGAATAGAGCGCAGTTCTAAGGTTTCCGATGTGCATGTATCCCGTAGGGCTCGGAGCAAATCTTGTTACTGTCATTATATAATCCTTTCAAGTAAAAATCATCTGTTATATTTTATCACAAGTTTCGCTTTTAGTCAATCTAAATTAACAAAAAATATTTGACTTATGAATAGGAATGTTGTAAAATATAGGTATATCATTCCCAGGGGTAAGAAATATGTTCAAAAGCACATTTTCAAAATATCTTGCCGCATTCATACTGATTATTCTTGTAAGCTTTCTTCTGCTTTCAGGGCTTATAACTTCTATGATACAGTCATACGTTCGCGAGGACAAGGAGAACGATTTGTTATCAACAAGTCTTGCCATTGCTTCCGAATTGAGTAAAAAAGATGGCGCTGAAGACGGTATGGAGCTTGAAAGACTTGTAATAAGCACACTTGTGAGAATTAATACGGAACTTGAAGTTATAGTTACAGACAAGAGCGGTAACGTTCTCCTTACAACACTGAGTGAAGCTAACGAGCCGATAGCACCGGGCGAACTCGGAAAAGTCGATATGTCGCTGTTTAATAATAAATCTGCCGAATCGGGCGAAAGCTATCTTGTACACCACGGAAAAATCGGCGGTGTTGTTGATGAGACTCACGTTGCCTGTGCCAAGGAGATAGTTTGTGAGGGCAGTATTGAGGGATACGTTATATCCCTTTCATCCACTGTTCGTGAGGACAAGCTTATCAGCATAACTCGCCGCGCAGTCATTAACAGCTCTGCATGGGTTATGCTTGCCGCGGTTATAGCGGTATACTTTATAACAGAACGCATAATTCACCCTCTTCGCAGTATGACAAGCGCGGCAAAGCAGTTTGCAAAGGGAAATTTCGAAACGCGCATTACTGTTTACGGCGAAGATGAGGTGTCCGCACTTGGTAACGCCTTTAACAACATGGCGGATTCACTTGACAATCTTGAAAAAATGAGAAACTCATTCCTTGCAAGCGTATCTCATGACCTCAGAACACCGATGACTACAATCTCGGGCTTTATCGACGGAATAACTTCGGGTGCAATACCTCCCGAAAAGCACGAACATTATCTCGGTGTTATTTCCGGCGAGGTTCACAGACTCTCCCGTCTTGTCTCTCAGCTTCTCGATATTTCGAGGCTTGAGTCGGGCGATAGAAAATTCACACCGACGGTATTTGATGTTGCAGAGGTTGGCCGTCTTATTTTGATTTCGTTTGAAAAGAAAATAGACGAAAAGAATCTTGATGTGGAATTTATATCAGACAGTGACGCTATGCCTGTATACGCCGACAAGGACGCGGTATATCAGGTTATGTACAACCTCTGTCACAATGCCATTAAATTTTCAAAGGAAAACGGTAGGTTTGTAATAAAAATCACAAGGTATCAGACTTCTAAGATTCGCATATCGGTATTTGATGACGGTCAGGTCATATCCGACGAGGATAAACCCATGATTTTCGAACGTTTTTACAAGAGCGATAAGAGCCGCGGTCTTGACAAAACCGGAGTAGGTCTCGGTCTTTATATATGCAAAACAATAATCGATGCTTTAGGCGAAGAAATACATGTTGAATCAAGCGAGGGATTCGGTACTGAATTCTGGTTTACACTTAAAGAAGGGGAGCTTCCGAAAAAAAGAATAACCGAACAGTAAATGGAGAAGAAATGTCAAGAGTTATTTTACATTGCGACTGCAACAATTTCTTTGCTTCGGTAGAAACAATACTTAATCCAAGCTACAAGAACGTTCCTCTTGCGGTGTGCGGAAGCGAGGCGGCTAGACACGGAATCGTTCTCGCAAAGAATGAAATTGCGAAAAAATGCGGAATTATTACGGCAGAAACCGTTTTTTCTGCCAGAAAAAAATGTCCGAATCTTGTTATCGCCGAGCCTCACTATGATGAATACACAAAATTTTCGAGGCGGGTTAATGAAATATATGCGCGATATACCGATATAATTGAGCCCTTCGGAATAGATGAAAGCTGGCTTGACGTCACGGCGAGTCAAAGGCTTTTCGGCGGTGGCGAGGAAATTGCTAATAAGATAAGGTGCGATATAAAACGTGAGATTGGTATAACCGTTTCGGTCGGTGTATCCTTCAACAAGGTTTTTGCAAAGCTTGGAAGCGACTATAAAAAACCGGACGCCGTCACGGTTATCGGCGAGAAAAATTTCAAAGATATAATTTATAGTCTGCCTGTTTCGGACTTGCTTTACGTTGGCAGAAAGACGTCTGAGGCGCTCAAGACTATGGGTATCAGGACAATAGGTGAGCTTGCCAAAACAAATAGGGAAATACTTATAGCACGGTTTGGAAAAAGCGGTGATCTGCTTCACCGATACTCAAACGGTCTTGATGACAGTCCTGTAGAATCATCTCGCGATGACGCAAAAAGTGTAAGCAACGGTTTCACCTTTAGGCATGACCTGGTTGGCCGCGAGGAGTGTAAAGTAGGAATCGAGTATCTCGCGGAAGAGATAGGAAGACGGCTTCGAGCGCAAAAACAGCTTTGCTCAACCGTGTCGATTACTCTAAAGGATGAATATTTGCGCACCATCCAAAGGCAGCGAACGCTTAGTTCGCCGACGGATGTATCAAGGGAAATTTCGGATATGGCATACGCCATTCTTCTTGATGAATGGAGCGAGGAAAAACCGATAAGAATGATAACTCTCTCGGCATCAAACCTAGTACGGCGTGATATGTCGGCGGTACAAATTTCCATGTTCGATGACGCGCGTTCAGAACGCCACAAAAAAGGCGAGAAAAAAGAAAACGCGCTTGATAAAATACGGCAGAAATATGGAAATCAAGCGATATTGAACGGAGCGATTTTGGTTAGTGACATAGGCATTTATGAGCACTCCGAGGAAAATCATCCAAAATTTAAGAAGCCCGATTAACGAATTTTACGGTAATCGGGCATTTTTTATTGTTTAAAGTTTTCAAGCAGTGTCATTCTTTTTGTTGAATAGGTATAGGCCTTTTCGTAATCAAAAAGCTGTTTATAGCAGTATTCCAGGTCGGAGTATATTCCAAATACTACGAAGGCGTTATAGCTCTCATTCTTGGATAGCTCTGCGGCATTTAAAAGTCTTTTAACAGCTTCAGTATAATTTCTCTCTTTGATTAATCGCTTCGCCTCTATATGCAGGGCATAGCAAGGCGTTTCGAATGCGTATGACAAATCAAGTGTTATGTACTTGAAAAGCTCAAATTCCACCGAATCGACAAGCAAATTACGGTATTTTTGCGCATCAAATTCGAGCAAAGGCGACTGCACGTTACTTGCCACGGCTAAATACATCGGAATCTGCGCTTCAATATGCTCGGTATTAATTTTCGTTTTTTCCGAATATTCTGCCGAAAGCTCCAGATTTTTGGTTGCACTTGCAAGAGATCCGTGAGCAATATTTTGCTTTGCGATTTGAAGATATGAGTATGCAAGCAAATAATTGAGCTCGTCGTCCTTATCTTCAATAGAATTTATGATATTTACGCAAGCGTGAAAATTCTCGGCTTGATACGCTCTGTAAATTTTATCAATGCGCCGTTTTTTTTCGTAAAAGGTCAAATCGTCATCTTCCGAAACTAAATATGAAACAGAGACCGAAAGTGCGTCAGCAATATATTTGAGGGTATCAAGCGAAGGATTTGCCGTTCCGTTTTCAATACTGCTGAGCATATTTCTCGTAACCTTGCTACCGACAAGCTCGGATTGTGTAAGCCCCTTTGATTTTCTTAAGGCTTTAATTTTTGCACCTAAAAGATTGTCACCCATATATTTTAGTCATCAAGACCTGTTTGTCTTGTCTTTCTTTTAATTTTTAAATCCGACAGGGGATTTCTGTCCATCGCCTCTTCAATGTTGCGGTCAACAACGTGCGTGTATATCTGCGTAGTATTAAGCTGCTCGTGTCCGAGTATATCCTTAAGCACCCGTATATCGACCTTTCCCGTCTGATACATAAGTGTTGCTGCAGTGTGACGGAGCTTGTGGACAGAAAGACCGCGAGATCCAAGTCCTGCCAGCTGAAGATATTTGTATACCATCCATTGTACCGTTTTTGCCGAAATACGCGTTTGCCGTCCGCTCAGGAAAAAAGCGTTATCGGATGTACGTATGAAACGCGGATCAAGTCGCACCTTTATGTAATCGCTGACAGCCGCTCTCGCTGCATCGTTAAGATAAATTACTCGTTCCTTGTTGCCTTTACCGAGGACCTTGACGGTTTCAAGATTCGACGAAAAGCTCTCAAGATTCAATCCGACAAGCTCGGAAAGACGCATGCCGGTATTTAAAAACAAAACGAGGATGGCATAGTCGCGGATAATTGTTTTGGATTCCAAGTCCGATTTTACCGCTTCAAGAAGGGAAACAGCCTCGTCAACAGTGAGGTACTTCGGCAGAGTTTTATTTTTCTTGGGGGCATCTATATCCGACGTGGGATTAGAATCCACCAGGTGTTTTTTTCCGTACGCATAGTGATAAAAGGATTTCAGGGCACTGAGCTTTCTCATTCTTGTTGTGGTACTGTTATCGAGTTCAAAACCCACAAACATAAGAAAATTTATAATAGTCTCGGTGTTTACCCGGCGCACCTCGTCAAGACCTATGTCACGTATCGATATTTTCTCGAATTCCTCGCGTGAAAGCGACTCGCCCCCCTCACGCATAATCATGAATCTGAAGAAGGTACGTAAATCAAGCAAATATTCGCACACTGTTTTCTCGCTGTTGCCTTTGATATAAACAAGATGCGATGCGTAATCTTTGAGTATTTGAGGAAAAGTCTTATATTCATCGCTTTTAAATGTAAGAACCGACATATAGATTTTCCTTTCTTTTTTTACATTACTAAGTATATTATACAAAATTTTTTTTAATTTTAGTGGATAAAATGTAAACATTTTTCGTTTGTACTTGTTTTTTTTGCACTTTATGATAAAATATCGTATATATGATGCGTTTGAAAGGGTATTTATGAGATTTTTAAAAGAAAATTCTTATGACATTTTAAGACTGTACATAAATCAAATAGGTATCACGATTTTTTCGTTAGTTCTTTATACATCCATCAGCTCATTGGACAGCAGCTTATCGCTTAAACTCAAAATAGCTATATCGATTTTCTCGATGCTGTTCTTCTTTGCGCTCTTGTACACAGTATCATGGGATTGGGGAGCAAACGATAAAATAAGAATCGATGCGGGAAGAGTAAAAAAACGCGCTTATAAGGGCGCACTTATGGCACTTATGGCGAATGCCATTAACTTTGTCCTTGCTGCAACATGTGTCATTTGCGATTCACTCGTTTATTTTAAGGGAATAGATAGCGCAAACGCCGTATCTCAGATAGCAAACCTTATTCTGAGATTAACAAATGCTATGTATCTCGGTTTAATACAGGGCATTTTCGTTTCCTTTAAGGCTGCCGACTTCTATATACTCTTACAATCATTGGCGTTTTTGGCGGCGCCGCTTCTTGCAATACTCGTAACACACATCGGTTATACATTCGGACTTAAAAACATAAAAATCTTCCCGTCAACTAAAAACAAGAAACAGAAAAAGTAATAATTTATAAAATCCCTCAGTATAGTTTATTAAACTGTAACGGGGGATTTTTTATATGAAGGTCGTTATTTTAAATCTGCACAAAATCCGCTCCGGAATAAAGGCGGTAAAGGTTATCGCTTTTATGCTGGTCTTTCTTCTTCTGGGCGGTCTTTTTGTAAACACGTACTTAAATTCCGAAAAATACGTTTCGGCTATGTCAAAAGAAAACGAGAAGAATATCGTAATTATTGACGCAGGACACGGAGGGGAGGATCCGGGAGCTGTCGGTAGTGACAATATATATGAAAAGGACTTAAATCTTTCTGTTTCTAAGGAACTCGGATCAGCACTTACCGAAAAAGGGTTTACGGTTATATATACCCGAACCGATGATAAGCTGCTATATAAGGAAGAAGAAAATATTAAGGGAATCAGAAAGATATCCGATTTAAAAAACCGATGTAAAATTGCAGCAGAATATCCCAATGCAATATTTGTAAGTATACATATGAATTCTTACGGGGACCCCAAATACAGCGGAACGCAGGTATATTATTCGACACGAAATGAATACGGAAGGATGCTTGCCTCGGCAATACAAGAGAGCGTCAAAGATTCTTTGCAGCCAAACAACAACCGCGTTATAAAAAGCGGAGAAGGTATTTTCGTGCTTGAAAATACGGAAAACGTATCAGTGCTCGTGGAGTGCGGCTTTATCACCAACAGTGAAGAATGCAAAAAACTTTCCGAAAAAGAATATCAAAAAGAGTTGAGTTTGGCCATAGTTTGTGGTATTATTAAATATGTAGAAAAGGTTTCTTCACACTAAAAACTGTAAAGGACGTGTAAATGAAAAATCAAAAAGTATCGTTTGTCTGCCGTGAGTGCGGATTTTCCAGTATAAAATGGCTCGGTAGATGTCCGGATTGCGCTTCTTGGAATTCCTTTGATGAAATAGAAATAAGAGATACCGCACCGTCAAAGCGAATCGGCACTTATGAAAACAAATCGGCAAAAATCTCGGATCTTGAGGTTTCCGAATATTTAAGATGCGAAACAGGTATGAAAGAGCTGGACAGAGTACTCGGCGGAGGACTTGTCGACGGCTCTGTGGTTCTGCTTTCGGGCGAGCCCGGAATAGGAAAATCAACGCTTCTCTTACAGGTAAGCTCGGAGCTTGCCAAAAACAAAACCGTCCTCTATGTTTCCGGCGAAGAATCAAAGGGACAGCTTAAGCTTCGTTCGGAGCGACTCGGTATATTATCGGGCGAGCTTTATATTTTAACCGAAACCGACCTTGACGCCGTTCTTTCCGAATGTGAAAATATAAAGCCGGGAGTCATAATTATTGACTCTATACAAACCCTCTCGTCAACACGCTTTTCATCTGTACCGGGAAGTATCACACAGGTGAGAGAGAGCACTATGTCGCTCATCTCCTATGCTAAAAATACGGGAGCGGCTATACTCCTTGTCGGTCACGTTAATAAGGAGGGCGGTATTTCAGGACCTAAAATCCTAGAGCATATGGTTGATGCCGTCTTATATTTTGAAGGCGAGCGCACTAACTCATATCGCATAATAAGAGCGATAAAAAACCGTTTTGGCTCTACCAACGAAATAGGCGTCTTCGAAATGGGTCAAGCAGGTTTAAAGGAGATCCCTAATCCCAGCGAAGTAATAATTGCGCAGCGTCCGAAAAACACCAGCGGTTCTTGCGTAGGGTGTGTTATGCAGGGAACAAGACCTATCATATCGGAGATACAAGCGCTTGTAACTAAAACCGTGTTTCCGACGGGAAAGCGAACATCGGACGGATTTGATTATAACAGAATGTGTCTCTTGATAGCCGTACTCGAAAAACGCATGGGACTTAAATTTTACGAAAACGACGTTTTTATCAATGTTGCCGGCGGAATAAATCTTGACGAACCCAGCGCCGACCTGTCAATCGCAATGGCTCTTATAAGCGGAATTACCGACAAGGTTATTTCCGACGATTTGATAGCATTCGGTGAAATCGGACTTTCGGGTGAGGTTCGCGCCGTCTCGCACATCGAATACAGAGTCAAAGAGGCGGTTCGTCTCGGATTTACTAAAATAGTGCTTCCGAAGAAAAATATCACACCGTCACTTAAGGTTCCGACTAACGTGGAGCTGCTCGGAGTTGATAACATATATCAGGTTCTTCTGCATATGAGAACCAGAGAAAAAGATGGCAATATTACTACTTAATTGCAATATTTTGGCTTGATTTTGTACATTTTTTACAAAATCAAGCCTTTATTTTCTACGGAAGGCAACTTTTCATATATGTGAAAAATATTGAATTTGTCAAGAAATTACTGTATAATTTAATTAGGTGTTGTTGTTGCGGATAAACCCGTATTATACACATAATACATAACAAGGAGACTTCACATATGGAAAAGGTTTATACAAAAAGTATCAGAAACGTAGCACTTCTCGGACATAGCGGAGGCGGCAAGACTTCTCTCGCTGAGTCAATGTTATATATATCGCGTCTCACCGATCGCCTTGGTTCTGTTACTGACGGAAACACCGTATGCGACTATGATCCCGAAGAAATCAAGAGGGGATATTCGGTTTCCTCGGCTATGGCGCCTATCATTTGGAACGGAACTAAGATCAATATACTTGATACCCCCGGCTTTTTCGATTTTGAAGCTGAAGTAAGACAGTGTGTAAGAGCCGCTGATGCCGCTATTATCGTCGTCGACGGAAAATCGGGTATTCAGGTAGGTACCGAGCTTGTTTGGGATCTTGCAACAGAGGCGGGTATTCCCAAGGCCTTCTTCATTAACAGATTTGATGACGGAGAAGCGCGTTTTTACAAGGTTTTCGGTGCTATAAGAGAAAAATACGGTCTCACCGTTTGCCCAATACAAATACCGATTATAGACGGCGATACGGTTATCGGATTTGCTAACCTAGTTGAAATGTGCGTATACACCTTTGAAAAACAGACCGGTGAATATATTCGTTCTTCAATTCCCGAAAAGTTTGCTGATATGTTCAGCGAATATCACAATATGCTCCTCGAAGCCATCGCGCAGACCAGCGATGTGCTTATGGATAAATTCTTCAATGAAGAACCCATTTCAAGAGAAGAAGCGCTCGAAGCTATTCACGAAGGAATTATCACGGGTGATATTATCCCGGTATTCTGCGGTGCGGCAATTAAGAACTGGGGCATTAAGACTCTTCTTGATACTATTGCGGAATCCTTCCCGAGACCTATTGCACGTAAGGTTGAGCATATTGTTAATGCCGACGGTGAAGTGAAAGAAATTCCAATAGATATGGATAGCAAGGATACGTCTATATTTGTCTTTAAAACCGTAGCAGACCCGTTCGTCGGAAAAATGTCTATGTTTAAGGTTATGAACGGTGAGCTTCGCCGTGATATGTCGCTTAAAAATACCACAACCGGAGCTGTAGAAAAGCTTAACAAGATTTTCATAATGCGCGGTAAAAAGCAAATAGACGTAGATGCTCTTGCATGCGGAGATATCGGTGTAACAGCAAAGCTTTCCAACACTAATACAAATGACACACTTACAACGCTCTCGGAAAATATAAAATATCTTCCGATTAAGTATCCGAGACCTTATATGACAATGGCAATCACGCCTAAGGCAAAGGGTGATGAGGATAAAATTTCAAGCGGCATTTCAAAGCTTCTTGAAGAGGACCTGACCATAAAATACGAAAATAATCCCGAAACAAAGCAGCTCACGGTATCCGGTCTTGGTGATATTCACCTCGATATTATCGTTTCAAAGCTTAAGAGCCGTTACGGCGCATCTGTAGAGCTCACAAAGCCGAGACTTGCCTACAGAGAGACCATAAAGAAAAAGGTTGACGTAGAAGGAAAGCATAAGAAGCAGTCCGGCGGTTCGGGACAGTACGGACACGTAAAAATTACCTTCTCGCCCGGCGAAGCAGAAGGACTCACATTTACCGAATCGGTATTCGGCGGAGCAGTGCCGAAGAATTTCTTCCCGGCAGTAGAGCAGGGACTTCGCGAGTGTATGCAAAAGGGAGTTCTTGCAGGATATCCTGTAGTTAACCTTGCAGCAAATCTTTATGACGGTTCTTATCACGACGTGGATTCCAACGAAATTTCCTTCAAGCTCGCAGCGGCTATAGCATATCGCGAGGGCTTACCCAAGGCTCAGCCGGTTATACTTGAGCCTGTCGGCGAACTCAAGGTTCGTGTTCCGGATAACTACGTCGGAGACGTTATGGGCGACCTCAACAAGCGTCGCGGCAGAGTTATGGGAATTGAGCCTTCAGAGGACGGCAGCGGCACGCAAACCGTTCTTGCCGAGGTTCCGTTTGGCGAGATGACCGATTACGTCATCGCACTTCGCGCGATGACGCAGGGACGCGGTAAATTTGACTTTGACTTCATTAGATACGATGAGGTTCCCGCAGCGCTTACCGACAAAATAATTAAAGAAGCAAAGGCTAACGAAGCTTAAAAATAAGAAAAGACGGAGATTTTTCTCCGTCTTTTTATCTATGTTAGGTGAATGTACCAATCAATGAGTAAGGGCTGCATACCGTTGATGCAGCCCAAAAAATTACTGAATGTAGAGACCGAAGAGCTTAAGCAAAGTATCCTTGTCTTCCTGGGGCAAGGAAGTGCCTTCGATTGCGCTTGTGAATTTTTCCTTGTTTTCCTCATCAACTTCGAGTAACTGAGGAACCTCTTCTGCATTTCCGACAATCAAATCTACTACAACCTTATTGTCAGCAAATCCGTTGACGATCTGAGTTATTTCTTCCTGAGTAACAGGCTCATCGTTCTCGAACTCATCGCTTGTTTTTTCTATATAAGAAGCCATTCCGTTCATTGCCTCACCTACGGAAACAAGATCAAGCTCCTCAATATTAAAATTTTCGAAGAAATCTTGCATTTCGGGGGAAAGATCCTCGCTTTCGCCGCCAACCATTTCCTTCACGCTGTCAACGAGATCGTTAACCATAGTCTTTGCATCGTCGCTGAGATTATCAAGATTTTCGCCTATGCTGATAAGGCTATCGCCAACGTTTTTGAGAGCATCAACCTGCTCGGTGGGAGTAGCCGCATTTGTTACGTTCTCAATTTTATCGGAAAGCTGGGTGACGGTATCCGAAATTCCGGAAACGGCAACAACAACGTCACAAGCATCCTCTATGGAAACATTATTTCCGTCTGCCCCCTCCTTCGAAGATACCATGTTAAAGAACCAACCGCCCGTCGACTTATAAATTTTACCGGGTGCGGAAGAAAGGTATTCATCTGCACCGACTTCTTCGGGTATTTCGAATAAAACCTCACCTTGAATCTTTACTTCGGCTATCTTGTCAACCTGTATAAGAAGTCCGGTTACGGGGGCGCATATCGCAAATGCTACGGCAAGTCCTTGAATAATTCCAAGAGCACCTCCAATTAAGCGCAATCCGTTTGAGGGAATAAAAATTTTGCAAATAGGGAAAATTACAATCCAGCTTACTATAATGAACGCTAACAAGAGTACTATAAATGATGCTACGCCGATTAAAATTTCTACAAGCGTGACTACAAGATTCTGTATAGCTTCGGGCAAAGCTGCATCCGAGGAAATGAATTCCAAAATCGTTTGCTTAACAGATGAACCCGAAAACTCCATATTCATTATAAAATCAGCTAACGTGTCGCGTAACAATACTGCTCCAACAATTGATCCAATGACAAGAACAAATCGAAGAATTGCTCTGTTAGTTCCTCTCAAAAGACCAAGCAAAAATCCGAGAAGAATCATAACTGCCGTAACAGCAATTACACCTAAGGTTATGGGGCCCATAATAATACCTCCAGAAATCATATATGACTATTTTATTACAAAAATGTAAAAAAAGCAATACTTTTTAGTGTATTTTAAAAATAAATAACTATTTTACCGTGTTTTACATATATCTCCTATCACAAAAATATATTTAACCAAGAAATATTTTTGGAGGGAATATGAAGAAAATACTGTGTTTTTTAATCGCTATTACTTTATGTGCCGCTTTTGTTTCGGAGGTATTTGCGCGCGAGTCCGATAACAAGAGCGATGCAGTTACGGCAGGGGCGGACTTTACAGTAGATGCAAATTCGGCAATTCTGATGGAAGCAAGTACGGGAAAAATACTTTTCAGTCAGAATGAAAACGAAAGCGCGTCTCCGGCATCCGTAACTAAAATTATGACTCTGCTACTTGTAATGGAAGCGCTCGAAGACGGAAGAATTTCCGCCTCCGACAACGTGGTTATCAGTGGTTACGCCGCCTCTATGGGTGGCAGCCAGGTTTTCCTTGAAGAAGGCGAGGTAATGAAAGTTGAGGAGCTTGTTAAATGTGCGGTTATTGCGAGCGCCAACGACGCTGCCGTAGCACTTGCCGAGCACGTAGGAGGAAGCGAAAAAATATTTGTAGGAATGATGAATAAAAGAGCCGAAGAGCTTGGAATGAAAAACACCAATTTTGAAAATGTGACCGGTCTTGATGACACTACCGAAAATCACGTAACAAGCGCACTTGATATAGCAATAATGTCCCGAGAGCTGATAAAATACCCGTTGGTGCTGAAATACAGTTCGCTTTGGCAGGATACGATACGAGGCGGGGAATTTACATTAACAAATACTAACAGACTTGTAAGATACTACGACGGATGCAACGGGCTTAAAACCGGCTCCACAGATAAAGCAGGATACTGTATAAGTGCAACGGCAAAACGCGACGGTATGCAGTTAATTGCCGTAATTATGGGTTCCCCGACAAGAGATATAAGGAACTCTGCCGCACGTACATTGCTGGACTACGGATTTTCAAATTATGCGATATATTCATCAGAAACGGGCGCAATTGAGAATGTTCCTGTATACAAGGGTGACAAGAATCAAACGACGGTATATTCCACGGAATTTTCTGCCGTTATCCCTAAAAGCGAGATGAAAAAGGTGGAAAAGATTTTTGAAATACCTGAGTATTTGACTGCGCCTATAAATGATGGGGACGTAGTAGGAAAAATTACATATAAGCTCGGCGATGAAATTATCGGTACTTCGGATATTTACGTTTCGGAGTGTATAGATAAAATTTCATTTTTTGATTTATTTAAAAATATACTTGAAAATATATTCGTAAATTAACAAAATTATATTGAAAATACGCGACAAATATTGTATAATATAGTTGAATAAAAGTTCAAGAGGGTGATATTATGTCATTAAAAATTTACGATGATTTTTTCGAAGCATTTGTAAGTGCTGAGGAGGTTCAAAATCTTGCCAATCAGGCAAAGGGAGCACTCCAAACAGTAAAGGATAAAACCGGTGCAGGTTCGGATTTCCTTGGTTGGTACTCGCTTCCTTCCGATTACGACAAAGATGAATTTAACAGAATAAAAATTGCGGCAGAAAAGATCAAGTCAAATTCTCAAATTCTTATTGTAATAGGTATCGGCGGTTCTTATCTCGGAGCTCGCGCTGCAATAGAATTTGTAAAAAGTCCCATATATAACAATCTCAAAAAGGATACGCCGGATATATATTTTACCGGTAACAATATTTCTCCAACGGCACTCACCGAGCTTATTTCAATTTGCGAAGGCAAGGATTTTGCACTCAATGTTATTTCTAAATCAGGCACGACAACCGAGCCTGCTATAGCATTCAGAGTTTTCAAATCGCTTCTTGTTAAAAAATACGGCGAAGAGGGTGTTAAAGACCGCATATTTGTAACCACCGACAAGGCAAGAGGAACGCTTAAGCAATTTTCAGATGCGGCAGGATACGAGACCTTTGTTGTTCCGGATGATATCGGCGGAAGATATTCCGTTCTTACCGCGGTAGGACTTTTGCCGATTGCCGTAGCAGGCATTGATATCGACCAGATGATGAAGGGCGCTATGGCTGCGAAAGCGAGATTTGAATCCGACGATGTTAACGAAAACGAAGCTCTTAAATACGCCATTCTCAGAAACGCGCTTTCAAGAAAGGGTAAATGCACCGAAATTCTCGTAGGCTACGAGCCGTATATGCTCATGCTTAACGAATGGTGGAAGCAGCTTTACGGAGAAAGCGAAGGAAAGGACAAGAAGGGAATTTTTCCGGCTTCGGTCATTTTCTCAACAGACTTACATTCTCTCGGTCAGTACATCCAGGACGGTCAGCGCAACCTCTTTGAAACCGTTATAAGTGTAAAAAATCCCGGTGCTGAATTCATAATTCCCAATGACGAAAGCAACGTTGACGGACTTAACTTTATTTCGGGCAAGGAGCTCGACTACGTAAACAAAACTGCTATGCTTGCGACACTTATGGCGCACAATGACGGCGGTGTACCCAACATACTTATCGAGCTTGAAGACAGAAGTGCTTACTCATTTGGATATCTTGTTTATTTCTTTGAGCTTGCCTGCGCTATATCGGGTTATATGCTTGGGGTTAACCCCTTTAACCAGCCAGGTGTTGAAGCTTACAAGAAAAATATGTTCGCGCTTCTCGGAAAGCCCGGATATGAAGAAATGAAATCGGAACTTGAAGCAAGAATAAAGAAAAAGTAAAAATCTGATTTTTTTTGAAACTTTTACTAAACAAGCGAAAAAAGTATTGATTTTTACTTAAGTTTAGTGTAAAATATATATAGAAGGTTGGCATTGCCTAACGGCATTTGCACTACCGAAAACACAGGAGGAACTTAATATGGTTAAATTATTCATCGGTGCTAAAGGTTCAGGAAAGACGAAGACTCTCATAGAGCTCGTTAACAACGCTACAAGCGCATCAAACGGCTCGGTCGTATGCATTGAAAAGGGAGATAAGCTCAAGCACGATATTACATACAAAGCAAGACTCGTTGACACAAATTCGTACAAGATTGCTGATGCTGCCGCTCTTTACGGCTTTATCGCAGGAATTTTGGCTTCCAACAACGATATAACAGACGTATTTGTTGATTCCGCACTTAAGATTTGCGGTGATGACACCGACGCTTTCACTGTAATGCTCGATAATCTCAAGGCTATTTCTGCAGACGTAAATATTGTTATGACTGCATCAATCGCAGTAGAGGATTGCCCCGCAGCTATAAAGGCATACGCGTAAATTTAAAAAATAACTAGACGGAGAATCTGGGATTCTCCGTCTTTTTTTCGTTTTTCAACTAAATTATCTATTCTTCATAAAATAATATCAGGGTGCGGAATATTCATATCTGACCGCACCGCAATATTATTGCATAAGGAATGGTCATAATAATGCAAGACAACAGAAATTCAAAATGCGGCCTTGGATGTGATACTCAGGGTACGGTTTGTATAGATACCCACCGTGTGCTTGACTGCTGCAGGGACAGAGATTGCTTTGAGGACGCAAGGGTTTATCTGACAGCGTTTGGCGAAGAAATACTCGCGAGCGCCTCTAACGTACGTACAAGATGCGCAAAGCTTATATGGGCATATGTAGGTGTCGACGAAGTACCGTTTAATCGCGGATTTTATCAGGTAACCGTCCGTTATTACATTAAGGTTGAGTGCGAAGCCTGCATTTGTATGGGCAAGAGTCAGACTTTCTCGGGAATTGCGGTTCTCGAAAAAGACGTAATACTTTACGGCGGAGAGGGCAGAGTAGTAAGCTATTCTTCGAGTCCCAAAAACAATTACTGCAACATCTGTGATATCGATACTGTTGCAACAAACGATCCCGTTGCCGTTGTAGAGACAGTAGAGCCCATAGTTCTCGGAACAAAGGTAATGGATTGCTCATGCGGATGCAACTGCTGCGGAGAATGCTCCGAGATTCCTGCGTCGGTCTGCGGTTGTATCGACGGAGAGCTTATTATTAATTCAAACGACAGCGCACCGCGTCTTTTCGTATCGTTTGGAATCTTTTCGGTAATAAGAATTGAGCGCGAAGCACAGGTTCTCATACAAGCAACAGATTACAGCGTTCCCGATAAGGAATGTACTGCAGCAAGCAACAACGATAATCCTTGCTCGCTCTTTAACAATATGCCGTTCCCGGTAAATCAGTTTAAAACCACAATGACGCCTTGTGTAGAATTGCAGAACAATTCCGGCGGATGTGGTTGCTCCGGTCGCGACAAATAAACTAAAAAAACTCGAATTCCGAGTTGAATAGCAAAGGGACTGTGTAATTTGACACAGTCCCTAATTTTATTTATTTTGATTCTGCCTCATTATTTCATAGGCAAATATGGTTGTAGCAGAAGCTGCAGAAAGGGAAGCGTTAAAATCGCTCGCATAATTTATCTTGACAATCAAATCTGTTTGACTGAGCAGCTTTGATGATATTCCGCGTTTTTCACCGCCAACTATCAGAAGTAACGGCAGCTTAATCTCGCACTCACCGAGTACGTTATCGGTTCGTTTATCCGCACAAACAATTTTATATCCATGATTATGAAAAATAAGAGCGGCGTCTTCGCTGTTAGCGGTATATATCGGCAAAAGTTCCGATGCACCGGCAGAACTGCGCGCCACAACACCGGCAGCGGTCATCCAGTTTCTCTCGGGAAGGATAATTCCAGAGACGCCGAGCGCATACAGAGAGCGTAATGCGTAACCGAAATTATACGGATCTTCGATACCTTCTATCATACAGTAAAATCCGTTTTCATCTATTTTCGTATCATTGGTAAGGCAGGGAACAGTTCTCTCTTTTGCTATGGCAATTATTCCGCCATGTGAGTTTCCTATAACTATTTTTTCAATTTCAAAGCTATCGGTTTCTTCTAGAACAAATCCCATTTTATTTGAAACTGCCCGCAAATAACCAATATTTTTAGCATTTTTTGTCTTTTTTTCTTTATCAAATAATATTTTTTCTATAACGCGGTCGTTAATTCCCAACTCAAAGCCCTTTATGATAGCTCGTATAGACGTCATACCTTCAAAGACGACGGAATTTTGAAATTTAATATCTTCCTTAATCATTTATTAAATAAACCTTTCATATAGTTAAACAAAGTAATATATTTATTAGGAGATATAAGGTGAAAAAAGCATATGGAAGGGAACGGTGCGAGCTTCTCGCAGAATACGTAATAGATACCGGAGCAACCGTGAGAAGTACAGCACATAATTTTGGAATAAGCAAAAGCACTGTACACAAGGATTTATCTCAAAAATTAAGATACATAAATCCCACACTTTATAGCTGTGTTAAAGAAATTCTTGAAATAAACAAATCAGAACGCCATCTGCGCGGCGGTGAAGCTACACGGCAAAAATATCTGAAAATAAGAAAAAAATCGTAGGGAAGCTTCCCTATTATGTTTTTTTTGATTTTTTGCACCTATATTACTATTATTATAAATCAAATTAGATATTTTTTCAAGTACCGTATATCTTATTTAGCCTTCAAAAGATATATTATCGTTAAATATCATATTACAGTGAATTTATCTAATAAATGCCTAATATAAGCCGAAAATACGTAAAATAATCTATTTTCGGTTCCCTAGATTATACAAAATTTACATTTTGTATAATTTAACATATGTTTTTATAGATATCCCCTGCTCCGTATATATATTCTTCTCTTTTCTTCCCTACATTAAAATTTAGTTATTTTCCAAAATATCCTTGATTTAATTCTAATAATATGTTAGAATATCTACATACCAATTCCGGAGGAAATACATTATGAGAATGAGAGTTCTTACACGTACAAGCAAGGGCAAGCTTCTTTCTATCGCAAATGAGGTAACCAAGCTTATAAGCGCAGATAAAGCAACCGATACCATTATGCCCGCATATCCCTGTGACGGCGAGCGTCTTATCGTTATCGTTGCAACAGCAAAGTCTTCTATGCCCGATGATTTTTGCAGATTTATGCGTTCTATTAAAAAGAGCGTAAGTGCAAACGTTGCATTTATTATTGACGGTTCTCCCGAAAATGCCGCAAAGATCGTTGAAATGGCAAAGACAAACAATGCTAATGTAATCGAAGATAATATTCTTTACATAAAGGGCGGTCTTCCCTTCAAGTTTATCAAAGGCGTTTCGGCAGATGAAATGGCTACCGTTAAGACTTGGGTTGAGAATATTTTGAAATCGCTTAAGTAATATAAAAAAACAGCACTTATAAAACAAGTGCTGTTTTTTTATTTATGATATCAAGGTTTCATCTTTCAATGCTTCTACCCTGCACTGTTCTTTGTGAGCGGCCGAAATAACGAATTGTAATAGAATAAGAACTGCAGTCATTATACAACCTACGAGTATAAGAGCAGGCACGTAACTATTGAAAATATCATAGCAAAGGTTCATAAGAGGTGCGCCAACAGCATATCCCGCCGTATTAACAGACACGAATATACCAAGTATCTTAGGAAAGGATTTTTTTCCAAATAAGTCCTGTGCATATATAGGAAGCATAACCGTTTCAATCGGCAAAGCATACTGCGAAAGTACTGTAAATATGATAGCAAGGACAAATCCCGTCGTACCCGCCTTTGTAAAGGCTAATATAAAGGTGGTAATTATTGCAATCGCCGTACATGAAGTCGCGGTTGTTCTAAGACCGCATTTATCATATAAGAATCCTGCAAAGAATTTAGCACTTACCAGAATGATTGAACCGAATGAAAGCAAACTAATAACCTTGGAATAATCTATGCCAATGTCTGTATAGTGCATTTTCACAATTCCGTGAGTACCTTGTAAGATCAATCCTGAGAAGAATATGCAAATCAAAGCGCCCCAAAAATAAAACTTTTTAACAGCTGCGGAAAATTCTATGCCTTCCCAATCGCGTCCACGCTTTTTCTTACTGCCATTTTCTTTTTTGACTTCTGTCCCCTGCTCTTCTTTGGGCTTGTTGCGAAGAAAAATTACAAGAACAATCAGTGTAACAGAAAGAACAATTGCAATCATTTTATACGCAGCTCGATAACTGCCTACTACGTCAGGGTTGATAAATCGTCCAGCAAATTGAATTGCAATGGCACCGCCAATACCGTTCGAGGCAAGTACAGCTCCCATTATCGTTCCTTTATTTTTGCTGCACCACACTCCAACAATATATCCAACCATCGTCGTCGCGGTAAAGGATAATCCTACACCAAGTAAAGTTCCGGCAATATAAATAACCGGCAGACTACGAGCATATGAATATAGAAGCATAGAGGCTATGAGGGCAACATATCCTGCACATATAAGAAGCTTTGGACCGAATTTTGTGACTAAAAAGCCAAAGAAAACAGTCACAACAGCAGTAGCAATATATCTGCAACTTTCACCGATTGCAACAAGACTTCTTTCGACACCGAGATCTCTTGCAATTTCATCGGGAAACAGTGATTTTGTTGAGCTTGTAAAACCAAGGGAAACCATGACCATCAAAAAAGACATGGCGATGATAACCCATTTGTAATCAAAGTGCTTTTTCATATCCGTACTCCAAAATTATTTATACCGATATTTTACCACGAAAATACAGTTTTGTCAAATAAAAAATCCACCCGTTTTAGAGTGGATTTTTATGCATTATTTTACAAATTCGTTGTAAATTGCACGAAGTGCCGTGGTATAATCGTTCGCGTCTACTCCAACGATTATATTAAGTTCGCTTGAACCCTGGTCAATCATTCTGATATTTATGTCAGCATTTGCAAGCGACGTGAAAATACGGGCAGCTGTTCCCTTCGCTTTTACCATACCGCGTCCTACTACTGCTATCAATGCAAGATTATCCTCAACAAAGATATTTTCGGGATCTACAGCCTTGCAGATATCAGCCATAACGTCAGCGCGTTTTGCGTGAAGCTCCTTCGAGGAAACTACTACGGACATAGTATCAATTCCCGACGGAAAATGCTCAAAGGAAATTCCGTTTTCTTCGATTGCCTGAAGAACGCGGCGACCGAATCCAAGCTCCGCATTCATCATGTCCTTTTCAATTGTTATTGTGGAAAATCCGGTTCTTCCAGCTATACCTGTAATTATATGCTCGCTGATTTCATCGCTTTGAGGTACAATCATAGTTCCCTTGTCATCAGGACGGTTTGTATTTCTGATATTAATCGGAATCTTTGAATATCTTACGGGGAAAATAGCATCCTCGTGAAGAACTGTAGCACCCATGTAAGAAAGCTCGCGAAGCTCGCTGTAAGTAATTTCGCTTATAGGCTCCGGATTATCGATGCATCTGGGGTCTGCCATAAGGAAACCGGAAACATCGGTCCAGTTTTCATAGAGCGACGCAGAAGCTGCTCTGGCAACAATTGAACCTGTTATATCCGAACCACCGCGCGAGAATGTTTTTACAGTGCCGTTGGGCATAGAGCCGTAAAATCCGGGCACAACCGCATATTCGTGCTTTGAAAGCCATTCGCCGAGAACGTCATTAGTTCTTTCGGAATCAAATCTTCCGTCTTCCTTGAAGAAAATTACCTTCTTCGCATCTATAAAATCAAATCCAAGATACTTTGCAAGCACCATAGCATTGAGGTACTCGCCGCGCGATGCAATGTAGTCGCGTCCGGGACTGTGAGTCAAGGAATTTCTGATTTTTTCAAAAGCCTCTGCAAGATCAAGATCAATTCCAAGATCCTTTATTATATCGTTGTATCTTGATTTTATTTCGTCAAAAACCTCGGTTATATCCTCCTCATTCGAGGCAAGCTCGTAGCATTTATATAAAAGGTCGGTAACCTTTGTATCGCCGCTTTTTCTCTTTCCGGGTGCGGAAGCTACAACGTAGCGTCTTGAAGGATCTGCCTTTACTATGCCTGCAACAGCACGAAAATGCTCTGCATCAGCAAGCGAAGAACCGCCGAATTTAAGTACTTTTAAGCTCATTTATAAATCTCCTAATTAAACAGATAATACTATTATATGTAATATAATAGCTTTTGTCAAGTGAAAATATATAACAAAGCAAAAAAAATAAAGGATACGCGAAAAAAACACTTGACTTTTCCTATTTCTTCTGCTATAATGTAGGAGTCTGTTGGAGAGATGGCCGAGTTGGTCTAAGGCGCACGACTGGAAATCGTGTAAACCCTAATACGGTTTCAAGGGTTCGAATCCCTTTCTCTCCGCCATAAGGAAATAAAACGAACTTTGAGAAAATCGAAGTTCGTTTTGTTTTTTAATACGGAGTATTTCGGTATCACAATTCACTTAAAATAATTAATATAGCCCGTAGCTTCTGTAAAGGAGTTACGGGCTGTGTTTTATAGTCGACTATTTACTCAATTATTATATCATATTTTAAGGATTTTCCAGAAATTATGGATATTCTATCTGTACGATGTCCGTTAATAACAAGT
>JAZLCX010000144.1:0-2610 GCA_045614425.1 Eubacteriales bacterium | reverse complement strand
ATAAAATTCCTCCGTCAGCGTGAGGTCGTGCACTTCCAGCGCTTCGGCGAAGCAATGGAAATCTTACGAGATAAAAAGTTATGACTAAGCCTCCCTTGTGTAAGGGGAGGTGCTGAACGAATGTGAAGCGGAGGGATTGTGACAATCCCCCAGTCACCTTCGGTGCCAGCCCCCTTTGCACAAAGGGGCCTTGTCAAAACAGGGCGGTTTGAGAAATCAAGCCGTCCTCTTTACTTTTTGAAATGGGTGTGGTATAATTACTTTAAAAATAAGAAAGGAGATGCATTATGAAGCGTGAGGATGCCTTTTATTACAAACAATTATTGACGCTAGGTTTTTCCGATGGATTTAATGAATGGTTTGATAGTTTTTTAGAAGCAGATAAGGCTTTAAGTGATATTGTGTTAGACCTTGCTTGTTGTGGTTCGGATATAAACAAAACCATTTCTTTACTACATAATTATTGTTTGGAACAGCCGTTTAACGAAGCGGACGTTTGCGATAGATTGAGATTGTTTTTAAAAGATAAATATTATTCCAACAGCTTAAGCAAAAGAGAAGTTGTGAAAATAATGTATCACTTGGCTTTAGACATGTGGGATTCTCCCGACTTTGCTTTTGACCCAAATATATGGGGAAGTATGTATTATCTTGAAGATTTTTATTTTTTGGCTAATGAAGGAAATATCTCTTGGGAAAGCTTTGATTTTGCTTTCTTTGAATATCTGGATAACGGCACTCCACTTGACGAGAAGCTTATTTGGAAAAAGAATAGGTATAAAAAAGTATCATTATTTGAAAAAATTAAAAATATATTCAAGAGGTAATTTTAGATCAATTTAGTACAATGAAAAAATACTTCATGTTGACTGTATTGGCGAAACTATGAGGTCTTTGACCGAATAGCTTCAGCCTTCTCCAGTGGGAGAAGGGGGACCACGTAGTGCTGGATGAAGTGTTGGCAATACTGTATCTCAAAGGCTCAATTCATTCACAAGGGCGTCCCCGAGAAATCGGGGCGCCCTTGATTTTTTCTTATGGCTATGGTATACTTAAATTGGTTGATAGCTCGACCAATTTTTTCAAAGGAGGACGTTTATATGAAAAGGCTTATTGCTTTTGCTATGACAATTGTATGCTTAACAACTTGCTTATTTGTATTTGCCGGATGTGATCCTATACCTATGGAGCTTGATGTGGACAAATTGCAGGCTAATACGGTGAAAATTGAGCTCGTTTATTATGATAATAACAACCCAAAGACTATTCAAAATCTTGAAGGCAAGAAGCAGCCTACCTTTAATTTCGACAAGACGACGTTAATTGCCACGCTTGATGACTCTCGGATTGATGAGTTTATCAATGATATAGGCGAATATGAATATCTTTACTTTGGAAGAACCTGCAATGAACCGGTAGGAAAAACCTTGATTTTATATCAAAGCAACGGCGATATACTCGTTTTGTTTGGCTGTGTTACCAAAAATGCCAGAGGAAGAACCTGCTACTTAGACGGTTGTATCTTGTTCGACAAGGACGGAAAGTATATCGAATACATAGGCGATTTCGGATATGTGTATATGGAAGAATTGGAAAGTAAATACTTCAATGACGATGCTACATCCTGATAATGCCGAAGACAAGCAAGGGCGCCCCGAAAAATCGGGGCGCCCTTGTTTTTTTCGTTAAATATTTAATTATGAGAAAATCAATCTCCCCATCTTGAAAAAACGGCCGATTTATGCTAAAATAATAGACAATAAAGTGTACAGGAGATATTATGTACGAAATCACTTATAAAAGAGTTCTTAATCCCACAGTAACTCTTATGGATATCAAGGCGCCCTTTGTGGCGCGAAAAGCAGAGCCCGGCCAGTTCATCATACTTCGCACCGACTCCGAGGGCGAGAGAATCCCCCTCACCGTTGCGGGATATGACAGAGATGCAGGCACTGTCAGAATAATCTTCCAGACCGTCGGCGCTACCACCAAAAAGCTTGCCGAGATGAACGAGGGCGACTCGCTCTCCGACTTCGCAGGCCCTCTTGGCGTTCCTACCAAAACCGAGGGGCTCGAGCGTGTGTGCATCGTTGGCGGCGGTGTCGGCTGTGCCATCGCGCTTCCCATCGCTGAAAAGCTCAAGAGACAGGGTGCAAAGGTCACCTCCATCATCGGCTTTAGATCAGAGGATCTCGTTATCCTCGAGGACGAGTTCCGCGCCGCGTCCGACGAGCTTATCGTTATGACCGACGACGGCTCTTACGCAAGACAGGGTAACGTTTGTGTGCCCTTGAACGAGATGTTCTCTGATGGCAAACGCTTTGACAAGGTCATCGCCATCGGTCCCCTTGTGATGATGAAATTCGTCGTAGAAGCTACACGCCCCACGGGTATTCCTTGCGACGTGTCTATGAACCCCATTATGATCGACGGTACGGGAATGTGTGGCGGCTGCCGCCTCACTCTCAACGTTGACGGCAAAAAGGTAACCAAATTTGCTTGCGTTGACGGTCCCGATTTCGACGGCTATGAGGTTGACTTTGACGAGGCTATCTCGCGCGGCAATATGTACCGCGACTTCGAAAGACACGCCTACGAGAAGGCGTGCAA
>JAZLCX010000143.1:0-96009 GCA_045614425.1 Eubacteriales bacterium | reverse complement strand
AAGGTGCTTAAGTCCGATCCTGCGGAACACCTCCGGAACAAGTCTAGTTCCTGCGCCGTGAAGAGGCGTATATACGACCTTGAGCTCATCGGCAACATCACTGACTGCCGAAGGATTGATCGAAGTAGAGAGGACAGCCGAGAGATATTTCTCATCAAAATCCTCACCGAGAACGGTTATGATCCCGAGCTTAACGCCATCGGCATAATTCATAATCCCCTCTGTATCAAGGACGTCGAACTTTGCGAGCTCGGCAGAAACGATCTTCGCCCCACTCCTGAGCTTTCTTTTGCTGTAAGAGAGCTTGGAGCCATGGCAGGTATCAACATTACCGCCTCACATAACCCCAAGGAATATAATGGCTATAAAGCTTATTGGGAGGACGGAGCTCAGATAAGTCCCGAGCAGGCAAAAACGGTTTCCGCTGAAATGTCACGCTTTGACGTCTTGGATACCGAGGGAATAGCCGATTACGATGAAGCGGTTAAATCGGGAATGATAACCGTTCTTACCGAAAGCTTCGATGACAAATATCTTTCAGCGGTTCTTTCTACCGCCGTAAATCCCGATGCCGTAAAAGAGGTTTCCGACGAGCTTAAGGTCGTTTATACCCCCCTTCACGGTGCGGGATATAAGCTCGTTCCCGAGATTTTTAAGAAGGTGGGACTTAAGCATCTTTATACAGTTGACGGTCAGATGACTCCCGACGGAAATTTCCCGACCGTAAAAAAACCGAACCCTGAGTATGAATCGGTTTTTGAGATGGGAATTAAAATTGCAAACGAGGTTGGCTCCGACCTGATTATTGCCACCGACCCCGATGCCGACAGAGTAGGCGTCATGACAAGAAACTCGGACGGTAATTTTATCACCATAACGGGCAACCAAATGGGCGCGCTCCTTCTTGACTACGTAATCCGCCAGAAGAGAGAAAAGGGAACGCTTCCCGAAAACGCATACTGCGTAAAAAGTATCGTTTCAACCGATATGGCTTATAAAATCGCCGAGGTTCAGGGCGTTAAGCTTCACGACGTGCTTACAGGCTTCAAATTCATAGGCGAGGTCATTAAGAATTACGAAAAGAGCGGTGAGGAAGGCGGATTTCTCATAGGCTTTGAGGAGAGCTACGGATACCTCTTCGGCTCTTATGCGAGAGATAAGGATGCTGTCGGTGCATCTATGATGATACTTGAAATGACAGCGTTTTACAAAAAATCAAATATGACACTTTCCGATGCTCTTGATAAGCTTTATGAGTCCTACGGCTTTTACGGCGAAAAAATGATAGACATCTATATGGAAGGTCTTGACGGTATCGAAAAAAGACGTCGGGTAATGACGCATCTCAGAGAAAATCCGCCAAAGGAGCTTGGGGGCTTCAAGGTTGTCAAAATCGGCGATTATCTCGCCGGTACGGTAGTAGACAGCCTGAGCGGTGAAAGCACTCCTACGGGACAGCCCGCATCGGACGTTCTTTACTACACCTTGAGCTCGGACGATAAAATTATAATCCGTCCGTCAGGTACAGAGCCGAAAATTAAAATATACATCCTGTCACACGGAAAGGATAAGGCTTTACTCAATACAAAGGTGGCAAACTACGAAATTGACGCCAAAAAATTAATGGAAGTTTAAAAAATATTTCCGAGAGGAAAAGAAAAAAGTGACCGATAAACAAAAGCATATAAGAAATTTTTCTATAATAGCCCATATTGATCACGGTAAATCAACTCTTGCCGATAGGCTTCTTGAAAAAACAAGTACAGTTGCTACGCGTGATATGGAAGAGCAGATACTCGATAATATGGATCTTGAGCGCGAGCGCGGTATAACAATAAAGGCGCGGGCGGTAAAGCTCAATTATAGGGCAAAGGACGGGGAAATATACGAGTTCAATCTCATTGACACCCCCGGACACGTTGACTTCGGGTATGAGGTTTCCCGTTCGCTCAAGGCCTGCGAGGGCGCGCTTCTCGTTGTGGATTCCACACAGGGCGTTGAGGCACAGACGCTTGCAAATGCCTATCTTGCCATAGACAACGACCTTGAAATTCTGCCGGTTATAAATAAAATCGACTTGGCCTCGGCTGATATAGAGGGAACAAGACGTGAAATAGAGGACGTAATAGGCATCCCCGCCGACGATTCCCCTGCGATCTCGGCTAAGAACGGCTTGAATATTGAGGATGTTCTTGAGAAAATAGTTACGCATATCCCTGCGCCGTCAGGAGATGAGGATGCACCTCTTAAAGCGCTCATATTCGATTCACATTACGACTCTTATCTTGGTGTTGTCGTTTATATCAGAGTTTTTGACGGAAAGGTTAAGGCTGGCGACAAAATCAAGCTTATGTCGGCAGGAACCGTTTTTGAGGTAGTTGAGGTTGGTACGCTTCAGCCGTTCGGACTTCAGAGAACAGACGTGCTTTGTGCCGGCGACGTTGGATATATAACCGCGTCCATAAAGACTGTAAGCGATACCAAGGTCGGTGACACGGTAACTCTTGCCGAGGGTGGCGCTGATACGCCTCTCCCCGGATTCCGTGACGTACATCCTATGGTTTATGCCGGTATTTATCCCGCAGACGGAGCAAAATACGGAGATTTACGCGATGCACTTGAAAAGCTTCAGCTGAACGATGCATCACTCGTATTCGAGCCCGAGACGTCAATAGCTCTCGGATTCGGTTTTCGCTGCGGCTTCCTCGGTCTTCTTCATATGGAGATAATTGAGGAGCGCCTTGAGAGAGAATTTAATCTTGATTTGATTACGACCGCTCCATCGGTTATTTACAAGGTAGACTTGAGAGGCGGAGAAACAATCCTTATCGATAATCCCTCTAAATTCCCGTCTGCTGATGAAATAGAGTGTGCATACGAGCCTATAATGAATGCAACGGTAATAACACCTACCGACTACATAGGCGGTATAATGGATTTGTGTCAGGACAGGCGCGGTGTCTTTATCGATATGAAATATATTGATACCGAGAGGGCAGAGCTTCACTACGAGCTTCCTTTGAATGAGATAATATACGATTTCTTTGATGCTCTCAAGAGCCGCACCAAGGGCTATGCTTCTCTTGACTATGAACTTAAGGGATATAAGGAATCAAAGCTTGTAAAGCTTGATTTTATGCTCAACGGCGAGGTTGTAGACGCACTTTCGTTTATCGTATTCGAGGACAGAGCATATACCAGAGCACGTAAAATCGCCGAAAAGCTGAAGGAAAATATTCCGCGCCAGCTCTTTGAAATTCCAATTCAGGCAACTATCGGCTCTAAGATAATTGCTCGAGAAACCGTAAAGGCCATGCGTAAGGACGTTCTTGCGAAATGCTACGGCGGTGATATAACGAGAAAGAAAAAGCTGCTTGAAAAGCAAAAAGAGGGTAAGAAAAAAATGCGTAAGCTCGGAAGTGTTGAGGTTACCCCCGAGGCCTTTATGGCAGTTCTCAGACTCGATGATGAAAACTAAGCCGATAGGTCTTTACGTTCACATCCCGTTTTGCTTGAAAAAGTGTGGGTATTGCGATTTCTGTTCGTTTTCCGACCTCGACGAAAACGTGCGTAAAGCGTATATTAAGCGCCTCATAGAAGAGATTTTCGGATATCGGGACCCCAAAGAAAAAATATCGGTAGATACGGTGTTTTTTGGAGGAGGAACACCCTCACTCCTCACGCCAGAAGAGTTTTCAAAAATATGCGATGCGATTAAAGAAAGCTTTGAAATTTTACCGAATACCGAATTTACACTCGAAGCAAATCCCAAGACCTTGACGAGAGAAAAGCTTGATTTGTTCCGCGCTTTCGGAATTAACCGCATAAGCATAGGATTGCAAACGATTCACGAAAACGAGCTGAAAATATTGGGTAGAATACACAGTTTTGAGGATTTCAAAACATCGTATCAACTTGTATTAGACGCTGGATTCGAAAACATCGGAATTGATTTGATGTATGGAATACCGGGACAAACCGCCGAGAGCTTTAAAGAAACTCTTATGGCCGCCGTTTCGTTTAATCCCTCGCATATCTCCGCTTATTCTTTGATTTTGGAGGAGGGGACGGAGTTTTGGGAAAAACGCCACTCGCTTACCTTTCCCGACGAAGATACGGAATGTGAAATGTATGAGCTTGCTACGAGAGTGCTTTCGGAAAACGGATATAATCATTATGAAATTTCGAATTATGCGCGTCCGAATTTTGAGTCGAGGCACAATCTTAAATATTGGCGCGGTGAAGAATATGTGGGTGTAGGCGTTGCCGCATATTCCTATTTTAACGGCGTTCGCTTTGGCAATAGCAGAAGCCTTTCGGAATATTTATCCGAAAACGCGGAACAATACATAGTGAGAGAAATGATTGATCCGGAGAGCCGGGCTTACGAGTATGCGATGCTAAGACTCAGGCTCAGCGAGGGCTTTCCGCTCGAGGAATATAAGATGCGCTTCGGTTCGGATTTTCTTATTGGCAGAGAAGAAAAAATAGATGAGCTGTCGCGCCTCGGGTATTTGAAAAATACAGGCGGACGGATAGCATTTACCGAAAAGGGATTTTACGTAAGTAATTCAATATTAACAGAATTACTGTAATTACCACTTGACAACGCTTTATTTCTATAATAAAATATAATTAGGCAAGAGTGAATAATCTGACTCCGTTTATTCGCTTTTCCCTAAGAAGAATGAATGGAGACTTACAATGAGCGACAATATGGAAAATATGAATATTGAAGAAATGGACGAAGCTCCGGTATTTACTCTTACCGATGAGGAAACCGGCGAAGAAAAGGATTTTGCTCTTCTCGCACGCGGTGAAATAGACGGTCAGCTCTATTTTGCGCTTGAGCCTGCGGACGAGGAATCCGAGGAGTACGTTATACTCAAGGTTTTTGAGGACGGCGACGATATAATCCTTGAAAGCGTTGATGACGACGACGAGTTCGAAAAGGCTGAGGATTATTTCAACGACCTTTTCTTCAGCGAGATAGACTACGACGCATAATATGTCTCCTGCGTGGTGCGTGATATTGTGATATTTGGACCTACACACATTAATAGGGAGCTTGGACTTCCGTTATGGGATGCAGGCCTCCCGTCTGGAGTTGTCATAGACCCTCCACAAACGGATGTTGGAAGCGCAAAATAACGGAGAGAGCACCCACCTGTATATACAGGGTTAAAAATTGCCTTACACGGCCTCGCGGGTATCAGAAGACCGCCGATTGAGTTTTTTTCAGTCGGCGGTCTTTTATTTATATCCTTCATCATATAGTTAAATAAAAAAGGAAAGGACAGATATGAGAAAGGATATTATAGGACTATCTTCGGATGAAGTCGCTCTGTCACGGAAAAAGCACGGTGACAATTCGTTAAAAAAGGAAAAGACAAAAGGCTTTTTCAGAAAATTTCTTGAAAATTTAAACGACCCTATTATCAAGGTTTTAATCTTTGCGCTTATTATCGAGCTTGTTTTCACCTTTGGAAGATGTAATATTTTTGAGATGCTCGGTATAGTTTTGGCTATTTTGATAGCAACTACGGTTTCCACCGCTTCGGAGTACGGAAGCGAGCGCGCGTTTGCCAAAATGCAGGCTGATACGATCGATAATTCCGCGCGTGTTCTTCGCGACGGTGAAATGAGGGAGGTCGCTGTCTCTGATTTGGTAGTCGGAGATATAGTATATCTCTCAGCAGGCGAAAAAATCCAGGCCGACGGCTTTATAGTCGAGGGTAGTATTAAGGTCGACCAATCGGCGCTCAACGGAGAGAGCCGTGACGTAACGAAATCAAAGTGTAAGTCAGCGGGCGATTTCAGCCTTTCAAACAGCGGCGCGGTATTTCGAGGCTCGGTTATAATAAGCGGAGAGGCTATTATGAAGGTAGCCCGTGTCGGCGGCGCTACGTACTACGGAATGGTGGCAAAGGATATACAGTGCGAGACCCGAGAGAGTCCGCTTAAATTGCGACTTTCAAAATTTGCCAAGGATATAAGTAAAATAGGTTATTTTATGGCGTTTATTGTGGCAATAACCTATCTTTTCAACACGTTAGTTTCGGATAACAGCTTTGTTTTATCTAAAATTATTGCATCAGTCACTGATATTCCTTATCTTGTGAGAACCTTGACTCACGCACTGACGCTTATGATAACGGTAGTTGTGGTGGCAGCTCCCGAGGGGCTTCCGATGATGATTACGGTCGTTCTGTCGGCAAATATGAAGAGAATGCTTAGGGACGGTGTTCTTGTAAAAAAGCTGGTCGGAATCGAAACTGCCGGCTCTATGAACATACTGTTTACCGACAAAACGGGAACCTTGACAACCGGACGGCTGGAATGTGACCGTATAATAACCGCTGACTGCTCTTATAAAAGCATGAGCGCTCTAAGGCGCGATGATTATATATATAATCTTCTTCTCACTAACGCAAAGTACAATACCGACGTTGCCGTAAGCCGCGGAAATATTATAGGCGGAAACGGCACGGATAGGGCACTGGCTGAGTTTTTTAAGAGAGAGCCGACGCCCATGGGAGAGATTATAAAAAAAGTTCCTTTTTCAAGTGAAAAGAAGTTCTCGGCGGTAAAGCTGGCATCCGGAATTACTTTGATAAAAGGTGCGCCCGAGCTTATAATATCCTATTCGGAAAAGGCATTTGACACAATTGGAAACAGAGTTCCGTTCCCAAGAAAGCGGGTAGAGGAAGAGTATAAAAAAGCAGCCGAGTCAGGAAACCGTGTAATCGCGATTGCTTGCAAGTTTTTCGACAGCACGGAAATTGTTTTCGTTGCGCTCGTAATTCTTAAGGACAAAATCCGCCGTCATGTAAGGGAAGCGGTACTTGGAGTAAAAGGCGCAGGAGTTCAGGTGGTAATGCTGACAGGAGACGGAAAGGAAACCGCAGCAGCCATTGCTAAGGAATGCGGAATAATAAAAGGCAATCCCGGAGAGCTGGTTACAACCTCCGATGAGCTTAACGCTATGTCGGACGAAGAGGTAAAGTCCATTTTGCCGAACCTCTGTGTTCTTGCAAGAGCGCTTCCGCAGGACAAAACGCGCCTCGTTCGTCTGTCGCAAGAGCTTGACCTTGTTGTAGGCATGACCGGCGACGGAATAAACGACGCGCCGTCACTCAAGCTTGCCGATGTGGGCTTCGCTATGGGTAACGGCGCGGATATAGCCAAGAGTGCCGGGGATATATTACTTCTTGACAACAGCTTTTTTTCGATTAATAGGACGATACTTTATGGCAGAACTATATTTAAGTCGATAAGGAAATTCATTACATTTCAGCTGATAATGAATTTGACAGCGTGCGGAGTATCTCTTGTGGGACAGTTTATGGGTATAGATAGCCCGATAACTATAATACAAATGCTGTGGGTAAACATTATAATGGATACTCTTGGCGGACTTGCGTTTTCCGGTGAAGCGCCGCTTGAATATTATATGAAGGAGCGCCCGAAAAAACGTGACGAGCCGCTGTTATCGGCTGATATGCTGCATCAGATATTTTTCACGGGGGCATATACCCTTTGTATGTGTATTGCGTTTTTAAGTCTTGATTTCTTTCGAGGTATGTTTCGCCCGTCTGTTACAAACGGATATTTCATGACCGGATTTTACGCACTCTTCATATTCGCGGGAATATTTAATTGCTTCGGTGCAAGGTGCGAGCGGATGTGGATACTGTCAAATATCAGAAAAAACCGTCCGTTTATTTTTATAATGATATTTATATCGGTGATACAGATTATTATGATTTATTACGGAGGTCAGGCCTTCAGAACTCTGCCGTTAGGAGTCGGGGAATTAATCCGTGTAATTCTTCTGGCGGCAAGCGTAGTGCCGTTTGAGATGATAAGACGCGTCATTTATAAGTTAAAGGTCAGATGATTCGTTTGAATTTTTCAAAATGAGGTTAGAGAGATTTACAAAATCCTCGGTGGAAAGTCGCTCTCCGCGTATTGCTTCATCCTTTCCGAGTGTAATAAGGGCCCTCTTCAGAGCCTCTTTGTCAACGCTTGGAAGCTTCGCGCTTACTGCGTTTATAAGAGTTTTGCGGCGCATCTCAAAAGCAGCTTTTATAAGGTCTCGGAATAGCTTTTCGTTTTCCGGAATATACTTTGGCTTATCGTACAGGTCTATTCTGACTACCGCGCTTTCTACCTTTGGTGCGGGGATAAAACATCCTTGTGAAACCTTAAAGAGCTTTCTTGCTACACCGTAGAATCCAATGACTGCGGTTATCGCACCGTAGTCGCTCGTTCCGGGCTTTGCGACCAGCCTTGAGGCAACCTCGTTTTGAACCATGACCGTAATCGAGGAAAAATTAACACCGCTTTCAATAAGACGCATGAGTATCGGGGTAGTGATATAGTAGGGAAGATTTGCGCAGACCGAGATAGGCATACCGTCCGAGTATTTTTCGGCAAGCTCTTTTATATCGATTTTCATTATGTCATCATTGATTACTGTGACGTTGTCAAATTCCGAAAGCGTTTTATCAAGCACAGGAATAAGACCTTTATCAATTTCAACCGCTACAACCTTTTTATACCGTGCGGCGAGCTCTCTTGTAAGACAACCGATTCCGGGTCCGACCTCAATGATAAGACTTTCGCTTTCATCGGTGCAGTTATCAGCAATATCCTCGGGTATAAGACGGTTGATCAAAAAGTTCTGACCGTAGTCCTTGCGAAAGACTATTCCGGCTTCATTCATAAGTGACTTTATGACCGAAATATTGCATAAATCCATAACGTTTTTCCTCCCCGATGAACTCAATAAAATATTCAAAAAAAGAGAACCCACGGGTTCTCTTTTTTTATTGGAGCTGGTGACCGGACTTGAACCGGTGACCTGTTGATTACGAATCAACTGCTCTACCAACTGAGCCACACCAGCAACGTTAATATTTTATCACTTTTAAATACGTTTGTCAATAGTAAAAAAATATTTTATATTATAAAACCCCATATCGATTTGATACGGGGTTTTTACATTTATTCCTTCCATGAAAGCGAGCGGTTTACCGCTTTTTTCCATAGAGAAATGTGCTCGTTTCGCCAAGCGTCGTCTGCTTTCGGAGTAACGTATTTGTCGGCACTGCGGTTTTTTCGGATTTCATCGGTGCTCTCGTAAACACCGAGGGCAAGCCCCGCTAGGTAGGCAGCTCCGAGAGCCGTTGTTTCAACACACGCGGGTCGTTCGATAGGAATTCCAAGAATATCGGACTGAAAATCAAGCAGAAGATTGTTTGCACTTGCTCCGCCGTCAACCTTCAGAAGCTTGACCTTTATATCTGCGGCTCTTTCCATAAGCTCAATTACGTCGGATGTCTGGTATGCCATAGATTCAAGTGTTGCTCTTATAACATGGTTTTTTGTGGTTGCCCGAGTTATGCCGATTATCATGCCTCTCGCGTACGGATCCCACCAGGGTGCACCGAGTCCCTGAAAGGCGGGAACTACAAAAACTCCGCCCGAATCGCTGACCGAAGCGGCAGCGCTCTCACTCTCCTTTGCGCTGTCGATTATCTGAAGACCGTCGCGTAACCACTGTATCGCGGCGCCGCATGCAAATACCGAGCCCTCTAGCGCGTAGTACACTTGATTTCCAATACCCCAGGCAACAGTAGTCAGAAGCCCGTCCTTTGTAATACAGGGCGTCGTTCCCGTGTTCATAAGCAAAAACGCGCCGGTTCCGTATGTGTTTTTGAGGTCGCCCCCGTCAAAACAGCACTGACCGAAAAGGGCAGCCTGCTGATCTCCCGCGACACCTGCAATAGGTACCTTGGCACCGAGCATTTTTGCATCTGTGTAACCGAAAAGAGATGAGGAAGGTAACACCTCGGGAAGAATGGAGCTCGGTATATCAAAGAGCTGAAGAAGCTCCTTGTCCCAACATAGCTCTTTGATATTGAAGAGCATAGTTCTCGATGCGTTCGAGTAGTCGGTTGCATGTACTTTGCCGCCTGTGAGGTTCCATATAAGCCAGCTGTCAACAGTTCCAAAACAAATGTCGCCTCTTTCGGCAAGCTCACGTGCGCCGTCAACGTTGTCGAGTATCCATTTGATTTTAGTTGCAGAGAAGTAGGGGTCTAAAAGAAGACCTGTCTTTTCTTTTACAAAGCTCTCGTATCCTTTTTCTTTAAGCTCACGGCAATAATCTGCAGTTCTTCTGCATTGCCATACAATAGCATTGTAAATAGGCATACCGGTTTTTCTGTTCCAAAGCACTGTTGTTTCGCGTTGGTTAGTTATTCCTATTCCCAAAATATCATCCCAGCTTGCACCGATTTTAATAAGTGCCTCGGTCGCGGCACTTACTTCTGTCGAGAGTATAGCCATCGGGTCGTGCTCGACCCAACCGTCAGAGGGGAATATCTGAGGAAATTCTCGCTGAACCATGCTTGCTATTTTGCCTTCGCGATCAAAAAGAATACAGCGGGAGCTGGTCGTTCCTTGGTCAAGAGCCATTATGTATTTTTTCATAGCGTCGGGTCTCCTACAATACGCATTGCGCTGATTTTTAAAAATATCCTCGGGCAAAAAGACCGAGGATATAAGGATTATCTGATTTCAACAGTTACGTGCTTTCCACACGTATTAGCCGCGGCTTTCATTATCTGTCTGATAGCCTTTGCAATCTTGCCGTGACGGCCAATGACCATACCCGTGTCATCTTCCGAAACGGTAAGAATAAGCTCGACATTATCGCCGTCAACGTTTTCCTCTACGGAAACGGCATCGGGAGTATCAACGATTGCACGCGCTATGTCTGTAAGTATTTGCTTCAGTTCCATTTTGCGCTACCATCTTTCACGTTATGTGAAAGCTTCCTTCCGATTTTTTAATTACTTAATGATTTCAGCCTTCTTGAGAAGAGTTCTTACGGTTTCAGTGGGCTGAGCGCCGTTGTCAAGCCACTTGGTAGCCTTCTCAGCATTGATTTTGATATCAGCGGGGTCGGTAAGGGGATTGTAGTAACCGATTTCCTCGATGAACTTTCCGTCGCGGGGCGATCTCTCGTCTGCTACAACTACACGGTAGAAGGGGGTCTTCTTTGCGCCCATTCTCTTAAGTCTGATTTTTACTGCCATTTTTTTGTCCTCCAAAATGTTTGAAAATATTTTTATAATTTTTTAATTATAACCGATTAAAAGGGAAGCTTTATGCCGCCAAAGGAACGGCGCTTGCCCATATTTGTAAATTGCTTCATAGTCTTTTTCATTTGCTCGAACTGACGAAGCAACTTATTGACGTCTTCTACTGTTGTTCCCGAGCCCTTGGCGATTCGCTTTCTTCGTGAGCCGTTTATAAGTTCGGGACGAGTTCTCTCTTCCTTCGTCATAGAAAGGATGATAGCTTCGATTTGTTTCATATAATTCTCATCTATTTCAGCATCCTTGAGTGCGCCGGTTTTTACACCGGGAAGCATGCCGATAAGCTGACTTATATTGCCCATCTTCTTGATTTGGTAAAGCTGAGCGAGGAAATCCTCAAGAGTGAAGGTCTGCTCTCTGAACTTCTTCTCCATCTCCTTGGCGCTTTTCTCGTCGAATGCCGCCTCCGCCTTTTCAATGAGTGAAAGAATATCTCCCATATCAAGAATACGCGATGCCATTCTGTCGGGGTGGAAGAGCTCTATTGCATCAAGCTTTTCACCTGTGCCTATAAATTTGATAGGCTTTCCTGTTACGTAGCGTACTGAAAGGGCAGCACCGCCGCGAGTGTCACCGTCCATTTTCGAGAGAACGACACCGGTGATATCAAGCAGGTCGTTAAAGGATTTTGCAACGTTTACGGCATCCTGACCTGTCATTGCATCAACGACGAGAAGAATTTCTGTGGGTGACGTTGATTCTTTGATTTTTACAAGCTCACCCATAAGCTCTTCATCGATGTGAAGTCGTCCCGCCGTATCGATAAAGACCATATCGTGTCCGTTCTTTTTGGCAAACTCGACGCCCGCCTTTGCAATTTCGACGGGGGAGAGCTTTGCGCCCATTGAGAATACGGGGATTTTAACCGCTTCACCGACAATTTTCAACTGGTCGATTGCCGCAGGTCGATATACGTCGCAGGCTACGAGCAAAGGATTTTTGCCCTTTTGCTTGAAGGTGTTTGCAATTTTTGCGGCATGTGTGGTTTTACCCGCGCCCTGAAGACCCACCATCATAATGACTGTAGGAGGCTTGGGATTGATTTCAATTTTTGATGACTCGGAGCCCATAAGCTTTATAAGCTCTTCGTTTACTATCTTGATTATTTGCTGGTCGGGAAGAAGACTTTCAAGCACCTCTTGACCGACAGCTCTTTCGGTTACAGCCTTAGTAAATTCCTTGACAACCTTAAAATTTACGTCGGCCTCGAGAAGTGCGAGCTTTACCTCGCGCATACCCTCACGTACGTCTGCCTCGGTAAGCTTACCTCTGCCTCTAAACCTTTTGAAAGCGTTTGAAAGCTTTTCTGTAAGTCCTTGGAACATATCAAATTCCTTTATTAAGTATTGTTGAGATTGCCTCGGAAATCAATTCCTCGCTTTCCTTTGGCATTTTTACGTTTTCCCTGAGTGTTTCGAGCCTATTAGCTATAAGCTTCAGCTCGTCGTAATGGGCGGCAAGGCCGAGCTTAAGTTCAAAAAATTCAAGCTGCTCTTCGCCTTTTTTTATTATGTGCCGTACCCCTTGACGCGAAATATTCTCCCCATCCGCGATTTCCGAAAGCGAGAGGTCGTCGTTGTAGTACGCCTGCATAATAGAGCTTGTGCGCTCATCAAGAGCGTCACCGTAGAAATCAAGCAGATATGAAATTCTCATATTTTTTTGGAACATAACTGCCTCACTCAATTTTAAAGTCGTGGTGTAAAGCAAATTACTTTACAAGTATAACAAACTTTTTCTGTTTTGTCAAGGGGTGTTAGCGCATTTTATAAAAATATTTTAAAAATACCAACAAAATTTCAAAAAAGACTTGATTTTTTTGTAAAACTATGTTAAAATCTCTTGGTGTATAAAAGAAATGGCGGGTAGATTGCAAGAAGATATTCTTCGGACCCTCTCAGCCGAGCTTGTCCTCGCGTAAATTCCGCTCATAATTAAAAGGAGAAAAAAATGGCTAATATTAAGTCGGCTAAAAAGCGTATTCTTGTTAACCAGGCAAAGGCACTTCAGAATCAGATGGTTAAGAGCCAGCTCAAGACCACTATTAAGAAGTTCAATGCTGCTGTTGATGCAGGTGACAAGGCTGCTGCTTCCGAGCTTTACAGACTTGCTGTTAAGAAGGTTGACCAGGCAGTTGCTCACGGCATTCTTCACAAGAACAACGCAGCTCACAAGAAGTCTGAGTTCACTCTCAAGTTTAATAAAATGGCATAATTAACAAGGACCTGCATAACCCGGCAGGTCTTTTTGTTTGTCATATTGACAATACTCGGCGGTATATGATATACTTTATATATAATATAATGTTTATTTAGGAGAAATGAATGCCTAACTACGAAAAGCTGTCTCCGGAAATTCTCGAACGCATACGAGAGGATATTGAAAAGGGAACCAGACCGAATTTTGCGGCTAAAAGTGCAAACGCCATAAGGCGCAACCCCGCATATGACAGGGAATCGGTATGGCGTCCGGCATACGCCCGCGACGTTGACAAAATTATGCACAGTCCCTATTATAACAGATATACAGATAAAACACAGGTCTTTTCCTTTTATAAGAATGACGATATTACAAGGCGTGCGCTCCACGTTCAGCTCGTATCGAGAATTGCCCGCTCAATCGGCTCGGTGCTTAATTTGAACCTTGATCTTATCGAAGCAATTGCCCTTGGCCATGACATCGGTCATACCCCGTTCGGACATGCGGGCGAGCGCTATATAAGCGAGGTGTTCCACGCCGAAACGGGAAGATATTTCAACCACAATGTTCATAGCGTGCGTGTGCTTGACGGAATATTCCCGTTAAACATAACACTTGATACGCTTGACGGAATTATCACACACAACGGTGAGTTTGAGATGCACGAATACCGCCCCTCAACGATGCCGGATTTTGATGCGTTTGATAAAATGGTCGAAAGCTGTTATGTTGACGAGAAAAATATTATCAAGATTGTGCCGTCGACTCTTGAAGGATGCGTGGTGCGAGTTTGTGATATTATAGCTTATCTCGGTAAAGACAGGCAGGATGCGAAAAGAGCTAAATTCATCGATTCCGATACCTCGCTCGGAGACGCAGGAATAGGAACTATTAATGCTGAAATTATAAACAACCTTGAGGTTAATATAATAGAGCACAGCTACGGAAAGCCGTATATAATGATGGATGCAGAGCATTATATGGGAATGAAGGAGGCTAAAAAGGTAAATTACGAGCAGATTTACAGGACCGAGAGAATTTCCAAGGTTCTCGACGAAACGGTAAAGCCGATGATGCAAAATCTCTACGAAAAGCTACTCTCGGATTTAAAGGCGGGCGACAAATCCTCGCCTGTATTTAAGCATCACGTTGATTTTGTTTCGGGAAACCACTACGCTGCGAAAACACCGTATATTGAAACCGAGCCGAATCAGATAGTCGTTGACTATATGGCATCAATGACCGATGATTACTGTACCGAGCTTTATAAGTATCTTTTCCCGAATAGCAGTGTCGATATAAAATATCACGGCTATTTTGAGGATTTAACACACTAATTATAATAAAAAAAGGCGCCGAATCCTTGCGATTCAGCGCCTTAAATTGTAGTACCAATAATTTTTCTCATAACGACAAGTATTTTTGCTACACCGACACGGCGCTATAACACTTTGTCGTTTTCACCGGTAAGTACTCTATGTTTTATTTTGCATATACCAATCCCTAGCCATTTGCATATATGAATTTATGTTATCAAAATCACGGCACAGACTGTTTAGATCCAATAAATCCAGCATATAAACATTATTAAATGCATGGCCGGCTCTGTACGATTCCACATAGTCTCCATCTACTATCTCGTAAATCAACTCTACCAAATAAAACGGATATTCAAGGTCAAACTTTATGTTTATCAAATTTACAGAATCATAGAATGCACTGTACATAATAAACTTGACGGATCCGGGAATGGTTATTTCGGTTAACAGTTCGGAATGGGCAAATGCGTAAGATACAATAACGGTAACGCTTCCGTCGTTTGGAATAACACTGTTTTTATTTCCGAAAATCAACATTTTTTTGTCGGTGATGATTAGGCAATTTCCGTCTGTGTGATATACTGCGTTTTCGGAATCGACTGTAATCGTTACATTTTCGCATCCGGCAAAAGCACCGCTTTTAATAACTTTTACGCTTGCGGGGATAAATATTGATTTAAGCTCTGTGCAATCCAAAAATGCAAATCTTTCCAATGCTTCAACACTGTCGGGGATCACAATGCTCGTGAGGCTTATGCAATTATAGAATGCATACTTACCAACAGTTTCGACCGTGCTTGGAAGAGTAAAGCTTTCGTTAGCTTTTCCGGGAGCGTAGCGAATAATCGTTTTGGCATCAGAACTATAGAGATTTCCGTCTATAGACAAGTAGTTTTGGTTGCCGGAATCCACCTCAATATTCTCAATCGTGAGGTAATAAGTACTCCTATAAGGATCGATTTCTTCAACGTCTTTGCCTATGGTTAAAGTTTTAAGCTTTTTACAATCAATGAATGAATCCGGAGATATTGTGTCGGCGGTGAGTGCTATATTCAACGTTACACTTTCGAGATTTTCACAGGCCGCAAATGCTCCGATATCTATAGTACCGCAGTTTATTGCAACACTTTTAAGGTTTTTGCAATATGCGAAAGCCATAAATCCAATATGCTTGGCACCGTCTATAACCGTGACGCTCGTTATATCATCACGACCGTAAAAAGCCTTGCCTATAACAGTGTAACCGCTATAATAATCATTGGAGAATCTGTCGAAACCGCAGGCCTTTTCCTGCTCGTACATAAAGGAGAACGAATAGTTGGGGCAAGCCTCCTTTATGATGCTTTCAACTGCGCGTTTGACAGCCGATGTCTCACTTCCTGCATAAACGTAGATAGCCTTGCCGCTCTTGGTTATGGGATATTCCTTGTACATAGCTTCAAGAGCATCATTGTTGCTCGCGTTTATATACTTTGCAGGAATCTTAGCGGAATACGCCGCCATTATCCTGTTTATATCTGTACTGAAAGCGTTGAGCTGCTTATATTCGGGAGAGGTTATCTTAAATGCACTCTGATATACAGCCTTCATATCAGACAAGTATTTTCTCGCTTCGGTATAGGAAATACATTCGTATTCGTATGCGGCGTAGCTCGGGTTATCAAAGAAGCTGAAGTTAACGTCCGAATATTTTTCGGAGCAATACTCCTCCATTGCAAGAGCAAAACGCTCTAATAAAGGAATAAGAATGGATTGCTCAAAATCCTCTGCTAAAAGCATCACGGGAAGCAGTATCCTGTATTTTTCTTCAATAACGAAATTTTCGGGTAGCACGAGATCGCTGTCGCTGCCGAGATAATCAATAAGGTAACTTTTGTTATCGCTTTCAACGTAGAATAAGTAGCCATCGGAAATTTCAAGTCCTGACTCTTCGTTACTAGACCATTCGACGCTATTCGGAAGAGTCGTTGAAATACTACTCATTTCGGTTCGGTTGACGATTTCCACAAGCTTATCGCATCCATCGAGGAAGCTCTCGGCAAGCTCTGTAATATTTTCGCCGATTTCTATGCTTCTAAGACTTTTGCAGTTATCGAAAGCTCCGCCGGCAATAGCGACCACAGGCTTCTCATTGTGAGTTGCAGGTATAATTATTTCGAGAAGGTTACGGTTGCTTACACCGGTAACCGTATATGTGTCACCGCATAATTCATATATAAGCTCCGGCGTTCCGTTCGCTTGACAGGACTCGCAAGTACCGTCAACAAAGCTGTGCGTGGCGGGAATCCAAACATTATATGCTATCTTACCGGCAGACTCATCGGAGAATTTCGTTGAGCATGCTGAGCATTTCCAGTATGACTTGAATCCGTCTTCTGTACAGGTGGGGGTAATTTGGGGGTTAAAAACAAGCGTATGATGTGCCGGCAAAACCGTGTTCGTTATCTCGTTTGCGGCAAGCTCGTCGGAAAAGATTTTGCCACACGCGTTGCATAACCAATGCTCGACAGTGCCATTCTCGGTGCAACTTGGGGAAGTCTCTGAAATATGAGTTAATTCGTGGTTGTGATTATCTCCGCCGTTTCCGTCGTCACATGAGACAAGTCCCAGAGCAATCGCACAAGTAAAAATCAGTGAAAGAAAAAGCAGAAATTTTTTTCTCATTGTTTATTCCTCAATTCATGTGATTTATATGTAGGTAAGAGTGAATAATCCAAACACGCACTGAATCCTTATTTTTCAAAGCTTTCGGCACTTATATGTCCTACCTAGGTCCTGCAGTAATTGATTTACAACTGACAATTAAAGTATAGCATATCAGCCTTGCAATGTCAACCTAAATGGGTGAAAAAAGCACTCTGCCTATTGGGCAGAGTGCTTTAATGTTTTTTAATCTTTTAGTTAGAAATGTAGGGAAGAAGTGCCATCTGGCGAGCTCTCTTGATAGCTACTGTGAGCTGTCTCTGGTGAAGAGCGCAAGTGCCGGAAACACGTCTCGGAAGGATCTTTGCTCTCTCGGAAATGAACTTTCTGAGCTTCGCGGTATCCTTGTAATCAATGTCTGCTACCTTGTCCTGACAGAAGATACAAACCTTCTTTCTTCTGTGCATAGGACGGAAGGAGGGACGCTGAGTATCGTTTCTATCCATTTGAATAGTCCATAAACCTTTCCGACTCACGTTTCTGTATTGCTCCTTACCGTTGTGAGTCAAACGGGGGAGGACGAAGCCCTATTAGAAGGGAAGATCTCCGTCATTGGGAATTTCTTCAAAAGCAGCGCCGGGAGCGCTGTTAAACGTGGGCGCACCGTAAGCGTCGGGGGTATAGCCTGTACCTGCGGGAGCAGAGGATGAGCCCTGTGCCGCGGTCTGTGCAGCAGATGCAACGAAGGAAACCTCGTCCGCAACTACCTCGGTTGTATACCTTTTCTGACCCTGAGTATCGTTCCAGCTTCTTGTCTGGAGCTGGCCGCATATAAGGATAGGGTTGCCCTTTTTGAAATAGCGGCTGACAAATTCAGCCTGCTGACGCCAGGTCACGATGTTGATGAAGTCAACGTTCTGCTGTCCCTGGTCGGCTCTCGCAAAACGACGGTTGACCGCTATCGAAAAGCTGCAAACAGAAACGCCGCCGGCGGTCTGCTTGAGTTCGGGGGCGGCTGTCATATTTCCGATGAGTATAACTTTGTTGAAACTTGCCATAATTCCGCCTTTTTTTAAATTTTAATTATGCCTCAGCTGCTTCTGCAACCTCGACGGTTTCCTCAGCAGACTCGCTTACAGCGGGCTCAGCCTTGGGAGCAGACTTCTCGCACTTCGTTGTAGTCATATAACGAAGAACGCCTTCAGTGATGCCGAACTGACGCTCGAGCTCCTGAGGGAAGTCCGGATTGCTCTTGTAGGAAACGAGAACGTAGTATCCTTCGGTAACGTAGTTGATAGGATATGCGAATCTGCGCTTGCCCCACTCGTTAACGTCAACGTCACATGCGTTTTCCTTAACAAGATTTACAAACTTCTCAACGAGAGCCTTGCAATCGTCTTCTGCGAGATTGCCGCTTACAGCGAAGAGAGTTTCGTAAGAACAAATCTTCTTTTCCATCTTGATACACCTCCTTATGGTCTTTAGGCCGTCCTCTGACGGCAAGGGGCGTCGGGTAATACCCGAACCGATATAGTATTCTATCACACTTTTTTTCCTTTGTCAATAGTAAAAACACGTTTTTATAAAATAATTATATTTATATGGTAACGCACGATTGACATTCTTCCGGCTTTATGCTATAATATACGAAGTTCGCATCTGTCGGCTTGCCAGCAAGTGCGAACGACTATATTTCAAGGAATGTGCGAAAATCCCCGATTTTCGTGGTGATACCGAAGGTAGCACGGTTGATTTTCTTTTTTAAAAAATCAACTACACATAAATTATAATCTACGAAGATACTCTAATCGGCTGCATATATTCCTGCCGAAGAAGGTGATATGGTATGATTTACGATCTGTTAGCCCCCTTTTACGATGCGGTCAATCGTGATATAGATTATTCCGTATGGGCGGATTTTATTGAGAAAATCATAAAGCGTGAATATTTGGCGGGTACTCCGGAGCTTGTGCTTGACCTTGGATGCGGAACCGGAAGAATGACATGTGAGCTTGCCCGACGCGGTTATGATATGACGGGAGTCGATTCATCTCCTGAAATGCTTGATATTGCTAAACTCAGCGCGGAAAAGCAAGGCTTCGGCGAAAAAATGCTGTGGCTCTGCCAGGATATGTCGGAGTTTGAGCTTTACGGTACGGTTGACGTTACAGTTTCCTGCCTTGACTGCATAAATCACATTTGGGACACGGGGAAATTGACCGATTGCTTTAAGCTCGTACATAATTATCTTGTGCCGAACGGACTTTTTATATTTGACGTAAACGGAAAACATAAATTTGAAACCGTATATTCGGATAACAGCTACGTTTTTGAGGATGAAAACAAGGTTTGCATCTGGCAAAATTATTACAATAAAAAGAGCAAAATGTGCGACTTCTATATAACGGTTTTTGAAGAAGGAAAAGACGGCAGATACGAAAGATACGATGATGTTCAGCGCGAGAGAATGTACACGCTGCGAAGTATAAAAAAACATCTTCGAGAATGCGGATTTGAGTTCATCGGTGCATACAAAGATTTTGATTTTGAAACAGGAGATGACTGCGACGACAGAATTTACATCGCCGCAAGATGCATAAAGGAGTAAACAAGGTGCAAAAGGAAATAAAATCTACAATACTGCGCGGTATGACGCGCGACGGCTCGGCAAGAATACTTGTAATTAACTCAACCGAAATGGTAAACGGTATGATAAAAGCACACAAAACCTCGCCGACCGCCACTGCAGCACTCGGAAGAACAATAACCGCCGCTTCCATGGTTGGTACAATGCTTCCCGAAAAGGGAGATACTCTTACAATGAGTTTTTCCGGTGACGGCGAGGCAGGTAAAATAATCGCGGTTGCCGATTACTTCGGAAACGTTAAGGGATATATTCAGAATCCCCTTGCAAATCCTCCCAAAAAGCCAAACGGAAAGCTTGATGTCGGAGCAGCAGTCGGACGCGGTACGTTTTCGGTAGTGAAGGACGTGGGAGGAAAAGAGCCCCAGATCGGAACAACCGAAATAGTCACGGGTGAAATTGCCGAGGATATTGCCTCTTATTTTGCAGTAAGCGAGCAGATACCGACTCTCCTTTCGCTCGGTGTTCTTGTGGATAAGGATTATTCCTGCCGTGCTGCAGGCGGAGTTTTGGTTCAGGTTATGCCTTTTCCGGATGATGCAACGGTTGACCTCATAGAGCGCAATGCCATAGACCTTTCCAATATATCAAGACTCATAGAGAACGGTGCTGATAATACCGCAATAGCGGATATAGCTATGCGAGATATACCATACGATATATTTGATACCCTTACGGTCTCCTACAAGTGTGATTGTTCACGCGGCCGAATGAAAGAGAAGATCATTTCTCTCGGCAAGGGGGAGATAGAAAATATGCTCTCCGAGCAGGAGGCTGAGGGAAAGCCTCGCGAGCTTACCGCTGTATGCCGATTCTGTAACAGCGAATATACATTCTCCGAGAGTGAACTGCTCGGAAAAACAAAATAAAGCAAAAATTCCTCTTCTGCATAATATGTGGGAGAGGATTTTTTATTTTTGGGGGGTATAGCGATGAATATTAATTTTCTTTCTGACAGAGCTAATGAATTACATAAGGAATATCTGCGGCAAGAACGTCTTAAATATTCTATTTTGGAAAAAAGCATACCTAAGATAGTGGGGAAGGATATGCGCGAAATTTCGGGAATGAGGCTCAGGGATAAGGACGAAATTCTAACTCTCAAATGTAATATTCTGTGCCACGACATTTTTTTTGAGTCCTTTGGAAAGGGGTACGGCAGCTCTTCTCTTATAAAGTCGCAATTCAGGAGCGAGGCATCATTCTTTTACGAGGTTTCCGAATACGTAAAGGCGGCGCGTGGAGATTTTTTATTTATTTCTTCTTCTGGCGCCGGAGTTGGAGTTTGCATCGGAGACGGACGGCTTATTTTAAGGCTCAAAAATCCGGTTTTTGTAATTGACCTGTGTGAGCACGCATATTTTCTCGACTACGGGTTTGAGAGGGAGGCATACGTTAAAACCGCCCTCGCTCACCTAAATTTAAGTAAACTTGATAAATTTTGTCAGACAAGGATTGAAAAACCATAACAGCTGTGATATAATAGGGTGGAAATACAAAAATACAGGAGAATTTCAATGGCTATTTTATGTGGAAATGCAGTAGTCGGTCAGTCCGGCGGCCCCACTGCAGCTATCAATGCAACCCTTGCCGGTGTTATCAAGGGCGCGCTTAAAGCTAAGAAAGACGGCGTTATTAAAACCTTGTACGGTATGAGAAACGGTGTTGAGGGATTTCTTAACGAGGACCTCATCGACCTTACCGAAATTTTTTCGGATGAGAGCAAGATAAAGACTCTTTCCACAACTCCCGCAGCAGCACTCGGCTCTTGCCGCAGAAAGCTCAAAAGCTACGAGGTTGACGAGCCCACCTATGCAAAGCTTCTTGAGATATTCAAAAAGTACGATATAAGATACTTCTTCTACATCGGCGGTAACGATTCTATGGATACCGTTATGAAGCTTTCACAGTACGCAAAAAATCACGATTATGAGATTCGCGTAGTAGGTCTTCCTAAGACAATCGATAACGACCTCGTTGCTACCGACCACACTCCCGGATTCGGTTCTGCCGCGAAATTTGTGGCTACTACCATGAAAGAGGTGCTTCGCGACGTTTCTGTTTACAAGATGAAGGCGGTCACTATCGTTGAGATAATGGGACGCGATGCAGGTTGGCTTACCGCGTCTGCCGCACTTACGAAGGTATCTGGTGGAATTGGCGTTGACCTCATATATCTTCCCGAGCGCGCGTTCGACCCCGATGAATTCATCGCATCTATCGAAAAAATATTTGAGGACCATCCCGCAGTACTCGTTGCGGTTTCAGAGGGTATAAGACTTGCCGACGGAAAGTATATCGGTGAGGGCAAGGGTGCAACCGATGCATTTGGCCATAAGAGCCTTTCCGGTGCAGGTAAGGTGCTTGAGGAGCTTGTAAAGGAAAAGCTTGGATGCAAGGTTCGTTCCATGGAGCTCAGCCTTACACAGAGATGTGCCGGCCATATTCTTTCTAAAACCGACATTGACGAGTCTCTCGCGGTAGGCGAAGGCGGTGTTGCCGCAGCGGTTTCGGGAAGAACCGGAATTATGATGACTATTAACCGTAAGCCCGGCGAGACCTATTCTTCTTACATAGACTGTGCCGATATTTCAACTATTGCGAACGAGGTTCGCGGCGTTCCGCAGGATTACATTAACGAAGCGGGTAACGGAATCACCGAAAAGGGTCTTGATTATCTCGCTCCCTTGATTATCGGTGAGGTTGACGTCGAGTACGAAAACGGTTTGCCGAAGCATATAGTTCTTTAATGCATTCTTAAAGGCGGGGGATTATCCTCGCCTTTATTTTTTGAAACATTTTTTCGACAGCTATTGATTTTTTTTGAAAAATATGTTATACTGACATACGTAATTTAATATTGCTTATCAAGAGTGGCGGAGGGACCGGCCCTGTGAAACCCGGCAACCTGTAATTTTTACAAGGTGCTAATTCCTGACAGATGAGTATGAGTCTGAACTTCGGGAATCTCTTGGTGAGATTTTCGATTTTTTTGTTTGCTTTGGCTAAAGAAAGGATTTTTAAATGAAAAAAGTTTTATTTACCTCGGAGTCGGTAACCGAAGGACATCCCGACAAAATATGCGACAAGGTTTCAGATGCAATTCTTGATGAAATACTTGCACAGGACCCGGAGAGCCGTGTCGCTTGTGAGACGTTTGCTACTACGGGTATAATTACCGTAATGGGAGAAATCACTACTAAGGCAAAGATTGACGTGCAAAAGATAGTGCGCGAAACCGTAAGCGAAATCGGCTATGACAGAGCAAAGTACGGTTTTGATGCCACCACCTGCGCTGTGCTTAGCTCGATACATGAGCAGAGCGCTGATATCGCACTTGGAGTTGACAAGTGCCTTGAAGCCAAGGACGGTGATATGACCGATGAGCTTGATACGGGAGCCGGCGACCAGGGACTTATGTTCGGATATGCCTGCAATGAAACCCCCGAGCTTATGCCTCTTCCCATTTCTCTTTCCCACCGTCTTGCGAAGAAGCTCACCGAGGTCAGAAAATCGGGCAAGCTTTCTTATCTTCGCCCCGACGGAAAAACACAGGTTACAGTTGAATACATAGACGGTGAGCCGAAGAGGGTTGATACGGTGGTTGTGTCCTCTCAGCACAGCCCCGAAATCGATTCGGCTACTATCCGTAAGGATATAATTGAAAACGTAATTTTGCCTGTTATTCCTAGAGAGCTTATCGACGGAAAGATGAATATATACGTTAATCCGACAGGAAGATTTGTCATCGGCGGTCCTCAGGGTGATACCGGTCTTACGGGCAGAAAGATAATAGTTGATACTTACGGCGGATATTCAAGACACGGCGGCGGAGCTTTTTCGGGCAAAGATCCGACAAAGGTTGACCGCAGCGCTTCTTATGCCGCAAGATACGTTGCAAAGAATATTGTAAAAGCAGGCCTTGCAGAGAAGTGCGAGGTTCAGATTGCATACGCGATAGGTATTGCACGTCCGGTATCGGTTATGATTGATACCTTTGGTACGTCTACCGTGGACGAGGCGAAAATCAGTGCTGCTGTTGAGAAGCTTGTTGATCTTCGTCCTGCGGCTATTATCAAAAAATTCGACCTTAGAAAGCCTATATATAAAGAGCTTGCCGCTTACGGTCATATGGGACGTGAGGACCTTGCTGTCAAGTGGGAGATTTGCGATATAGCTGACGAGCTTAAATCTCTTTGCATTTGATTTTAAAAAAGCAGGTATTTTACCTGCTTTTTTAGTTTTAGCCTTGTATTGAAGACGATAATTTGCTATAATATATAAAAAAGTTAGGAGGGCTTTCTTTATGGACAGTATTCGTACATACGAGACGGTAAGCGGCACGGTTGAAAACGTGGTATACCGCAACGAGAACAACGATTATACCGTTTTGGAGATTGCCACTCCCGAAAACGAGCTTATAACGGCGGTTGGAGTTATTCCCGTGACGTGCGAGGGTGAAAAGCTGATTTTAAGAGGCTCGTGGTCTTATCATAAGGACTTTGGAAAGCAGTTTGGATTTGAGGAGTATGAAAAGAGTCTGCCAAGCGATGAGGAGGGAATAATCCGTTATCTTTCCTCGGGAGCAATAAAAGGTGTTGGACCTGCAACCGCGCTTCGAATCGTTAACAGATTTCGGGCTGATAGCTTTGATGTAATAGAAAATCACCCGGAATGGCTCTCGGATATTCAGGGCATCACTATGAAGAAGGCGGCGGCCATATCCTCTGCATTCCGTGAGCAAGCGGGTCTGCGCGACATTATGATGCTTTGCAAGGATTATATCGCCACCTCTGAGGCTACACGCGCATACAAGAGGCTTGGTGCAGGTGCTGCATCGATTATTAAAGAAAATCCGTATGTGCTTTGCGATGAGGAATACGGAATTTCATTCAAGAAAATAGATGCATTTGCAAAAACCTTGTCTTTTTCGCCGCTTGATCCTATAAGAATATTAAGCGCGGCGAAGTACCTCTTATCTTATAATGCCGTAACTCACGGTCATACCTGCCTTCCAATGTCTATTCTCACTAAAGAAACATCGGAGCTTGTTGAGGCTGACATCGCTGTAATACAAGAGATGCTTTTGGATTTTTGCAAAGACGGGTCTCTGAGCTCATATTCCAAAGACGGAGTAAATTTCGTTATGACAAACGAGATTTTCGAGGCAGAAGAGTATATATCCGAGCGGCTTTTGGAACTCGATCTTGGTGCTTCGAGTTTTTCTCGGGCTGACGTAGGGTTGCTCGTAGAGAAGCTTGAATTAAGGCTGGGTATAGAATATGCCCGTATGCAGAAGGAAGCTATATATGAGGCGCTGAGAAACGGAGTTATGATACTCACCGGCGGTCCCGGAACGGGTAAGACAACCGTAGTAAAGGCGCTCATAGAAATATTTGACTCGCTTGGAATGAAATGCGCCCTGGCCGCGCCTACAGGCAGAGCGGCAAAGCGTCTTGGCGAAACAACCGCGAGAGAGGCAAAAACCGTTCACAGAATGCTTGAAATGGAAATTACCCGTGAGCGTAAGAGCCGCTTCGGACGTGACGAAAGGCATCCGCTTGATGAGAGAGTTGTGATTGTAGACGAGACTTCTATGATGGATCTCTCGCTTACTGCGGCGCTTCTTCGTGCTATGAAGAGGGGCTCAAGACTTATACTGATCGGCGATGCCGACCAGCTTCCGAGTGTGGGGGCAGGAAATGTTTTTGCCGACCTGATAGCCAGCGAGAAAATTAAAATTGTCCGCCTTACCGACATTTTCCGTCAGTCCGGCGAAAGTTTGATAGTTACCAATGCGCACAGAATAAACAGGGGAGAAGAGCCGTTGCTCAACGTTACCGATAACGATTTCTTCTTTGTAAACAGGGAATTTGAAGGTGACATTAAAGGCACAATTTCTTCTCTGATAACCGAGCGTCTGCCTAAAAGGTACGGCGCGCATATCAAAAACGAAATACAGGTAATAACACCGTCTAAAAAGGGTTCGGGCGGCGTCGAGCTCTTAAATCTTGAACTTCAGGCTCGCATAAATCCTCCCGCTAAGTTCAAAAAGGAAAAACTGAGCCACGGCACTGTTTTTCGCGAGGGCGACCGAGTAATGCAAACCGTAAATAATTATGACATCGAATGGGAAAAGAACGGTTACGTAGGTAACGGCATTTTCAACGGTGATATAGGTGTCATTGACAGCATAAACTGCAATGAGAGCACGATGACTGTTCGCTTTGACGATAAAACCGTTCAGTACGATTTTGATTTGCTTGAGGACCTTGAGCTTGCGTACGCAATAACCGTACATAAAAGTCAGGGAAGCGAGTATCCGGTTGTCATAATTCCGTCATATCAGTGCGCGCCAATGCTTATGACAAGAAACCTTCTTTATACTGCGGTAACTCGTGCAAAGAGAATGGTAATCGTAGTCGGACGGCGCGATATACCGAAAAAAATGGTGGATAACGACAGAGAAATTTTGCGGTATACCACTTTAAAAGAACGCATTTCTGCTCTAAAGTCTTGTTAATTTTAAAATATACTTGAAATTTGTGGGACGTTATAGTATAATATAAAAATAGGGAAAACTACTACGGAAAGGAGCGCGTTATGACTACTAAAATCGGTCTTGACCTTGGATATGCAAATCTTACAATCAGTAACGTTACGGCCGAAGTCTACCGAGAGCCCTCGGTTGTGCTTGTCGATAAAAATACGCGCCAGGTTATTTCCGTAGGTGCTCGCGCAGCGCTATCCGAGGGGGATGCTACCGGTGGAATGCTCGTGCGCCCGTTTAAAAACGGACTGCTTTATTCATCTGATTTAACAAGAGAGATTATAAAGCACGCTGTAAGCGCGGTTGAGGGTGCGGATAAAATTCGCTGTGTGATAGCTTTGCCATCCGATTTTATTCCCAAACAGGAGTCGGAGATATTTAAGATGCTGAGTCAGGCAGGTGTATCCGAGTCGTGCTCTGTAACGCCCGCAATAGCGGCGCTTATCGGAGCGGGGTATTCACCGTCAATAAGTGCAGTGTCCGTAAATATCGGAGCGGTCGCAACCGAAATAGCCGTAGTACATAAAGGAAACATTCTGTTCAGCATTCGCGAGCTTATTGGCGGAGAGGACTTTGATAAGGCCGTCAAGCAGTTTATTTTTGAGCAGGGCGATATGACCGTTTCTCTTCTTATAGCGCGTACTATAAAGGAGTCTTTGGGCGCTGTATGGCAGGGAAGGCCGTCAGAAAGCATAGACATCGAAGGAACTCTTTCACTTACGGGCAGCCGAGTAAAAATGAGCCTTTCCACTGAGGATATAGTAGGCGTTTTTGAACAGCCGCTTAAAAAGTTGCTCGAGACGATTGCTAATGCAGTGAAAAAAATACCGATTGAGTGCGTCGAGGATATTTTTGAAAACGGTATCATACTGACCGGCGGCGGTGCGCAGATATACGGTCTTGACACTATGATAGAGAAGGTGTTCGGAATCTCGGTAACAATGCCGTCTTCACCGATTGACAGTGTGTCCAAGGGACTTGCGAGAATAAATGCTTTCATACCTGCCAAGTCGCGAATTAACGGCAAAAATATAACCTCACAGCTCGCAAAGCTTTACGAAAGTAAGCAACAATCTAAAAGTAATAAGGAGACTAAAAAATGAAAAAGCAAGAGAAAAAAACGGTGTCTTTGACTACAAGGGTAATAGCGGGCGGTCTTGCATTCGTTATGCTTTTAGCGGTCGTTCTCGGAGTAGTTGTTTATTTTCTGTAATCACAAAATAGAAAATCAAAATCCTGCTTCCTCGTTTGAGGGGGCAGGATTTTTTTGCAAAATATACATTTCCGTTTCCAAACATCGTATCGGTTAATAAATGTTTTTAGAACCGAAAAGGGATGTTGAAAAGTGTTGAAAACTTAAAGAGGAAAATAAAATGTTGAAATCTTTCAACGAAAAAAGTATACAAATCCGATATTTAGCGGGTAAAAAGGCAGAAAAACACTTAAAAATGTGCGAAAGTATTCAAAAATGGCACAACGGAAAAATATATACTTGCTTTTTTGTTGCTTTTTACACATGACGGAAAAATGTATTTTTGAAAAAGAAAAAGAAGGCCGAGCTGATATCGGTCTTCTTTTTCTATGTTTACTTATTACTTGAAATTAGGTCTTTTTATGTTTGCGAAAAGGTTGTCATAATCCGAAGCTGACTCCTTGGGAGTGCTTCTTGTACGGATGACGTTGACGATTGTTTCCGGCTTGTCCTCGGCTACTGGCGCACTGTCAGATGCGGTTGCAAGGGCTTCGTTGGCAACCTCCTCAACCACGGGAGCTATAGCCTCGGGCTGTTCAACTGCGGGAGTCTGAGTCTTGGGGGCAGCCTCTGAATCCTTAACCAAATTAGCTATCTTGTTAACGGGCTGAGAAAATCCGGTAGCTATAATGGTAACTCTCATCTCGTCCTCGAGTGACGGGTCAAGCGTCGCGCCCCAAATAATTGTAGCATCGGGATGAGCTTCCTCTTGAATAAGCTGAGAAGCGAGGTTAACCTCATCAAGCTGAATATCCTGAGATGCTGTTATGCATACGAGAACACCCATTGCACCAGAAATGCTGGTTTCGAGCAGGGGAGAGGATATTGCCGCCATAGAAGCAAGCTGAGCCTTGTCGGAGCCTTTAGCCGCACCGACACCCATGTGAGCATATCCGGCATTCTTCATAATAGTGGTAACGTCTGCAAAGTCAAGGTTTATGAATCCGGGAACGTTGATAAGCTCGGATACTGACTGCACACCGCGGCGAAGAACGTCATCGGCAATTTCGAATGCATTCGCGAGGGTAATGTGGGTATCCTCAACCTGCTTCAAACGCTCGTTGGGGATAACTATAAGCGAGTCAACGTATTTTGAGAGCTCAGCGATTCCGGCTTCTGCCTGTCTGTATCTCTTTATACCTTCAAACGAGAAGGGCTTGGTAACGATACCGACTGTCAAAATTCCCATTTCGTGAGCAGCTTTTGCAACTATGGGAGCAGCACCCGTACCGGTTCCTCCGCCCATTCCGGCGGTGATAAATACCATATCTGCACCGTCGAGAATTTCGCGGATGCTCTCAATGGATTCCTCGGCGCTTCTTTTTCCCACTTCGGGATTGGAGCCTGCGCCAAGGCCCTTTGTAATTTTATCTCCGATAACGAGTTTTTTTGCCGCACAAGAGGTATTAAGAGCCTGCTTGTCCGTATTCATAGCGATGAATTCCACGCCTCTTATATTGGTTGATATCATACGGTTAACAGCATTGTTTCCGCCGCCGCCTACACCGATAACTTTTATATTAACGCCACTGTCGTATGCCTGTTCAAAATCAAATTCCACGTTTCAGTCCTCCATATCAAATAGTTATATTTGAAAATATTTTATATTTGTATATAGTATTATACATAAATATTATATATTGAAACGGGAATAATTGCAACAGTTTTTTTCTAATTCACACTTTGTTATCAGTTTTTCTCTTAAAAAACGTTAAAATGTGTGGCAGAAAGACAAAGGCTGTCATTTGTTCGACAAAAACAACTTTATTTTCTTGCGATATTCCGTGGCAGAAACTATTTTTTCGTCAAATTGATAATTTCGTCAGCGATGTCGTTTTTGGAGTTTCTGTTGCATAGTAACGTCATGTTTTCGGATAAAGTTTTCCTTGTTGCCGAGTCTGACTCAAGCCGTTTGATTTCGTCTAAAATACGCCTGAGATTTAAATTCTTTTCTTCTATCATCACAGCGGCAGAATTCTCTGTTGCCAAAAGGGCGTTTTTATACTGATGGTTATTGGTTACGTTTGGCGAGGGGATGAGTATCGCGACAGAGCCGGCCGCACTTAGTTCTGCCAGTGTCATGGCTCCGCATCTGGAAATTACGATATCTGCTGCAAGAATATATGACGGCATATCATCAATATATGGCTTAATAAGACATCCATTATATCCTCGCGTCAGCTCGGGATGAGCTTTTTTTATTTCGTCAAAATACCGTTTTCCTGCCGAATGTACGTGTTTTAACCGTTTGTTTTTGGTAGAGTGGGAATACATCAGTTCTATCATAATTTCGTTCAGTTTTTCCGCGCCGCCGCTTCCGCCGAAGGAACAAATGAGAAATTCGTTTTTCTTGATCCCGAGCTTTTTTCTGGCAGTGCCTTTGTTGAGTGAGAAAAAATCCTCTCGTACAGGGTTACCTACAATACGTATATTGTCCTTTCTGCGAAACTCCTTTTCCGAGCCCTTGAGGTTTAGAAGCACACGGGAGCATTTTGGTGCGAGGAGCTTTGTGACCAGACCCGGCGAAGCGTTTGATTCGTGTATAACGGTTGGAATGCCGAGCTTTGCCGCAGATTTTAAAACCGGCCAGCAGACATAACCGCCGGTACCTATAACAACGTCGGGAGAAAAGTCCTTTATGATAGATTTTGCTTTGTTCAAGGCATTTATCGCAACAAAAACGTTTTTGATATTTGTGAAATTTATTTTGCGCTCAAAACCTTTAATTCGTAGTGTTTCTATTGGGAATCCGCGGTCTTCGACCGCTTTGTTTTCCTCTCCGCCCTCGCGACCGATAAAAAGTATTTCACAGTTTTTTTCTTTTTCGATCAGTGCTTCCGCTATCGCTATTGCGGGCGTCACGTGTCCCGCTGTCCCGCCGCCCGAAAATATTACTCTCATATCCTGACAGATTCTCCTTATTTCGTAATTTTTGAATATCTTGATATTGACAAAAGTATGCCCATTTCAAAGAAAATCATTATTAGTGAAGAGCCACCGTAGCTGAAAAAAGGAAGAGAAATTCCGGTGTTCGGAATTGTGTTTGTGACAACGGCCACGTTAAGCAAAACCTGAATCGCCATTTTTGAACTTATACCAAAGGCGACAAGCCTTGAAAATACGTCTGCCGCTTTAACCGAGATTACGTATCCTCTGTATACTAAAAGCGCGAAGAGGAAAAGGGCAAAAAACGCGCCCACGAAACCTAACTCCTCGCATAAAATTGCAAAAATCATATCATTCGCAGGCTCGGAAACGTAGCAGTGTTTCATTACGCTGTTTCCAAGTCCCACACCGAAAAAGCCGCCCGAGCCTATAGCCATAAGTCCTTGAAGTGTTTGCCATCCTCCTGTCAGCTTATATGCCTCGGGATTTCTCCATACCGTAATTCGTTCCTTGGTATAATCCGTGAAGAGTGCCAAAGCGCTGACGCCTGCAACACCTACGCCGCAAAAAAATGATATGTATTTTAGATTGGCACCGCTCGCGACTATCATCAAAAGGCCTATTGCACCCAGAATTATTATACAAGACAGATGCTTTTGAAGCATTACAAGGACTATCGGTATTAGCATCAGAATTATAGGAAAAACCGTTCCGTAAAGAAAAACGTTTCTCTTGTTTTTTTGTGACAAAGCTCGGTCCTCATAGTCTGTAAAATATTTCGATAGCATCAATATGATTGTGATTTTTGCGATCTCCGAGGGTTGTAAAGTGAGCGGGCCAATAGAAATCCACCGTTTAGCGCCGTTTCCAACCATTCCGATAACGAGAACAAGCAGAAGCAGAGCTAAAGTCGCAATATAAAGAATAGGCGTTATCTTTTTATAAAACGATGGCCTTATATATGAGGCGATAAGCATGATTAAAAGACCTAGCGCCAACCAAACCACCTGTCTTTTCATAAAATATGCTCCGTCATCGTATCTCGCGTATGCGTATGCATAACCCGCGCTGAAAACCATAACCGTGCCGTAAAGCGAGAGCATTAAAACCGTGACAGTAAAAAACAGGTCACATTTAGGTGTGTTTTTGATTAAAAGCGAGCTTTTACGCTTGTCGCCTATTGGATTAAATATTTTCATGGCAAATAAAAAATATACGCAGGAATTGACAAAACAAACGTTAATAAAATGGCAACTATGCATATTCGGTTTTCTGGCCAATTGCATTTTTCAAGGTGATGATGAATAGGCGCCATTTTGAATATCCTTTTATGCGTGATTTTGTAAGAGAGGACCTGCAAGATTACGGATATTCCTTCAATCACGTAGACACCCGAAACAAACAAAAACAAAAAGGGATTTTTCAGAGTGAACCCGCAGCTTGCAATCAAAGCACCGAAAAAGAGAGAGCCGGTATCACCCATAAAAATTTTTGCCGGGTGTAGATTAAACATCAGAAAGCCTATCGACGCACCTATTATTGCGGAAGCTATAATGCCCGTATCTACACTTAGCGCCGCGGCTACGTAAAATAGGGAAACTCCTATTCCAAAGGCGACAGATGAAGCAAGTCCGTCAACTCCATCGGTGAGGTTTGCGCAATTTACGATTCCGAGAAGCAGAAGCACGGAGAGCGGATAATAAATAAATCCTATATCAATCACACCGAATGAAAAAAGAAGCTCGGTGCCGTCGCCTAAAAGAAAATGCCTGCCTAAAAGGAATAAAATTGCCGCAAGGAACTGTAAGAGTAATTTTTGGATAGGTGTAAGTCCTTTGTTTTGCTTTCTGTGAAGCTTTTTTAGGTCGTCAATAATTCCTACCGCGGAGTTGAAAAAAGCAAATATCAAAGAAAGAAATATAGACACTGCAATTTCTTTGGAAATAAATAAAAACGAAAATAAAGTAGAGCAGAAAAGAATTGATGATGACGATAAGAGAAACGCAAGTCCTCCCATGGTGGGGGTTCCGTTTTTCTTCATGTGCCATTTCGGCCCCTCGCTGTAAATCGGTTGACGCGCATGCTTTGAAAGTCTTGGAATAAGTTTCTTTTCAAATACCGCCGTGAAAGCAAACGTGAATATAAACACAAAAACGTAGAGTGGAAAATACTTATCCAGCATTTTGTTTTCGTCCTTTCTTACTTCATTTTTCTTTTAAGACATTCGCATATTCGCCCGGCATCTATTTCATGTGATGCTTTAAATAATATAATTTCACCGGCTTCGCAGCTTTTAAATATTTGCTCCGCGGTTATTTCGGGAGCGCTTAAATCGCAATTTGTGAATATATTTTCGGGTTTCATACCGCTGCGCTTTGCCGCGTCGGCAATCTTTTGGGCGAGTTTTCCAAAAGTATAAAGTCTACTAAAACCGTAACTGTGTACAGCTTCACCTATTTTACAGTGCAATTGCTCGCTGTGTTCTCCGAGCTCCAGCATATCACCGAGTACACAGCTTCTGGTTCTGCTTTTATCGAGAGCCAAAAGCTTAAATACCGCTATTATGGCTTCGGGCGAGGAGCTGTAGGTATCGTCATAGACGGATATTTTTCCGATATCATATTCTTTGGCACGTATTAAGTCGGGAGAGAGCATCGTTAATGCTCCTCTGACATCACTCATGCTATAGTCTAGAATGTCCATAACCGACACACCGATTGCAATGGAGCTTAGAATATGTCGGCCGGGAAGTACAGTGCTGTTTTCGGGAATAGACCATTTTCCTGTTCGTACCTCGAATTTAGAGCCGGAAGAGAGCTCTTCTTTGGGAAGTATAAAGCAATCGGCAGATTTGTTTTCGGTTGAATAGGTATAGCTTCCCGGAGCATCCTTCAGAAGAATTTCTTCATAGGGAACAATTACCGTCGGAACTGACATTCCTTTAAGAATTTCGAGCTTTGCCTCTGCAATTCGTTTGCGGTTGCCCAGCATACCGACGTGAGCAGTTCCGATATTTGTGATAACCGAAATATTTGGGCGCAGCGCGCGTGAGAGCATCTCAATTTCGCCTAAGTGGTTCATACCAATCTCGGCGACAATAATTTCAGTGTCTGACGGTGCGGTAAGAATAGTGTGGGAAAGACCGAGAAAATTATTATAGTTTTTCTCTGTTGCATGAACTTGATATTTTTGAGAAAGCATTTTTGCAACAATGTTCTTCGCGGTTGTTTTTCCGACGCTTCCGGTTATCCCTACTGTAGACTTGAGCTTTTTTAATTTTCCCTTATAAAACGAAGCAATGCGTAAAAGGGCGTGGTAAGTGTTCTCCACCTTAAAATTGGCACGCTGACTTTCCGATGAAATAATGTAAGCGCCCTTTGCCCGAGCCTCACTAATGTAGTCTTCGCCGCTTCGCCTCTCGCCTTTTAATGCGACAAAAACATCTCCCTCTTTTACCTCTCGCGAATCGGTGGTAAATGCCGAAACTTCGGCATTTACATTTTTTACTTCGGAAAGTTCAAAGAGAGAAGCAATTTCGCCGAGTGTAATTTTCAGTTCAGGTATTATTCTCATAAATCTGCTTTCTTTTCCTCAAAGCGTTCTTAATAATAGCTCTTTCATCAAAATCAGAATAACCGTTTTTGTCTATATTATACCGCTCGTGACCTTTTCCTATTACCGTAATTATGTCACCGCGCTTTGCCGTCAAAATTGCATATTCGATTGCCGATTTGCGAGAGGTGATAATTTTTCTCTGATTCTCAGAATGAAATCCCGCGAGGATATCCTTTATGATTTTCGATTCGGATTCAGCCCTTGAATTATCTGTCGTTACTATAACAAAATCCGAATATTTTTCAGCGACCCTGGCCATTTTTGGACGCTTGGACGAGTCTCTGTTTCCACCACACCCAAAGACTGTAATTACATTCTGCTCTTTGTTTTTTGCCGCATTTACTGTTTTTAGCAAGTTTAAAAATGCTTCTTCGGTATGCGCATAATCGATTATTACCGTTACGTCATCTTTTAAAATTTCAAGTCTTCCGTCAATTAACTCGAGCTTCGCAAGAGCTTCTTTGGCCATAGAAGGCTTTACGCCAAGACGAATGGCTGCGGCGGTTGCCATCATTGAATTATATATATTGTATTTTCCGCCGATACAAAGTTTTATCTTAAATAAACAGCCGTTCTCGGAGTATATGTATTCTGAACCCGAAAGTCCATTCAAGGTTATGTCTTTAGCGGTTATATCCGCAGAAGAGAGGATTCCTGTTTTTATTTTCTCACAAGATGCTTCGTGACATGCTCTTTTTGAGTATTCATCGTCTGTATTGAATATGCCGACCTTTGTTGATGAAAAAAGCTTCATTTTTGTTCTAAAGTAATTATCCATATCCCGATGTAAGTCGAGGTGCTCGGGCGAAAGGTTGGTGAAGATTGAAATTTCAAAGGGGATTGGAGCTACCTTTTCAAAATGGAGAGCGTGACTTGAAACTTCCATAACTACGTATTCGCAACCTGCATTTTCCATTTCCTTTATGGCATAATAGAGCAACTCCGGGTCGGGAGTTGTCATCGAATACTTGCTGTCGGTTATCGTTTTATTATTTACTGTGATTTTTCCCGTGCCGATAAATCCGACCCTAAAGCCTGAATGGACGAGAATGTGCGAGAGCATAGTGGCGGTCGTCGTCTTTCCGTTGGTGCCGGTTACCGCGCAAAACCTCATTTTTTCATACTTGATACCGTAATACGCCGAATAAATATAGGGAAGAGCTTTCCGTGTGCTTTCACATCTCAGTATCGGAATGCTTTCGGAATTAAATGAAATATCATAGTCGCATATTATAGCGGCGGGTCTTCGGTTGATTACGTATTCTATTATATTGTTGACGTCAAAGCTTATGCTTTTGAGCAGAACAAACAGTGTCTGCGGGCCTATTTTGCTTGGCGTCGTGGTAATACTGTCAATCTCTACATTTTCAATATCTTTATCTACGGTATATTCTTCTTTTTTAATAAGTTCGAATAATTTCATTTTTCGCTAATCCTCAAAATCGGTAATCATTGTTTTAAGCTTTATAACCTCGCCTTTCTTGACTGACGCTCCCATAGGCAATGATTGATATACGACAGTGCCTCCGTCAGCAGAGCCTGATATGGAGATATTAAGACCTGAATTTATGGCCAAGCGCGCCGCTTCGTCGATGCTTTTTCCGACAAGGTTTGGTACAACCGTCATTTCGGTTTCGTGAGTGGTATATAGAATTATTTTTGAGTGCTTCGTACTGATAACGTCATCCATACTCGGCGTTTGCGAGAGAACCGTATCTCCGTCTCCTATGATTTCGTATTCAAATCCGGCCTCTTTGATCTTTGAGACGGCATCTGCGGTTTTTAATCCGACGTAGTTATCAACCTCACGGTTTATTTTTTCCTCGCTTGATTCGTATTCAAGATAGGGGAGTATTTTTGTGAGAAGAGCCGATACGTACGGCGCTGCTACAAAACTGCCGTATTTTACAGCGCTTGTAGGCTCGTCAACAACTATAATTACGGCGATTCCCGATTCATCCGACGGTGCAAAAGCGACGGTAGATCCGATTCGTAGGTATGAGTTTCCGTTTGCATCAAGCACATCGAATTTTTCCGAAGTGCCGGTCTTTGCTGCTACCTTATATCCGTCAACGCGCGCATTTTTTGCGCCGCCGTCTCCGCTTACTCCCTCTTCAAGTATAGATGCAAGTAATGATGCTGTATTTTCGGATATTACCTGCCGTTTTTCTTCTGTAATATGCTCTGATATTATATTTCCGTCTTTGTCAATTATTTTTTCTACTACGTATGGAGTTACAAGCTTCCCACCGTTTGCAACTGCTGCGATTGCCGTCAGATGATTTATTACCGATACCTTGAAGCGCTGACCGAATGAAATTGTGGCAAGCTCGGTTGTTCCTATGTTTTCCGGCTTGTGAAATATAGTGGACGCCTCGCTCGGTAAATCTATTCCGCTTTTTTCAAAATATCCGAATTTTTCTATATAGGAATAAAAATTCTCAGCTCCGATTCTTTCAGCAAGCTGCATCATTGTGGGGTTGCATGACATTTGAAGACCGTAGGCAAGATTAAATCCCGAGCCGTGTCCGGTAACCTTATGGCATTTTATGCGCCAGCCCCCAACCTTGTAGTATCCGGCGCAAGAAAATCTATCGTTGACGGTCGCCTTGCCCGTTTCGAGCGCTGTCGCAACCGTAATTATTTTGAAGGTTGAACCCGGTTCGTAGGTTTCGCTGACGGCTTTGTTTGACCACATTGTTTCCATAAGCGCGCGTTTATAACTTTTATATTCATCACTTGATTCGGAATAGCCGCACGAAGCGAGCTTTTCAAGTGATATATCGTCGAGCACGTACGGTGAGTTCGGATTGAACGGGGAAGAGGTCGCCATTGCAAGTATTGCACCTGTTGAAGTATCCATAACTATTCCGGTAACTCGGTTTTCTACCGAGTGATTTACAAGTATCGTTTCGAGCTGGCTTTCAAGCTCTGTTTGTATATAGGAATCTATGGTTGTTACAAGACTGTATCCGTCTGATGAGGGAATATAGGTTGAATATTCCGTGTCGAGTGCATTACCGTTAGCATCTTTGGCGTAAAGATAATAACCGTCTGTTCCCCGTAGGATATCCTCATAATAATATTCAAGCCCGTAAAGTCCTTGATTGTCGCTTCCGGTAAACCCAAGCACGTGTGCCGCAAGTGTTTCTTCCGGGTAATACCTCGAGCTGTGGGCTTCTGTAAAAACAAGTCCGAAAAGCGAATTTTTTCTTATAAAATCCAAAACCTTGACGTAGTCACTTTCGGACACGGATTTTTTTACCGTAACGTCAAGCTGATTTGTAGACACTATTTTCTTTTCTAAATCCGCGCTAGATAAGCCGAGTATAGCCGCAAGTCCGGATGAAATTATTTTAGAATACTTGATTCCGCTTTCTTTTTCGGCTTTTTTGATATCTCGGGTTGACACAAATATTCTCCACTCGGTGCTTGTTGCGGCGAGAAGATTCATATTTGTGTCGTATATCTTACCTCGGTTTGCGCGCAGCGGTGTCGTTGTGGTTATCTGGTCGTAAACCTTGTTTTTATAATAATCGTGACCGACTACCTGCAGCTTTATGAGGTTAAGAAGCAGATAAGAGAGAAATGTTAAAAGGGCAATACAAATAAGGGTGATTCGTTTTCTTGTTGCAACTATCGTGTTTTGTCCTTTTATTTTATTATTCTTCATATTTTGCTCCAAAACAAAAAAATATAGCGACAGCCACTTAAGCTATCGCTATATCCTATTTATAAGAAGTGAGAAATATGAGAAACAAATTAATTTTCAGCGTTAAAGGTGTCGGTTATCGGTTCATCAATAATCTCTTCGTTAACCTCTGCAGTTGAGGGGGGGAGAGTACTGCCGGATCTGAGTGTTGCCGAGCCGTATGAAATTACGAGCGTACACGCAACTACTGCGGAAAGAACGGCAGCAAAAGAGGTGCGGAAGGGAAATCTTCTGATAACCTTGTCCTTTTGCGGCGGAGCTTTCAAGGTGAGTTTATCATTAACATACTTGAACACCGTTGTTATAGCAGTTGTTCCTGCAGAATTCTTTCTAACGACGGGCAGGGATGAGGTTTCTTTTTTCTGACCGGCTTTCATAAGCATATATTCGCCAAGAGTATATTCGCAGTTATCGTTAACTACGGTGAATCTATTCTTCATATTATTATATAATGACTCATATACGTTAGAGGTGTTCATTTTTCTTATCTCCTTATATTTTTTCTGCTATCCTGAGCTTCGCACTCCTTGAACGGGGGTTTTCACTAAGCTCTGTATCAGATGGCAGTATCGGTTTTTTTGTAAGTTCTTTTATTAGGGGCTTTCTGTTGCATACGCAAACGGGAAAGTCTCGCGGACACATACAGCCGCTTGCAAGAGAACGGTAAGACTGTTTAACGATTCTGTCTTCCAGTGAATGGAAGGATATTATCGCAATTCTTCCGCTACTGACGAGTGATTTTGCCGCGCTCTTAATCAGAGGCTCTATTGCATCAAGCTCGCCGTTGACCTCGATTCTTATTGCCTGGAAGGTTCGCTTTGCGGGATGAGGTCCGTCTATTCTGGAAAACTTGGGAATTTTTGATTTTATTATATCTGTAAGCTCAAAGGTGGTTTCTATGGGCTTTTCAATTCTTCTTCGGCAGATTTCGGCGGCTATTTGCGGTGCAAATCGCTCCTCGCCGTATTCATAAAGTATTCTTCTTAATTCTGACTCGCTGTATTCGTTTACTACTTTATACGCGGTTATCGGTGAGTCGGTATCCATACGCATATCAAGCTCGGCGTCGTGCATATAGCTGAAACCGCGGCTTGGAGTATCAAATTGAAATGAGCTGCAGCCAAGGTCGGCAAGAACGCCCCCCAAATTGTCAATATGCATGTCCCTGAGTACGTTTTCAAGGGAAGAGAAGTTGTCGTTTATGAATGTAACCTGATTAAGATAGTCCTTTAAACGCTGACTTGCGGCAGCAATAGCCGCTTTATCTCGGTCAAAGCATATCAGCCTTGAGTTTTTGCCCATTCGCTTTGCAATCTCCAGCGAATGTCCTCCGCCACCGGCGGTACAGTCAACGTAGGTATATCCGTCTCTTATATTGAGTGCTTCAATACATTCCCAGAGTAGTACTGAAGTATGTGAGAATGATATATCCGACATATCCGCATCCTTTCAAATCAGAGTCCGTATTGACGCATAATTTCGCGCATCTTGTCGTAATCTCTGTTTTTCTCACGCTCGTTCCAGACTTCCTCTGCCCAAACGCGAATTTGCTTTCCTGCGCCGACAAAGGATATATTCTTTTCTATTTTGGCGTGCTTTAAAAGCCTTTCGTCAAGAATGATTCTGCCGCTGGAATCGGGAACACACTTCTGTGCCGCGCCGAGGATAAAATCCTGAAACTCATCAGCATCTGCTTCGGGGAGCTTTGAAATTTTTTCAACGTATGCTTCCCAGTCCTCAGCAGTGTATATCGAGAGGTAAGCGTCAAATTTTCTGGTTATGTAAAATTCCTCGCCAAGCTCTTCACGGAACTTGGAGGGCACGAATACACGGTTTTTAGCATCGAGGGAATGATTGTACGTACCGACGAATGACATGTCCTACCTCCTTGTGTTCTTTTGTGGGTGTTTACGAGTGTTTTGTGGTAAAATGCCCCACTTCGACCCACTTTGATATTATTATAATACACTTTTTTCCTAAAATCAATAGTTTTTGTAAAAAAAATCAAATTTTTTTCAAATTTTCTTTATTTCTATTAAAAAACAGTAAAAGGTCTTCCATTTTTGCTTACTTTATGGTAAAATAGCATTAGTTTACTCGAGGTGCAATGAATATGTCTTTTTTCAGAAAACTGTTTGGACTTGAACAAAACACGAATTCATACGCATTCAGGCTTGAGCGTGCAAAATCTCTGCACGGCAAGGCGATAAGATACGTAACCGAACACAGAAACGGAAACGAGGACGTGATCGGAAGAGGCGGATCGCTTTGTTTACACGGTGATAATTTTATCGTGGACTCCTCAGGGGAGCGGCTTTTTTCCTGCAACGTACGTGACCTTGAGGCCAGCAATCTCATGAGCGGCGATGGAGTTGTGATTAAAGGTCCGGACGCCTTAAACGGAGACACCGTGCGTACGATAACTGTTCATTTTGTCTATTACAGAAAGTAGGGCACATCAATTTTCATTTCACAGAAAGGCCGTATATATGAAAAAATACGTCACGGCAATTATTCTTGCTGCCGGCAGCGGCAGCCGAATGAATCTTAATACAACCAAGCAGAAGCTTCTTCTTGGCGGTGAGAGCGTTTTGCGCCGTTCTGTCGGTGTATTTGAAAGGTGCGAGGAGATTACGTCTGTAATAGTCGTCTCGCGCGAAGATGAAATAGAGTTTGCGCGAGCAGAGCTTAGTGATTTTAAGAAGGTTAAGGCTATTGTTGTCGGAGGCTCGACGCGCTTGGAATCTGCTTTCTCCGGATTTAAGATGGCGGATGAGAAAACAGAGTTTATCGCAATTCACGATGCGGCGCGATGCTTTGTGACAGAACGCATGATTTCAGATGTTTTGCACGATGCGACTGTGTATGGCGCGGCTACGGCATCCGCAGCGGTTACGGATACAGTTAAAATCGTTGATGTTGATGGAAAAATCGAAAAAAATCTAAGCAGAAACGCATTGAGAGCGGTTCAAACTCCACAGATATTTCGCATGGATTTATATACGAAAGCGATACTCGGTGTTGATTTAAAGGATGCTTCAATAACCGACGATAATATGCTTCTTGAGCGAATAGGTATCTATCCCTACTGTACGGATACCGGTAAGGAAAACTTTAAGATAACAACCTCGGAAGATTTGCTTTTTGCAAAATACCTACTGAAAGAGGAAGAATAAATGCCTGATTTAAGAATTGGTCACGGATATGACGTTCACCGACTCGTCGAAAACAGAAGACTCGTTTTGGGCGGTGTTGAAATTCCGCATTCGCTCGGTCTTCTCGGACATTCGGATGCCGATGTCTTGCTTCATGCTGTGATGGATGCTGTTATCGGCGCACTTGGAGAAGGTGATATCGGCAAGCATTTCCCGGACACATCTCTCGAATTTAAAGATATATCAAGTATGAATCTTGTCGCAAAAACAAAGAAGCTCATGGATATGCACGGCGCAAAGATTGTAAATATAGATTCTACACTTATACTTCAAAAGCCTAAGGTAGCGCCGTATATTGAAAAAATGCGCGAGAATATCGCATTCGGTTTCGGATGTGAGGTAGAGAAGATTAACGTCAAGGCTACAACCGAGGAACGTCTCGGCTTCACAGGTCGCGAGGAGGGAATTTCTGCTCACGCAGTTGTTTTACTCGAAATAAAAAAATAAGGCACCCTGTTTTACAGGGTACCAATCAAAAAGGCCGCTCGTCACGCCAAAATCCGAGGAACTTCCTTTTCTTTAATGTCGATGGCGCATAGCTTGCCGAGTTTCCTTTTCTATATTACTTTATGAAAATAATTAATTACTGCTACTATACAGTAAAATGAAAGGAATATTAAAATGATAAAAATTTCTCCGTCTGCACTTGCGTGCGATTTAACAAGAATGGGCGAGGAGGTCTGCGAAACCAAAAAAGCAGGTGCTGATATGATACACCTGGACGTAATGGACGGCGTTTTCGTTCCTAACAGTTCGTTTGGTCTTGCAGTGCTCGAATCGTTAAGAAAAAAGACCGATATCTTCTTTGACGTTCATCTTATGATAGATAAACCGGAAAAGTACATAGAGCGCTATATCACAGAGTGTGGTGCAGATCTTGTTACCTTCCATCTTGAAGCAACCGACGTTCCGGATGAGTGCCTTGCAACAATTAAGAAATACGGTAAAAAGGCTGCAGTTTCAATCAAGCCTAAAACACCTGTTGAAGCCGTATATCCGTACCTTGACAGATGTGACATGGTGCTTATAATGACTGTTGAGCCCGGCTTTGGAGGTCAGTCATTTATGCCCGATATGCTCGCGAAGGTAAGCGCACTTCGTGCGGAGATAAACAAGCGCGGTCTGGATATTGATATTCAGGTTGACGGCGGAATCAATTCCGAAACCGCAAAGCTTGCCGTTAATGCGGGAGCAAACGTTCTCGTAGCGGGAAGCGCGGTATTCAAATCCGCTGACAGACGCGCTGCCATCGAAGCTCTTCGCTAAGAATTAAACAAAAAAGACGGAGAATATGAAGTGAACCCCAAACAGTTTGCTTCAAAAACTCCGTCTTTTTTTATTTGTAAATTTAATTTCTGCTATGGTTTAATTATCCAAATCTAAGATTTTTTGTCCCGCAACTTGCGCGCCCTGATTTGCGCCCGGCACGAAAGGAATTCCGAGATGATCGTACGCAAGCTTTGTTACACACCTGCCTCTCGGAGTCCTTGCAAGGAATCCGATTTGCATAAGGTAAGGCTCGTACACATCCTCAATGGTTATGGCTTCCTCGCCTATCGTAGCCGCCAGAGTATCAAGTCCGACAGGGCCGCCGGCGTAGTACTTTATTATCGCTTCGAGCATTCTGCGGTCGATATTATCAAGTCCCAAATCGTCGATTTCGAGGGAAGAGAGTGCCATCTTAGCAATTTCCGAGGTGATTGTGCCATCCCCCTTTACAAGAGCAAAATCACGTATTCTCTTTAAAAGACGGTTTGCTATACGCGGCGTTCCCCTCGAGCGCGAGGCAATGCTGTATGCACCGTCATCGGTAATGGCTATTTCAAGTATATCGGCAGAGCGCTTAACTATAAGTGCAAGCTCTTCAGGTGTGTATAACTCAAGCTTGAGAAGGACACCGAATCTGTCACGCAGAGGTGTCGTAAGCTGACCGGCGCGTGTTGTTGCACCGATTAGCGTAAATTTGGGTATAGGGAGTCTGATCGAACGCGCACTCGGTCCTTTTCCGATGATAATGTCCAGTGCGTAGTCTTCCATTGCGGGGTAGAGAATTTCCTCAACCGCTCGCGAGAGTCTGTGAATTTCGTCTATGAAAAGAACGTCACCCTCGGCAAGATTCGTAAGTATTGCGGCGAGGTCGCCCTGCTTCTCAATAGCCGGACCGGAGGTGGTTCTGATATTAACGCCAAGCTCGTTGGCAATTATTGTTGAAAGCGTGGTTTTTCCAAGTCCGGGAGGTCCGTATAACAAAACGTGATCGAGCGGTTCACCGCGAAGCTTTGCGCTTTCTATGTAAACCTCAAGATTTGATTTTGCCTTTTCCTGTCCCACGTATTCGCTAAGAGTTTTAGGACGCAGAGAATTTTCGGTTTCCGCATCCTGCGAGGAGCTGTATTCACTTGAAATAATACGGTTTTCAAAGTCAAACTCGTTTGCTTCTTCTATCACTTCAGCATCTCCTTTATATTATCTCGACAGCTTTTTGAGGGCAGCCTTTATGACGTTTCCGACGTCCATACCTTGAGTATCTAATCCGCGCAGAGCGCTGAGCACGGTATTTTTGTCATATCCCAATACCATAAGCGCTTCGACAGCCTCGGAAAGAACCGAGCTTGTGGGAACGGCGATTTGCTCACCGCGGTCAACCTTTCCGCCTGCAGTCATCATATCCTTCGAAATTTTATCCTTGAGCTCAAGGACTATTCGAGCGGCGGTTTTTGCGCCTATGCCGGGTGCTTTAGAAATTGCCTTTACATCCTCGGTACATACGGCAAGGGAAAATTTGTCTGCAGAAAGAGTCGATAAAATGCTTATTGCCGCCTTTGGACCGACACCGCTTATGCCTATAAGCTGATTAAAGCAGGCGCGCTCCTCACTCGTGGCAAATCCGAAAAGTTCAATTCCGTCCTCGCGAACGGCGAGATAGGTGAAGAGCTTGACGGTTTGATTCATTTTATTTACAAGCGAGTCGGATGTGGTGAGGCTGACGGTAAGCTTATAACCGACACCGCCACAGTCGATAACGCAGGTGTTTGCATCTCTGTATTCAAGATTTCCGTTAAGATAATAAAACATTGCTTTCTCCGTTTTTATGTATTGGAACTGTCGGTTTGTTCAACTTTTTTTGAAATGACCTTTTTTATCATTTTTTCGAGCTTTTCTCTCGGAATCGTGAGGTCACGATTGCATTTTGTGCAGATAATTCTGACATCGCTTCCACCGCGCATGACCTTAAATATGTCGGAAGAGCAGGGGTGCTTCTTCTTCAAGACAAGACTGTCGCCGACGGAAAAATAAATTATAGCCATACCGACCTCCGAATTATAGAATTATTATATCATATACCGATGAAAATGTAAAGCAAAAGAGAAGAAATAATTAAAAGCAAAAAGCAATTTATACCGTCGTTGCAGTATACGCGGAAATGCCGTCTGATAAAAGTGCAGTGCGGGCGCGTTCTGCCTCATCGATACTTTTAAACACTCCGAAAACGCTAGGTCCGCTTCCGCTCATGAGTGCGCAGTCAGCACCCAGTAAAAGCAATTTTTCTTTTATAGATTTTGCACCGCGGCATTTATTGAAGGTTGCACTTTCAAAAACGTTAAAAAGCGTACCCGGTAATGCTTTGCCGCCTTTTATAGCTGAAATTAAATCCGAAAAATAAGAGTCACCGCCGGTTTTCACACTGCCGTCGAAAGAAGAGTAGATTTTATCAAGCTCAGAGTACGCGGCAGGCGTTGATACTCTTTCGTTTGAGATTGCTACGACTACACATAGCTTCAACGTATCGGGGAGCTTAGTTATTATTTCGCCCCTACCTTCGCAGAGCGCAGTTTTTCCGTATAGGCAGTACGGGACGTCGCTGCCGAGTGTGGCAGCCATTTCAAAAAGAGCAGCCTCGGAGAACATTTTTTCAAAAAGCCGGTTCATTGCGCGAAGTGTTGCAGCTGCATCGCTTGAACCGCCCGCAAGTCCCGCGGAAACGGGGATTTTTTTGTTAAGCTTGATATCGATATTTGCGGTCCTGCAAGCTGCGTTTAGGTAACACGCCGCCGCTCTTGTTGCCAAATTTTTATCATCCGTAGGTAAAAACCTATTGCCGTTTACAGACAGTCTGATAACAGTCTCGTTAGACGGTGTATAGGTTACCGTAATATCGTCGGCAAGAGATATTGAGTGCATTACTGTTTTTATATCGTGAAAACCGTCGTCACGCCTTGAAATCACGTCAAGGTGTAGATTGATTTTCGCATTTGCTCTTTCCTTAACAGCTCTCATAATACCTCCGCAAGTTAGTGTTATAAAATTATTTTATCACAATGAAAGAGAAAAAGCAATAGAAAAAGAGAATTACCGTATTTATAATAAATAATTAAATTAATAGATTTTTCAGAAAAATATTTACAAAACATTTTATCTGTGCTATAATGGTTCTGTATGTTTGGGGTTTTCTCCAAATATAAGATAGATTATCGGAGTTTTAAATGCAAGTTTTATTGAAAAGAAAAAGCGGTAGCACAAAGAATGTCATTATGCTATCTATATATACGCTGTTGTCCGCTCTTGGATGTGCAGTATTCGGATACCTTCTTTTGCCGGTTGCGGCGACATTTTTCGCATTGCTCCTTTTATGTGAGAATCAAAATAAAAGAGTTTTTTCTTACGCGCTTCCTGTGATAACCCTTGCGGTCAATATTTTCCTTAGCGGACTCTATTCTCTCGAGGGAATTGCGTATGCTGCGGTCGGATTTATAATTTTTACGGCTATCCGCCGCGGACTCTCAAAAGGGGAGACTGCGTTTTGGATATCCCTTGCGGTTTTTGTGCTTATGCTGCTTTCATTAATTCTTCTTTTGGCAAATGCAAAAGAATCGCTCGGCGCAGGTTCTTTCAAGGATTACTGTGTCAATTTATATTCGGCAACAAAGACGCGGTTTGTGGAAGTAGTGACTTCCTTAAAGGTAGAGGCGGATGAGACGACGTTTTTTGCCTACAATGCCTACGAAGCTGCGGCAATGTTCGACGAGCTTTTGATCCTTTCCGTTTCTGTGTTCGCATTGATCTCGTTTTTTATAACGGGAATAACGCTGAAGATTTTTTCAAAAGCGGCAAATTCTTATTTTTCTGACGACGCGGGGATTTCTTCTTGGAGCTTCCGAACCTCAAATACCATTGCCTACTTTTACTTAATAGTGTCTGTCATTGCTTATTTTGAAGCGACGGGAACCGGTGTATTTTCATATGTCATAATTACACTCAGCACTATCTTTTCTGCGGTATTTCTTTACATTGGCGTAAAGTCTGTATTTCGTTTCATTATATCGCGCGGAAGAAGTAAAATTTTTGCTGTTTTGATTATGATTATCGCTTCGTCTTTGATATCTTCGTTTGCAGTGCAGCTTTTCTCGTATATAGGTGTTTTTGTAAACGTTCGTCAGAACAAGATAGCAAAAGCATCTGGCAATAAACAGTAAACAGCAACTTTGTCTATTTGGAGAGGTGTTTAAATATGTCGTTTAAGAATAGCAGACATGTAAAGCTGAGAATACCGTACGCATCGCGCTTTGAAATAGCGCTGTCCATAGCTCTTGCTTGCGTAAACATAGCGGTGCTTGCCGTAATAGCTGAGTTTTGGGAAACATCGGCGGTATTTGCGGCAATACTTGTTACCCTTATATACCTTATCGAAGTTTCGTTTATCGGGTTAAACCATAAGTCTAATATCAAGGTCCATCCGTCCGCAAGTATCCATAGGATTCTTAATGAAGACGGCAGTATCGTAATAAAGAATTCGCTGTATCCCGTCATCGCTCTTGACGTGCACGGAACTGTGCTTTGGTATAACGATTCTATGCGAGCTATTATACAGTCCGAGGAAACACTGGTCGGGGAAAATATCGGAAAGATATTTACTGCGGAATTTGATCACGAAACCTTTTCGGATATGGTCACCGAAGTAAAGGGAAGACTGTATAAGATCGAAGGGTTTAAAGTGAGCGAGGATGGCGACGGTCTCTATCTCGCCATGCTTACGGATATTACAACACTCAGCGAAGCTGAGAAAAAGTATTCCGATGAGCGAGTTGCCGTAGCATATATTGCAATAGATAACGTTGAGGACGTATTGCAGTACGTTCACGAGCAGTCCAGAGATGCTGTTGCGGTGGTAGATGCAAAGCTTAAAAAGTGGGCGCAGTCCGTTAACGGCATCATTAAGTCGTATGATAACGATAAATACGTAATGTTCTTTGACTCGGTGTATCTCGATGAATGTATAAAGGACAGATTTGCAATTCTTGATACCATAAGAGAGACGAGAGTCGGTGACAGCGTTTCGCTTACTGTTTCCATCGGTGTTTCCCGTGTGAAGGGAACACTTGCAGACCGCGAACTTGCCGCAAGAGATGCAATAGATATGGCTCTTCAGCGCGGAGGCGACCAGGCGGTTTACAAAACCGAAACAACGACCGAATATTACGGCGGAAGAACGAAATCGGTGTACAAGCGCTCCAACGTGCGCTCCAGAACCTTTACGAACCAGCTTACCGCTCTTATGGCGCGTGCAGATAACGTGGTTATCATGGGACACCGTTACGGTGACTTTGACTCCTTCGGTGCTTCGGTCGGTGTTGCAAGACTCTGTATGCTTTGCGGTGTAAAAGCCAATATAGCAGTCGATATGCGTGATAAGAACCTTTTACCGTGCATTCGAATGATGCAGGAAACCGATATATACTCGCAAATGTTTGTGGATAATGCAGAGGGACTTGATCTTGTAGGTCCTGACACACTTGTGGTGCTTGTCGACCACAATATTATAGAACGCGCGCAGTTCCCGGATATTGCTAAAAAGGTGAAAAATATTGCTGTTATTGATCACCACAGAAGAATAGAGAAGGCTTCGGATACCGTTCGCCTTTCCTACCTTGAGCCTTCGGCATCGAGCGCTTGCGAGCTTGTAACCGAGATGCTCGAAAATGCGATAAGCTCTCAGAGCCTTCTTAAAGAGGTTGCAAACATGCTTCTTTCGGGAATTCTCCTTGATACGAAGCAGTTTACGAGAAACACCGGAACACGAACCTTCGGCGCAGCGCAGTATCTTCGCGGCGCGGGAGCAAGCCCCACCGATGTATATAACATGTTCAAAACGTCGGCAGAGGATTTGTCAAAGGAGGCAAGATTCCACACTGCAATTATAACCTACAGAGATAGAATTGCAATTTCCGCCTGCGACGGAGAAACCGATGAAACTTACCGTGTTATCGCTTCTAAAGCCGCCGACAAAATGCTCACTCTCCGAGGAATAGATGCGGCGTTTGCCCTTGTAAGAATAGGTGAACAGATACACATTTCAGGCAGATCTAACGGAAAGATAAACGTACAGTTGATTCTTGAAAAATTTAATGGCGGCGGACACTTTGACGTTGCGGGTGCGCAGGTTGTGTCGAATTCTGTCGCTGAGGTGCTCGAGACACTTAAAGCGGGTATAGACGCTTATCTCGAATTATGAAATCACGTTAATTTTGTGCGGCCGCCAAGGGCGGCAGAATGGAGATAGTTATGAAGGTAATTTTACTTTGTGATGTAAAGGGACACGGAAAGAAGGATGATATTGTAAACGTATCTGACGGATACGCACGCAATTTCCTTTTCCCACAGAAGAAGGCTGTCGCAGCAGATGCAAAAGCAACAAGCGAGCTTAAGAGCAAGGAGGAAGCAAAGCAGTACCGTATAAGCGAAGACAGAAAGGCCGCTTCCGCTCTTGCCGATAAAATTAAGTCTGTTTCCGTTGATATAGTTATGGGACACGGCGCAGACGGAAGACTTTACGGCTCGGTTACCTCTAAGGATATAGCTGAAGCTCTTTCGAAAATAATAGGTACTGACGTTGATAAAAGAAAAATCGTTTTAAAGGAATCCATCAAAGCATACGGAAGCTTTGACGTTGAAATTAAACTTCTTCAGGATATAAGCGCAAAATTTGTCGTAAAAGTACACGAATAAAATTCGGGCGGTATAAAAATGGATAACAATAGCATTGTAAAACAAATGCCTATAAATATAGAGGCAGAGCAGGCATTGCTTGGTTCGCTCATAATCAATCCGGAGTCGTTTGATAAGGTTGCCGGATTTATAAGCGCATCCGATTTTTATCTTGATGAGCATAAGCATATCTATTCTGCGCTCATAAAAATGTATAATCAGAGTAAAGTCATTGACACCGTAACCCTTGTTAATACTCTTGTGGAGGAAGGTGACAGGGACGAGGCGGGCGGAATACAGTATATTTCATTGATAGCAAACTCGGTTCCGTCGGTTGCAAATGTCAAGGATTATGCCAGAATTGTAAAGGATAAATCAACTCTCCGTAAGCTCATCGGTATATGTGATGAGATAAGCGGAGATGCGTATGATGAGGGCGCTCCCGTAAAGACTATAGTTGACAGTGCGGAGCAGAAAATTTTTGATTTAACGCACGGAAACGACAGCAAGGATTTCCGCCATATAAGAGAAATTCTTCAAAACGTATATCAGGATATAGAAACTCTTGCCGAAACAAACGGTGCTGTTACAGGCGCTAAAACGGGATTTTCCGCGCTTGACAGAATGCTCATACAGATGGGCAAGGGAGATCTTGTTATAGTAGGAGCCCGTCCCGGTATGGGTAAAACCTCGTTTGCTATGAATATAGCCGTTAACGTTGCCAAGCAAAAGAAGGCGGTTGCAATTTTCTCTCTTGAAATGTCAGGCGAGCAGCTTGTTTCGCGTATTTTGTCAAGCGAAGCCCTCGTCGATTCATCAAAGCTCAGAACAGGACAGCTCAAGACTGAGGATTGGGATAATATTGCAGGTGTAATTTCCTCGCTTTCCGGCTCGGATATCTATATAGACGACACGTCAGCAATAACGTCTGCGGAGATGAAATCAAAGCTTCGGCGCATACCAAATCTCGGGCTCGTTGTGATCGACTATATCGGTCTTATGCAGAGCACGTCAAATACCGATAACAGGGCGCAGCAGGTGGGTGAGATTTCCAGAAACCTCAAGATTATGGCTAAGGAGCTCGGAGTGCCGATAGTATGCTGTGCGCAGCTTAACAGAGGAACCGAATCGCGTGCAGGTGACGGTAAAAAGCCAACTCTTTCCGATCTTCGTGATTCGGGCTCTATCGAGCAGGATGCCGATATAGTTCTGTTTCTCTACCGCGATGAATATTATAAGGACATAAGCGGCAGTGAAAAACAGGGAGCTCAGGATACTGCTAATACGGCAGAGGTGATTATAGCTAAGAACAGACACGGATCTGTCGGAAACGTTAAGATGGGATGGATCGGTCAGTTCACTAAATTCAGAACACTTGAGGAAGACCTGAAGGCGTGATGAAAGTTGATATTAATAAGCTCTTTCTCTCTCCGTGCGGTAAGAAGATATACTCCGATGCGCTTCGAACAGTAAGAGAATACGGTATGACCGATTCTTTATCCGGAGGCGTTCTTGTTGGATTTTCCGGCGGTGCGGATTCGATGATGCTTCTTTGCTTTTTGAAAAAATACAGTGAGGAAAACTCCTGTCCGAAGATCTGCGCAGTACACGTGAATCATATGATACGAGGCGCGGAAGCTGACAGAGATGAGAATTTTTCACGTGAAATTTGCGAATCTTTAGGTGTGGAATTTATCTCGGTACGCCGCGATGTTCCGACTGTGGCAAAGCAATTATCGCTAGGCATTGAAGAAGCTGCAAGAAATGTAAGATATTCAATATTCGATGAGATATTACAGAGCAGAAACGATGTTTCTTGCGTTGCAGTGGCACACAATGCAACCGACAATCTAGAAACTGTCATATTTAATATGCTGCGCGGCGCGGGAACACGTGGAGTGTCCGGGATAGCACCGGTACGTGATAATAAGATAATACGTCCGTTGCTCGTATCTCCCAAGCGAGATATTATTACGGCTCTCAATATTGCAAAGATCCCCTTTGTTACGGACAGTACCAATGCGGATACAGAGTATAAGCGCAACTATATAAGAGCTGAAATTTTGCCGAAGCTTTTTTCGATATGCGATAATCCCGAAGCTCAAGTTTCAAAGCTTTCCGCGAATCTTCGCTCGGATGCAGCATATATAGAAGGCGTTGCAATAAGCTTTCTTAATGAAATGTCCTTCACTCCGTCGGATAGGAGCTTGAGAGAGCTTCATTATTCGGTTTTTTCGAGAGTGGTTGCGTATATGGCAAAAGAATGCGGTGCTTCTTCGATTGTGCACTCGCATATATCAAAAATATACGAGCTTTTGCACGGCGGCGGGGATTTTTCCGTAAGTTTGCCCGGCGGAGTGAGCTTTATTTCGGATCGCGGTGTATGCAGAATTGAAGCGCCAAGGGATGATATAAAAATCGGTTATGAATCAAGGCTGTCATTAGGAGTTAATTACGTTCCGGAAATTGATACGTATATCATTCTTTCCCGAGAGCCGATTAATGATAGTTATTCAAAAGTTTACAAAATTTCAATACAACAGACGGTTGATTTTGATATAATTAAAGGCGAGCTGTACGTTAGAGAAAGGCGCGACGGAGATTCTTATACCTACGGAAAGATGACCCGCAAGCTCAAAAAGCTCTTTAACGACAAATCGATCCCCCCCGAAAGACGACAGTATATTCCGGTTATTTGCGACGATGACGGAATTTTGTGGGTTGCGGGCTTCGGTGTAAGGGACGGTGGCACTAAAAATGCAGAAAATAAGCTTTATATAGCTGTTGCCCATAAAGCATAGTACTTACATTGTTGCAAATAATACTGTTAATTGACTTATAGAAAGGCATTGTTTAATGAAGGTTAATTTCAAGAGCATATTTATGCTCGTTTTCCTTGTCGTTGCTGTGATAATTGCTGTAACTGCTTTCACAAGCAGCTTGAACGGCACAAAAGAGCTCACGTATGGCGAGGTAGTTGAAAAATTTGAAAATGATGACGTCATCTATTTCAAAATAGACGGAGATCTCAATCTCGAATTGCATACGCGTAAAGAAAAAGCCGGCGGCGGATATGAAATGCAAGAGGTTGACGGCGAGCTTGTCTATGTTCACGAGATATTTGAATACAAGCTGAGCTATGCTTTTCAGATGGAGCATATAATGTCGCTTGTCGGATCGGGTGTCACCCTCGAGGATTATGACATAGAGCGCGCAGCGGAAACCCCGTGGTATGTTGCATATCTTCCGTATATAATTCTTGCCGTTCTCTTTATCGGACTTTGGATTTTCATAATGCGCCAAGTTCCGGGCGGCGGTGGAAAGATGAATTCCTTCTCAAAATCCAAGGCTAAGCTTTCACATAACGAAAAGGATGCCGTGAAGTTTGCCGATGTTGCAGGCGCTGATGAGGAAAAGGCGGAGCTTGAAGAAGTTGTTGAATTCTTAAAGGATCCTACTAAGTTTGTAAAGCTCGGCGCCCGTATTCCGCGCGGAGTACTGCTCGTAGGCCCTCCCGGTACGGGTAAGACGCTTCTTGCTAAGGCTGTTGCCGGAGAAGCAGGAGTTCCTTTCTTCTCGATTTCCGGTTCGGATTTCGTGGAAATGTACGTTGGTGTAGGTGCTTCCAGAGTTCGTGATTTGTTCGAAAATGCGAGAAAGACACCTGCAAGTATCATATTTATAGATGAGATTGATGCAGTAGGCCGACACAGAGGCGCAGGTCTTGGCGGCGGTCACGATGAGAGAGAACAGACTCTCAACCAGCTTCTTGTGGAAATGGACGGCTTCGGTACAAATTCCGGCGTTATAGTAATGGCCGCCACAAACCGCCCCGACATACTTGACCCGGCACTTTTACGTCCCGGTAGATTCGACAGACGTGTTACGGTAAATTACCCTGATATGAAGGGCAGAGAAGAAATATTGAAGGTTCATTGCCGTAATAAGCCGCTTGAAGAATCGGTAAATCTTAAAAAGATTGCAGAAACAACTATTGGTTTTACCGGTGCGGAGCTTGCAAACCTTATGAACGAGGCAGCTCTTCGCGCCGCAAAGAAAAATAAGGCTCTTATCGGTATGGTCGATATTGAGGAGTCTTATATGAAGCTTCTTCTCGGTCCGCAAAAGAAGAAAAACATGCGAACTGCAAAGGATAATAAGCTTTGTGCTTATCATGAGGCAGGTCACGCAGTCGCTTCGTACTACTGTAAGAATACCGACCCTGTAAAGCATATTACGATAATTCCCGCAGGCTCTGCCGGCGGAGTTACCATAAGCGTTCCCACGGAGGACAGAATGGTAATCTCTCGTAATGAAATGCTCGACAGAATAGTTTTGGCACTCGGAGGAAGAGTTGCGGAGCAGATCGTTCTTGACGATATTTCAACGGGAGCATCCAACGATATTCAGCAGGCTACTGCGATAGCTCGTAACATGGTTACGCGCTACGGTATGAGCTCAAAGCTCGGTACAGTTCTTTACGGCTCAGAGCATTCGCAGGATGAGGTATTTCTTGGCAGAGACTTCTCGTCTGGCAAAAATTATTCGGAAAAAACTGCATCGGAAATAGACGAAGAGATACGTGATATTATTGCATCGTGCTATAATGTTTGCGAAAAAATTCTGAACGAAAATATCAATAAGCTTCATTTCATCGCAGAATTCCTTCTTAAAAATGAGTCTATGGACGAGGAACAGTTCAAGGCTGCTATGGAAGCCGAAGAGCCTACAATAGAGTATATTGAGGCGATTGCCGCTGCTAAAAAGCAAAAGAGCGAAGAGGAAAACAAAACCGCTCACGCTAATAATGAAAAGGCGGAAGAGGAAGCCAGGCGCAAGGCTGAAGAAGAGCTTAAGCGTCACCGCGAGGAGATGGAAAAATCGGGAGGATTCCCGGTGGATGAGTTCTTCTCAACGGTCTTTAACGTACCGGAAGAAGAAAGCGATAATTCGTCGGACGCAAACGAAGATGGCGAAAATACGAAAAAATCTGATGAGGAAAAATAAATAAAAAGATCCCCCTACCGAAAGTAGGGGGATTTTTCTGTTAATTTAAATTGTGTGTATACCGTTTTTAACGTCGGAATTCAAGTCGAGATTATATTTGATCTGCTTTCTGAATTCGAAGAATCTAACTGCAACCTGTTCAAAAAGAGCAAGAGAGAGAAGGTCCTCGTCCTGCTCCTGATAAGGAGCAACTCTTTGACGGAGCGAATCGATTTCAGGGGCGATTTTGTCAGCAGGACGGTAATCAATGACGGTATCATTGCCGATAATCTGCTTTCTGAAATCTTCGGAAACGGGCGCAGGGCATCTTCCGTACTCGCCGCGTATCAGGGCTTTAAATTCCTTGGTAACTCTTGCGTATCTGCCTTCGCTCTTGAATATTACGTTGTTTACAGCCTGTGTACCGACAATCTGCGATGTGGGGGTAACGAGGGGCGGGTAACCGGCATCCTCACGGACTCTTGCAACCTCTTCAAGAACCTCGTCAAGCTTATCAGACTTTCCTGCCATTTTGAGCTGAGATATAAGATTCGAAAGCATTCCGCCGGGAACCTGATAACGAAGCGTATTTACGTCAACCTTAAGCACCTTGGGGTCAATGAGACCGGATGCAAGATATTTTTCTCTTATCTTGTTGAAGTGCTTTGCAACTACGTCGAGCTTATCAAGAGCAAGCTCTGTATCGTAAGGAGTGTTGCTGAGGGTTGCAACGAGGGACTCGGTCGGGGTGTGAGACGTTCCCATTGCAAGAGGAGATATTGACGTGTCAACACCGTCGACGTTTGCCTCAATTGCTTTGAGCAAAGTCATAGAACCGAGACCGGCGGTGTAGTGAGTATGAAGGTGTACGGGAATTTTTACTGTGTTTTTCAGAGTCTTTACAAGCTGATATGCGTCAAACGGCTTAAGGAGACCGGACATATCCTTTATGCATATCGAGTTTGCACCCATTTCCTCAAGCTGCTTTGCATAATCCGCAAAGTTGTCGTTCGTGTGGAAGGGAGATGTGGTATACGAAATTGCCGCTTGAACGTGACCGCCCTCTTTAATTGTTGCCTTGATTGCTGTTTCAAGATTTCTTGCATCGTTGAGAGCGTCGAAAATACGGATTATATCTATACCGTTTGCAATAGACTTTTGTACGAAGTATTCCACGACGTCGTCAGCGTAGTGACGGTATCCGAGAATGTTCTGACCGCGGAAAAGCATCTGGAGCTTGGTCTTCTTTACGTGGTCACGTATAGTGCGAAGACGTGTCCATGGGTCTTCGTTAAGGAATCTGAGACAGGTATCGAACGTAGCGCCGCCCCATGCCTCAAGGGAGTAGTAGCCTACTTTATCCATATCCTCGAGAATCGGCAGCATCTCCTCGGTTGTCATACGGGTTGCCGCGAGAGACTGGTGCGCATCACGAAGAGCTGTTTCGGTAATTAAAATTTTTGACATTTTTCTATCCTTTCAGTTGGATTACAAGAAGTAGCTGAGGAATACGCCTGCTGCGACTGCCGAGCCGATAACACCGGCTACGTTCGGTCCCATTGCGTGCATGAGCAGGAAGTTGGAGGGGTCAGCCTTGCGGCCCTCATCCTGTGCGACTCTGGCTGCCATAGGAACGGCAGAAACACCGGCAGAGCCTATAAGCGGATTGATTTTTCCTCGGGTGAGGACGCACATGATTTTACCTGTCAGAAGACCGCCGCAGGTGGAAACGATAAATGCGCACAGACCAAGAACGATTATATAAATGGTTTCAGGTCTCAAGAAATTTTCTGCGTTTGCGGTGGCACCGACAGAAACACCGAGACAAATAGTAACGATATTTATAAGTTCGTTTTGCGCGGTTTTGGAAAGTCGGTCGGTAACGCCCGCAACGTTAAACAGATTTCCGAGCATTAAGAAGCCGACAAGCGGCGCGGCATCGGGAATGAGCAGTGTTACCGCAAGTGTTACGACAATAGGGAAGATAACCTTTTCAATCTTGGAAACGGGTCTCAAGTTCGTCATCTTTATTGCGCGTTCCTTCTTCGTTGTAAGAAGACGCATAAAGGGAGGCTGTATTATGGGAATAAGAGCCATATAAGAATATGCGGCAATCGCGATAGCGCCGAGAAGATGAGGAGCAAGTGTTTTTGTTACCAAGATAGCCGTAGGACCGTCCGCTCCGCCTATGATACCGATAGAACCGGCTTCCATAGGAGAAAATCCGAGAAGCAAAGCTCCGAAGAATGCAACAAAAACACCAAGCTGTGCACCGGCACCCATAAACAATGATTTCGGATTTGCAATGAGAGGCGAGAAATCGGTCATAGCACCGACGCCGAGGAATATCAAGGAGGGATAAATGCCAAGCTTTACGCCTAAGTAAAGGAAGTCAACGAGACCGCCGTGATTGATTACTTCTTTAATCATAGTGGACATGTTGATGTGAATTACGCCACCGTCAAGCGAAGCCGCGTTACCAATGAAAAGATCAAAGTTCGCGGAAATTTCCTCGAGTGTAACCCCTGCGGCATTCAAAGCCTCTTCGGTGAAATTAAGTTCCAGAAAACCGTCCGACGTAACCGAATGAAGAGTGTCGGGAAGCCAAGCGAGAAACTGATTGAATTCCGGAGCAAGGCTACCTATGACCTGACCGTTCTCTACGGCGAGATAATGCTCGTCAAAGAAAAAATCAAGATGCATAAGGTTGGCTCCGGGTAGGTTTGCAAGGAGCATACCAAATGCTATTGGCATGAGAAGGAGCGGTTCAAACTTTTTCACAATTGCAAGGTAAAAGAGCGCGCCTATAATTACATACATTACAAGGTATTGCCACCAATTGCTTTGAGAAAACAGCTGACTAACTCCTGTGGATTTTAGAAAGTTTTTAACAGCATCTAACATTTATAATACCTCTGCTGCAAAATATCTTAGTTAATTGTAGCAATGATGTCGTTTGCGTTGATTGACGACCCCTTTTGAACGCTTACCGAAGCTATAACACCGTCACAGGGAGCGGGAATGTCATTTTCCATTTTCATAGCTTCAAGCACGCATATAACGTCGCCTTTTTTAACATTTTGTCCAACAGATACCTTTACGTCGAGAATTGTGCCGGGCATAGGTGCTACGACCTTGTTAGAGCCGGCGCTGGCAGCTGCTGCTTTGGGAGCTGCCTTAGGAGCTGCGGGAGCTGTGGGAGCTGCAGATACAGTGGGCGCAAATGCGGGAGCGGAAACTTCCGATACCGTACCTGCTTCTTCTACGATAACTTCATATGTTGTACCGTTAACGGTTATATTATACTTTTTCATTGCATTATTCCTTTCAAATCGTTTGTCGGTTATTTTCTCTTAAATGAAACTACTTTGAATTTTACGTCTTCGGAGCTTTCGGATTCAGCCATTGCGATTGCTGCCGCAATTACCGCAATGATTTCTTCGTCGGCGCTCATACTTTGACTTTGGGGTGCAGTAACAGGAGCTATATTTTCCTCTTTTGCATTCTTTTTGTCTTTTACATTTGAAAAAACAAGTTTGAATATTACAAGCAAAAACCAAATTAAAAGCAGAACCGCAAAAACCGCGCCCATACCGAGCAGCAGCATTTTACCTCCAAAGCCGATTGCATCGTAAAATCCGAGCGGCTGTGAGTAATCTATATTCAGCATAAAATTCACCCCCACGTATTAAAGAGGAAGAATCTTTCGCTTTGAAGCGGAGACGGACCCCTTAGCCGAGAGCATAAGAAGAGCAGAGCATATTCTTGCTCTCAATTCACTGATGCCGATTATATCATCAATTTCACCGCTTGCAGCAGCTACTGCAGGGGAAGAAACCGAAGCCTTCCACTCTTTTACAAGGTCCTCACGCGTTTTTTCGAGTGTTATGTACTTATCCCAAGCAAAAGCAACACCGCTCTCCGCATTAAGCGCTCCGATTTCAGATGTGTCGGTTGCATACACGAGATCCGCACCTAGTGATTTTGAACCGAGAAGTACGAATGATGCGCCGATGGCGTGACCAAGAATTACCGTAACCTTTGGAATTGATGATGTTGAGTATGCAAAAGCCAGTCTTGCAAGCTCGGGTGCATAATATGAGGTTTCGTTTTCCTTTGAAGCATCAAGTCCCAAAGAGTCAACGAGAGTGACTACCGGGAGCGAGAAGGCGTTACAGAAATTAACGAACTTCGTTATTTTTCTTGCCATCATAGCGGTTATTTTTCCTTCATTCTTTGAAAATGAAGTTGCAACGACACCGCATTTAACACCGCCGATGGTTGTAAAGACAGTGGAAGCTGCGGGCTCGAAATCAGCTGCCACGTCATAATATACGCTGTTATCGGCTATCGCAGATATAGCAGCAAGAGCTTCTCCGTCAAAATCAAGTTCTCCGAGTCTCTTGTTAAGATTGTCTGTGCATTCGCTGACCATAACTCCAAGAGAAGAGTTGTCGGGAAGGTATGATACAAGTGTTCTTATGTAATAAGCGCACTCGGCATCCGTGCCGGAGTAGGCAAGGACGGAGTCCTGTGCATTGCCGATACCCGTAACGTTGGGGGATGAAACGTAGAACTGTGCATCCTCACTTTTGATAACAAAATCAAACATAGAAGCTATTGCAGCGGCAGAACCGATACATTTGCCAGCAACAAATGCTATCTGCGGAACAGTTCCGGAAGCCTTGGCTACCGAAGCCATTATTTTGCCGTAAGCTGAAAGTGCTGCTGTACCTTCAAAAATATCTGTACCGTTTGAGTCGAAAATTCCGATTATAGGTGCTCCGTTTTCGGATGCAAGCTTATAAAGATCGGTGATCTTCTTTGCGTGGCGTTCATCAATGACACCACCAAGTCTCGAAGTGTCCTCTGAGAAGGCAAAGACGAGCTTGCCGCTGATTGAGCCGTAGCCGCAGATTACTCCTTCAAATTCATTCGCAGCTTCCGTGGACAAAAAATCGGAAAAGCTTCGCTTAGCATAAGCGCCTGTTTCGACAAAGGTTTTGTCATCAAACAGAAGTGCAAGTCGCTCTCTTGCAGGGCAGGATGCTCCTGCAAGAAGGGTTTCGCGAAGTTCTTCGACAGTAGGAAGTCCACAGATTTCAGTGTTTCTGTATTTATTCAAACCGAATTCTCGATTTACCTTTTCGGTAAATCTCTCCTTCCATAATAATAACGCTTTTAGGTGAAATGGCGCATTTCTGATTCGTAGCACAAATTTCACCAAATACAATATACCACCAAATTATCAATATGTCAAGTATATAGTTATAAATTTATGCTAATTATGCTATGCAAAATAATAAGAAGGCGGAGCACATGAGCGCTCCGCCAGAGTTAAATATAAATTCTTTTTGCATTAATTCGTTCGAAATCGAGTGTGTTATGCGAAACCATAATTACCAAGCGCTTTTTTGATTCATTGATGATGATACCGTAAAGCTCTTCGCGTATATCGGAATCAAGCTCCTTTGTTGGCTCGTCCAAAAGCAAAATGGGAGCATTTTTTAAGAGGGCTCTTATGATCGACACACGCTGACGCATACCGCCGGAAAGCTCGTCAGGGTAAAGCTGAAGCTCGGTGTCAGAAAATCCGAGAACGGAAAAAAGCTTTTTCGCTTCATCTACAAGCAGGGCATTATCGGCATCTCCGTTTGGAATTACGGCATTTTCAAGCGCGGTAAGATTGGGAAAGAGTCGATGCTCTTGAAAGGCGTATGCCGTGTTTTTCAGTCCTCCGCCGATAATTTCTCCGGTATACCTACTGTCAAGTCCCGCAATCATCCTGAGAAGAGTGGTTTTTCCGACTCCGCTATTACCGACAATAGCATATATCCCGTACTCCGAAAATTCATATGAAAAATTTTCGAATATTTGCTTTTGGTCAAAGCTTTTGGATAACTCTTTTATCAAAAGACTCATCTTTTGCACCTCCCAAGAGCTCGTTTTGTCAGAACTTCAAGAATAATGCTCATGAAAATTATTATGAGTGTCCAGGCGAAAGCACGCGAAGTATTGAAGGCATATTGTGCATCATAAATCATTTTACCTATAGAATTCACTGTGTTGACAATAATTTCAGCCGAAATTTCAGCTTTCCAAGCGAGACCCGAAGCTGTTACAACTGCGGGGATAAGATATTTCAGCAAAGCCGGGAGAACTAAAATTTTGAAACGCTTGTAATAGGTAAAGCCGTAGGCATCGCATACCTCGGAAAGATTTTTGTCAATCGAGTCATATCCGTCTATGAGATTTTGCCAAATTAACGGCAAAACCATCAAAAACGCGATGAAAACAGGTAATACGTCGCCGCGCATTATTACGTAGAGGATTATTATAAAAGTCGCCACGGGGGTGGATTTGATTATAGATATAAGTGGGGAAACGGTTATTCTTACGACGGAAAATCTGTTTGAGATAACAGCGAGTAAACAACCGAAAACGATACCTAATATTAATCCGAGTATTACACGCAAGAGTGTCAGCGCAACTATTTTGTAGGTGGCAAGCGAAGTGAGAATTTCAAAAAGCTCCGAGCAGGTCGCGAATACTGTTGGGAAAAAATATGAGTTGTTCACCAGCATTGCGGCAACCTGCCAGACCGAAAGCCAAAACAAAATAGGAACGATAATTTTGAGAAGTGTGAGCGCCTTATTTCGCATAATAAAATTTCTCTGCAGGCGAGGAGACTCCGACTATTGCGAGGAATGCTTTGAGAGAAGTTTTCATTTCGCTGCCATCAATATATGCAATTGAACCGCCGAGGTTTCTAAGGGCAGATTTTGCTGCCGGCGCAGCCGCCATAATTCCGCTTTCAACTATATAATTTGCGGCAGTATCGAGATTTGCCGCGTTTCTCATGAAGTTGATTGATGCTTCGTATTCCAGAAGAAAGGCGTTAATGGCACCCTTGTGCTGAGTTACAAAATTTACGTTTGCGATGATGCAACCCATTGTCAATTCAGTAGAAGCGACAGACTTCCAAACAGTATTCATATTAAGATCAATTGAATAGCTGTTATTCTGCATAGTAGCAGAGGTTACAATAGGTTCCGGAGCAACTGCAATAGAAACGTTTCCTGCAATAATTTGCTGTGCAAGCTGTTGCGGTGTTGTAATTTCTGTTCCGTTTACCGAGGTGGATACCGTTGCATTTACCTCTGCTTCTTCAAGCAGATATTCAAGTACAACTTTCGGAGTTCCGTTTTTGCAGGTGTAAACAGTTTTGCCATCAAGCTCGGCAAACGAATTTATGGTAGTTTCGGCATCCGAAACCAAAAACAGTGTATTGAGTGTGTTGATGGCAAGAATAACCGTTGAATCGTCAACCGTGTTGAAATAATTCGCAGACTCGTTGGTCGGAGCGCAGATGACGTCAATTTTTCCCGCAGTAAGGTCGGCAAATGCAAGTTTTGTATTCTCATATTGCTTAAATGAATATTTTTCGGCGTTGTCCTTGTTGTCGTGTATGAGTTTTGCCATACCCATTCCGGTGGGGCCGGACATATAACCGATACGTATTTGAGCATTGTCGTCATTGCCTCCGCACGAGACGAGAGCGAGCAAGAGGATGGAGACGGTAAGAATCAGTGATAAAAGCTTTTTCATCTTTTTAATTCCTTTCGAGACCGTTTGGGTCTAATATATAAATTTTTTTGTTTTCGAGTTTGATAATTCCTGCTTCGGTAAGCGATGTAAGAGCTCGATACAATGAGGCTCGTCCGGCACTTATGGACTCAGCGCTTTTTTTGCAGTTAAAAGAAAAAATCGGACCGTTTTTTCGATATTCGGTTAAAAGGAAGCTTTTTAATTTTTCTTCAACGGTATCTGCAGAAAATGTTGCGACCTTTCCGTTAAGAAACTCAACCTTGTTTGCTAAGAATTCAATGACGTTCATAGCAATTTCCGGATATTTTCTGACAATAGAGAGAACATCTTCCCGATGAATAAAAAGAACCTTCGTAGCCTTTTTCGCTGTTATACGGGTAGGGAATTTCTCCTCTTTTGAAAAAACAGCCATTATACCGAAGGATTTTCCTGCGGTAAGCGTGTTCAGCGGCACAGCAGCGGCTTCCTGCTTTATTTTTTCTACAGTGCATTCACCGGATAGCACAAATCCGAGTTTCTTTTCAAAATCGTTCGGGGAATATATTTCCTCCTTATGAGAGTACTCCTTTATTTCCGGAGAAATTTCGTTTAATATCTTAGACAAAGTTTCACATTTGATATTACGGAAAAGGAACACGTCTCTTAGGAATTCACAATATTCTAATTCCATAGATTATCCTCATAGTGTATCATTTGATACATATTATACACAATTTTTTTGAGAATGTCAATACTGTAACCAAGGTTTTTGGTAAAAAATGAGTAAAAAAAGTGACATAAATATTTTAAAAAAGGGATTGCATTTGTGCAAAATGTATGATATACTAATTAGGTAATATTATATATATGCCATTTGCAGCGCGCTATTTTGCGCAAAGAGGTTACAGATAATGAATTCATTAATACAAATTTCATCACGAGGTGTTCGGGACGCATTTTCCTCGTTTTTTGATTCTGTTAAAAACGCATTTTCGGAATTTCACGTCACTGATGCCGTGGATATACTCTTACTCACAGTAATACTTTTTCTCGCCGTTCGTTTCTTCAAGAGCAGAAAGGCGGGAGTGCTCCTTATAGGAGTTTTTCTGATTGTTATTTTGACATTTATCACTTACATATTCAATCTGGATGCGACAAACTTTATTTTTTCAGCGATACTTGACGTAGGTGTCATCGGTCTTATAATACTTTTCCAACCCGAGATAAGAGATGCGCTTGAGCGCGTGGGCTCCGGTTCGGTTACGGGAATAATGTCTTTCGGCGACCAAAAGAAGAAGAGACTTCTTTATTCAAAGGCGATCGACCAGATTTGCTCTGCGGTGACCGACCTTTCCAGAACAAAAACCGGTGCTCTCATAGTAATATCCCGTACCACTAAGCTCGATGAAATAACCGAAACCGGAATCTCGATAAATGCGGATGTAAATTCATTTCTTCTGCGAAACATCTTCTTCGACAAAGCACCTCTTCATGACGGAGCTGTGGTTATAGACGATGCGCGCATTGTTGCCGCCGGCTGTCTTTTGCCTCTTACCAGACGCACCGACGTCGATGCGGACCTCGGCACACGTCACAGAGCCGCCATAGGTATGAGCGAAACAAGCGACGCCATTGTCATTGTTGTTTCGGAAGAAACAGGTACGATATCCATCGCTTACGACTGCACACTTACGAGAAACTACAACGCAGAATCGCTGAGACCGTTTCTCTTCCAAAAGTTGCTGAGAATGTCTCAGCCGGACAACGAAAACTAGGTGATAAATATGAACAAAAAGTTTTTGGGAATAAAGCTTTCGACTCTTTTTACGGCATTGATATGCATCGTTCTTTCTGTCGTAATCTGGTTGCTTGTAAAACATCATATTGCCGGACAGAATGCGGCCCTTGCCGTTATTGGTTGCTTGGCACTTTAAGGGGTTGGAATGAGTTCTGAAACTCGGATTTTTATAGTCGGTAATATAAAACTTCCAATTAACGCCTCTTCCGAAGAGGCGTTTTCGGTTGCAAAGAAAAAACTTTCCGCACTTGGTGTCAGAACGAGCGATTTGACCTTTACGTTGCATCGGAAAAGTGTGGATGCAAGGCGGAAAAGTGATATCAGGTTTGTATATTCCGTTGCTGTCCGCGGCAAAATGCAGAACATCGCAGAAGATGTTCTGAAACGCTCGGATATTACTGATTTCACTGAGGTTAGTCTTCCGGATTTTCCGACGGGAAGTGAAGTGATGAAGGGACGGCCGCTTATTGTCGGTGCAGGTCCTTGCGGTCTTTTTGCCGCATTGCTTCTTGCCGAGCGCGGATACAAGCCGATTTTAATTGAGCGCGGCGGCTCGGTCAGTGAGCGAAAAAAGGCGGTTGAGCGCTTTAACAAATTTCAAATTCTCGATTCCGAAACAAATATTCAATTTGGCGCAGGGGGCGCTGGAACATTTTCCGACGGAAAGCTCGTTACGCGCATTAACGACCCCATTTCTTCCTATGTTTTCGGGCGTCTTGTTGAATTCGGAGCACCGTCGGAGATAATGTATCTTGCGCGTCCTCATATAGGAACGGATATTCTGTCCGAAGTTGTCGACAGAATAATCGATGAAATCATACGCCTTGGCGGTGAGGTGCGTTTCCATACAAAATATATGGGAACAAGGAATATATCTGGCACGGACTCTGCGATTACAAATAATGGTGAAATAGAGTACGGAGCATTGATTCTGGCAATCGGCAACAGCGCGAGAGACACTTACACGCAACTTATATCTGCGGGATACGATATACAGCCGAAGAATATTTCGGTGGGCATGCGAATTGAGCATCTCGCCGAGAATATTGACCGTGCGCTTTACGGCGATTTTGCCGGTCACCCAAATCTCGGGCATGCCGAATATAACCTGTCGCACAATACGAAAGAGCGCGGCGTATACACGTTTTGTATGTGTCCGGGAGGAGAGGTTGTTGCCGCCGCAAGCGAGGAGGGCGGAGTTGTTGTTAACGGAATGAGCGCGCATTCGCGTTCGGGAAAAAACTCGAATTCAGCCGTGGTATGTACCATTTTCAAGGAAGACTACGGAAATACAGCCAAGTCGGCAATAGATTTCCAGAGAAAAATCGAGCGTTCGGCTTACTTATCCGGAGGTTCAGATTATTCAGCACCGATTATAACGGTAGGGGATTTTCTTTCGGGGCGTGTACAAAGCGAGCCGACGGAGGTAATTCCTACTTATATGAATTCATCGCATACAAAAATCGCCTCACCGAGTGAGTATTTACCGGATTTTGTATGTGAGTCGATAAAAAACGCACTATACGATTTTGACAGAAAAATCAAGGGATTTGCTTCTAAATCAGCAATCCTGACCGGCGCCGAAACACGAACCAGCGCCCCCGTAAGAATAATCCGCGACAGCGAAACCAGAATAGCTCCCGGTACACGCAACGTGTATCCGTGCGGCGAGGGTGCGGGTTATGCGGGTGGCATAACGAGCGCCGCAATTGACGGAATAAAAACGGCACTAGCCGTTATGAAAAAATATGCGCCTACTGATTTGGGCGGGTGAAAACCAGACCGCCCCAAACTAAAGTTGATAATAAAAATGGAAGGCGGGAATTTAATTTCCTGACTGATGGTTTACATAATGCAAACAAAAACTATAAAGGAGAAGAGATGGGTTCTCAGGGAATGCGCCGATAAAGACGCAGAGCTTGTAACTACGAAAATTTCAAGAGCGCTCCATATACATCCCATAACCGCGCGGCTCTTATACTGCCGCGGTTATAAAGATGTAGAGTCGGTAAAGAATTTTATCGGTATGGAAAGCGAAATGCTCTGTAACCCATTCGAAATGAAGGATGTCGATAAGGCAATCGAAAGAATCCGTGAGGCTATTGAAAAATCCGAAAAAATCACGGTTTACGGTGACTACGACGTCGATGGCGTGACCTCTGTGTGCACGCTTTATCTGTATCTGAAGTCCAAGGGGGCGAACATTGATTATTACATACCCAACAGAGCCGGCGAGGGATACGGCGTTTCTTTGGCGGCAATCAGTCAATTTGCAGAGAACGGTACAAAGCTTGTAATAACTGTTGATACCGGAATCACTGCAAATGAAGAGGTTGAGTATGCAAAAGAAGTCGGAGTGGATTTCATAGTAACAGATCACCACGAGTGCCACGCGGATATACCTAACGCTGTTGCAGTGGTGAATCCGCACAGGCATGATTGCAATTATCCGTTTAAGGAGCTTGCGGGCGTAGGCGTTGTCTTCAAGTTGATTTCGGCATACGAGGAAGGAATCTGTAAAAAAACTAGAAAAGAAGCGGCTCTCAACGTCTTTTACAAATATGCAGACCTTGTCGCTATAGGTACTATCGCAGACGTTATGCCCATAAAAAACGAGAACCGAATAATTGTCAGCTACGGCCTTAAAATGATTGAAAATACCGAAAGGCCGGGACTTCTTGCGCTTATGGACGCATCGCTTTCAAGGGATAATCAGAAGGGGGAGCGCCACAGAAAACGCACGAAAATAACCTCCGGATATGTAGGATATACCCTTGCTCCCCGAATAAATGCCGCAGGAAGAATAAGGACAGCCGAAATAGCGGTAGAGCTGTTTTTGGCTAAAAATATGGACTCGGCAAAGCCTATTGTCGAGGAGCTTTGTCAGGCAAACCGCGAGCGTCAGGCGGAAGAAAATAAAATAATGAACGAGGCATACGAGAAGATTGAAAAAATCGATGTTGAAAATACTCCGGTTATTGTTCTCGATGCAGATAATTGGCATCATGGTGTCATTGGTATTGTTTCTTCCCGTATTACAGAAAAATATTCAAAGCCGTCAATACTTGTCTCTTTCGAGGGAAACGGTGGCGGTGAGCCGTCGCCCGATGACGTAGGAAAGGGCTCGGGAAGAAGCGTAAAAGGACTGAATCTCGTTGATGCGCTTTGCCACTGTGCACCCCATCTTGTAAAATTTGGCGGACATGAGCTCGCAGCAGGCCTCTCGGTGAAACGGGCTGAGCTTGATACCTTCAGGCAGCAAATAAACGAATATGCCGAAAAAAATCTCTCCGGTGTGGATATGACCCCGACACTTGAGGCCGACTGCACTATAAATTTTGAAGATATAAACATTAACCTTGCCCAGCAGCTTCAAAAGCTTGAACCGTACGGAGTGGGAAATCCAATTCCCGCATTTGTACTGCGCGGAGCATGGATAAACGAAATAATGCCGGTAAGCGACGGGAAGCATACGCGCCTTGTTTTAGGCAACGGTAATTCCACTGTAACAGCTATGTATTTTTCTAACTCACCGGATTCGCTCGGACTTTGTGTCGGCGATAAGGTAGACGTGCTTTTCAACCTTGATGTTAATGAGTGGCTCGGACGCAGAAGCGTTCAGCTTATCGTCAAGGATATAAAATCTACAGAGAGTATAATGGATGCCGAGCAGGCTGCACGTCAGCGATTTAATGAAATTTGGAACGGTGACGTCTTTTCCGAGGACGAAAATATCCTTCCGACACGACAGGATTTCATAGCGGTATATAATTTTGTTGTGGCATCCGGACGCATGGGGCTTGACACGTTTACTCATCGTGAAATTTCGCTGAAGCTTTCGCATGGGTATGAGCCTGTAAATATCGGATATATTAAGCTCAAAATAATAATCCGTGTGCTTCAGGAATTAAATCTTATGGGAATAGACGAAATCAGTGAGGAAACGTATAAGTTTACGGTTCGCTATTCACAGAAAACCAACTTGGAAAAATCAAATCTTTTAAAGAGACTTAGAAATCAGCAGCGAAAGTAAGTGCTGGCTTCAGTCAAATGCGGTAATTTTATGTACGAACTACTAAAACCTTTATACGACGTAATAGAAAAAAACGAGAAGAGCTACTCAATTGCCAAAATTGAGCAGGCGTACGAATATTCTGCGGCGCTTCACGAGGGACAGTTTCGTTTAAGCGGAGAACCCTACATCAGCCATCCTATTGCCGTTGCAGTAATAGTGGCAGAGCTCGGACTTGATACCGACTCAATATGTGCCGCTCTGCTTCACGATACGGTTGAGGATTGCAGAGATAAAACAAACCTTGAGACTATCTCAAAAATGTTCGGCCCCGACGTAGCAATGCTTGTCGACGGTGTTACTAAAATCTTTCAAGTTCAGATAGCTGATAAGGAAGAAGCGCATATTGAGAATATCCGTAAGATGCTTCTCGCTATGAATAAGGATATAAGAGTTATATTCATCAAGCTTTGCGACAGACTTCACAATATGAGAACTCTCTCCGCAAAGAAGGAAGACAGACAGCGCGCCATCGCACTTGAAACGATGTATATCTATGCGCCGATAGCTCACCGTCTCGGTATCCAGAAGATAAAGCAAGAGCTCGAAAATATCAGCCTTTATTACCTTGACCGAGTCGGTTACGATGAGGTAAAGGCAGCTATTGAAGAAAAAAACGGCATAAGCAGCACCTTTATTGAAGATGCAAAGCAGATAATATCCGAAAAGCTCAGTGAAAACAATATAAATTTCACGCTTGAGGGCAGAGTAAAATCGGCATACAGTCTGTATCGTAAAATGTATTCGCAGAATAAGGTCTTTGACGAAATATATGATTTTTACGCCGTCAGAATAATTGTAAATACCGAGCTTGAATGCTACACGGCACTCGGATATGTGCACGAGCTTTTTAAATCGGTTCCGGGACGTTTTAAGGACTATATTTCCACGCCTAAGCCGAACCTTTACCGTTCGCTTCATACGACGGTTATAGGAAGAAGCGGAATTCCGTTTGAAGTGCAGATACGTACACGCCAGATGCACGAGGAGGCGGAATACGGTATTGCTGCGCACTGGAAATATAAATCGGGCGAGCATACCGATGCCAATATAGACGAGAAGCTTCGTTGGATAGCCAAAATTCTCGAATCGGATGAGAATACGCGCGATCCCGACGAATTTATGCGTTCCTTTAAGACCGATATATTTCATGACGAAACCTTTGTGTTTACTCCCAAGGGTGACGTAATTTCCTTGCCTCTCGGTTCTACGGTCATAGATTTTGCATATGCAATCCACTCAGCCGTCGGCAATAAAATGACCGGCGCAAAGGTCAACGGAGTTATTGTTCCTATTGATAAAGTTCCGCAGAACGGAGACATTATAGAGATATTGACCTCGCAGGCCTCAAAGGGCCCGAGCCGCGATTGGCTTAAAATAGTGAAAACAGGCGAGGCGCGCAGTAAAATCAGACAATGGTTCAAAAAGGAGCGCCGCGCAGAAAACATAGTAGTCGGAAAGGCTGAAGTCGAAAAAGAGGTTAAACGCTACGGTAAGCCCTGTACGGATGCCGAGCTTTCCGAAATAGTATCACAGGTTGCAAGACGCGTTGGTATAAACAATGCTGACGACTTTTACAATACACTGGGATTCGGCGGAATATCGCTTCAGCGCTTTATGCCGAAAATCAAAGAGGAAATCGATAAAATAAATACCGACACCGAAAAGCCCTTGACTCAGGAAGAGGAGCTTTCGATGGTCAAGGTGGCAGCTCCGACAAGAAGCAAGCGTACGCATGGCGGTGTTATAATTGACGGTGAAGCCGGCTGCCAGGTTAAGTTTGCAAAATGCTGTAATCCTCTTCCGGGTGATAAAATCGTGGGATTTGTCACCAAGGGATTCGGCGTCTCTATTCACAAGACTGACTGTCCCAACGTGATTTCGTCAAGACGCGTTGAGGGTAATCTTTCAAGGTGGGTTGTTGCCGAGTGGGAAAACCGCGACGGTTCACAGCAGACCTATGAAGCCATGCTTCAAATCACCGCTGAGGACGGTATAGGAGTAATTGCCGCCATTTCAATGGCGCTTGCCGATATGAAGGTGTCTATATCTCAAATTAACACGCAGTCGCTTAAAGACGGCAATGCTATAATTAACATTCTCGTTGCCTGCAAGAGCATCTCGCATTACGATTCTATCGTTTCGCGCTTGCGCTCAATTTCCTCGGTTCTTTCCGTAACAAGAGGATTTACAGGCTGAAAGGCAATCTTATGATAGCTGTATTGCAACGCATTAAAAATGCAACCGTATATGCTGACGGAGAGCTTTCGGGCGCGGTTGGACATGGACTCTATATACTTCTCGGAGTTGAGAAGGGAGACGAAAAAAAGGATGCCGAGCTTCTCTCGGAGAAAATTTCAAAGCTCAGAATTTTTTGTGACGAAAACGACAAAATGAATTTATCAGTCATGGACGTTGACGGTGAGATTCTCGTTGTTTCCAATTTTACGCTGAGTGCCAACTATGCACACGGTAACAGACCGGATTTTTTTGCCGCAGCGGCTCCCAAAGAGGCAAATGAACTTTATGAATATTTCGTATCCCTGTGTGCTCTTAAGGTGCGAAAGGTTGCTACCGGGCGCTTTGGAGCGGATATGAGTACCGAAATGACAACGGACGGTCCTGTTACTATCGTTATGTCATCCGACGTTTTAAAGAAAGGAAAGAAGGCTTAAAATGATTCTTCATATAGACGGAAACATAAATAAATACTATGTTCAGACGCTCTGTATGATTTTCTTTCCGGGTTCTACGTTTGGCGAAAACGAGACGGGCGGAGAGGATATTCCCGAGGTAACGGTTCACGTATATCCGGACAGTGACGAATCTGTCACGGCATATGTTTCTATAAGACTCAATGACCGAGTTTGCGAGGCTACCGAGACAGTGTCGCTTAGTCAGGAGATTGCCATTGCCACGCACGCGTCAATCGCTGTGGGACGGGCTATATTTGCCGCGGGCAAGGAGCTTCTCGGTCATACACCTCCGTGGGGAATTCTCACAGGCATAAGACCTGCTAAGGTTGCCGGGAATTTATTGAGAAGCGGAAAGGGAATCATAAAATCAAAGCGCATAATGCGTGATGAGTATTTTTTACATCCGCAAAAGGCTAATCTTGCGGTTTCCGTTGCATCAACGGAGCTTAAGCTGCTGAAAAAAATTCCCGACAAAACAGCATCACTCTACATCTCGATACCGTTTTGTCCGTCAAGATGCGCATATTGCAGCTTTATTTCTTACGCGACACCTAGGCTTTTTTCGTTGATAGACGACTATCTTTCGGCGTTGCTTTTCGAGCTTGAAGAAACCTTGAAAACTATTAAAGAGATTGGCGTAAAGCTTCTTACGATTTATATCGGCGGCGGAACGCCTACTACGTTAAGTGCTTCACAGCTTGAACGTATATTTGAAAAAATTCACGAGCACGTAGACGTTGACGGGCTTATGGAATTTACACTTGAAGCCGGACGCCCGGATACTATTACCGAAGAAAAGCTTGCCGTGGCAAAGAAATACGGTGTCACGCGTATAAGCGTAAATCCGCAAACCTTGAATGACGAACGTTTAAAGGAAATAGGAAGAAGGCATACGGTTGAAGATTTCTACCGAGCTTATGCTATTGCTGAAAAAAGCGGAATTCGGGATATCAACGTTGACCTTATCGCCGGGTTGCCGAATGATGATTTCAAAAACTTCTCCGAAACGGTTGATAAGATCATTGAGCTTCAACCTTCAAACATAACTGTACATACATTCTCCGTAAAAAAGGCGGCAGATGCACTCAAAAATAATTCCTCAATTTATTCCATCAACGTAACGGATGCCACCAAAGGCGTTTCGTATTCGCAGCTAAAGGCTAAATTCGCCGGATATAAGCCGTATTATACCTACCGTCAGAAAAATACTGTCAGCAACCTTGAAAACGTTGGATTTTCAATTGAAGGTCACGAGGGAATGTACAATATTTTTATGATGGAGGAGGTTCACTCAATATTTGCAGTAGGCGCAGGAGCGGTTACAAAGCTTGTGGATAACAGACCCGATGATGATGGCGGAACCGTAATTAAACGAATATTCAACCCGAAATACCCATACGAATACTTGCGTGCATACGAAAAACGGCGCGCCGAAGATGATGATAACAAGGTTATCAGTCAGATATTGGATTTTTATTCGAAGCATTAATTTAATATTTTTTTAGGTTCGCTAATATATTTGTGTTAGCGAACTTTTTTCGTCATAAAAACAAAGGGCGTAATGATTATGCAAACAAAGAAAAAATACGGGAGCAATATCGTAGAGGGGGCTATTTCTCTCACGGTATCGGGATTGATAGTAAAATTCCTCGGGTTAATTTATAAAGTACCGCTTTCATATATGTTAAGTGATGAAGGTATGGGATATTTTAATTCCGCATACACGGTGTATACCTTCTTCTTTATAATATGTACTGCGGGCGTTCCGAAAGCAATTTCGATATTAACATCCGAAGCTGAGGGCGAAGGGGATTTCGAAAAAATAAAAAACATTTACAGAACGGCGTTTAACCTGTTTTTCATATTAGGCTCTGCCGTTACCGTTCTTTTTTTGCTTTTGGCGATGCCTATATCAAAAATGATAGGTAACAGCGGCGCGTATTATACAATGTTGGCAATAGCACCTTCAATTTTATTCACGTCTGCCGCCGGGGTTTTAAGAGGATATTTTAACGGAAAATTAAGCTTTCTTCCGATAGCCGTATCCGAAATTATCGGTGGCGTATTAAGGCTTTTGTTGGGGCTGCTTTTTGCGTTTGTAGGGCACACGCTGGACTGCTCTTTGGAGATAATTTCCGCCTTAACAATATTGGGTACAACATTAGGTTCGCTGTTTAGCTATATGTTTTTGGCAATAACAAAAGAAAGAGAGAAATATGGAGTAAATTCATGGCAGAAAGATAAAATTCTATTGTTTTCTCCCGATATAGCTAAACGTATTTTTGCCATATCAATACCCATAACTCTTACTGCAACAATCGGAAGTCTTAACGGAATTATCGACCTCGCCATAATAATGAAAAGACTCTCTTATGCAGGTTATTCAGAGCTGCAATCTGCAATTTTTTACGGCAATTACACGACGCTTGCAATCCCAATGCTAAACCTTATATTGACACTCATCGCGCCTATGTCAATGATACTTTTACCAATTGTGTCCAAAAAAAATGTAAAGCACAATAATGCCATGCTCTCGCAGAGTATTTCCTTTACCGTAAGAGTATTGTGTATAATTGTTGTGCCGCTTTCTTTTATATTTCTTTTCAAATCGCGCGAGGTTTTGTCTATACTTTTTGAGGATTCAAGCGCTGCTATAGCGGCACCGCAATTGGCATTGCTGGCACCGGGAATTTTATTTATGTGTCTGACTACCGTCATTAATACAGCGCTTGAGGGAGTAGGGAAAACCAAAGTACCGCTCGTGTCATTGCTTGCGGCATCGCTTGTTAAATTTGCTATCAGCTTTATTCTGATCGGAAATGCAAATTTCGGAATACTTGGAGCGCCTATCGGAACGACGGTTTCATACTTTGTGAGTTTTTCGGTTTCCGCTTTCTATGCGATTGGTGTTGAAAAAATAAAAATCAATTTTATTTCGTCCGTTTTGCCAATGATTTTCTCATCAATGGCAGCTGTAACTTTGTCCAACATCATTCGAAATCTTATATCCTTCGAAAGCACCTTGATATACGTTCTTGATATTGCGTCAGTCATGTTTGCATACCTCATAATGCTTCTGATTTTATGTCGCAAGGATATAAAAAATATACTAAACTTGTCAAAATATACAAAAAAATAATATATTTATTATATATATATACAAAATAAACAATCGCGACTTATAAATTCGGGAATAACTATTGAAATTGTTGGAAAAGATTGATATAATTAAAATAACTTTATTTTGAAAGGAATTTTAAGACCCATGAACAAGACAAATCTCGTTGATGTAGTTGCTTCCGAAACAAACCTCACTAAAAAGGATGTTGACGCAGTAATTTCCGCAGCACTTGATGCTATTACCGCAGCACTTAAATCCGGAGACAAGGTTCAGCTTATAGGCTTTGGCACTTTTGAAGTTAAGGCTTCCGCTGAAAGAGAAGGCCGCAATCCTAAGACAGGAGAAACTATCAAGATACCTGCTTCCAAGAAGCCCTCTTTCTCGGCATCAAAGGTTCTCAAGGATGGGGTTAACGCTTAATTCCAATGCGCCTTGACAAGTTTTTAAAGGTTTCACGTCTTATCAAAAGGAGAACGGTTGCCAACGAGGCGTGCGACAACGCTCGCATATCCGTGAACGGTAAATCTGCCAAGGCGTCGTACGACGTTAAGCTTGGCGATGAGATAACCGTATCATTCGGCTCTAAGAACGTAACCGTCAAAGTGCTCGACATTCGTGACACGACAAAAAAGTCGGAGTCGCAGGGAATGTACGAGGTAATTTCCGAAACCGATGCATAAAGCAAAAAACAACGCATATTCTTTAACGGGAGTATGTGTTGTTTTTTTGTTTTTTTGGGAGGTAAATATGGAAAGTACGGATAATAGGCAGCTTGTGATTTTGGAAAACAGAAAAAAACTTACAATTGATAATGTGATAAATGTGGATTCATTTAATGATGATTATCTTGAATTGACCTCACGCGCCGGAACGGTTGGAATAGAAGGGCGAAACCTAAAAATCGAAGAGCTTATACATGACACCGGAAAAATAAACATAACCGGAGAAATCAGCGGTTTTTTCTACAGAGAAACGAAGAGCAGAAAGGGATTCTTTAACAAAAGGGATAAATGAAATTTTTTACTACCGCTGAAATATTATACTCGCTTTTTTTATCCGGTTTGTTCGGAATTTTTTTCGGCTCTGTTTACGTCGCAACAGAAAAAATCAGCGTTGCCTTTTTGAAGACCTTAAGACTCGTACCGAGTGTAATAGCCTCGTTAAATGATTTTTCCGTAAGCGAGGCTCGTAAAAGACTAAAAAAAGCAAATGCATTTCGGATGAATTCATTAATACATAACATTCTTGAGTTTGTGTTTTTTCTGATATTCGGAATTGCGCTGATACTGCTGTTCTATATTGCGCTTGACGGGGTCTTCAGAGTTTACATATTAATTGCCGTCATCGCGTTTTTCGTAATTTCGATGAAAACAGTCGGCAATATGTTTGCCGATTTGTTTGACAGAATTTTTTCTTTCATCTATGCTATACTTTTTTACTTTCTCGCAGTGTTATTTTTGCCGTGGTATATTACGGCAAAGCATATCGTAAAATATATATGCAGGCTTACAAAGCCGTTAAGGGACAAAAAACTTAAAAAGCGCTCCGAGCGGTTGATAAAGAGAAAAATTCGTGAAGCCGAAAATGTTTTTTAATTTGCTTTGATTTTACTGCGTGCGTATCATATACGTTAAAACGGGATAAAGATAAATATACGTATTTATCGGCTGATTGAAATTTGGTATGGGGAATTTTAATTTATGGAACAGAAAAGCGAAGCAGCCTATTACTTTCATCAGGGTACGGCGTATCGGGCATATGAATACCTGGGATGTAATTTTAAAAAGAAAAACGGAAAATACCATTACACCTTTCGCACCTGGGCTCCGTCCGCCGAGGAGGTAGGCGTGGTATCTGATTTCAACGGCTGGGATACACCGATTCCAATGACGAAGGTTACGGAAAAAGGCGTTTGGGAATGTCACTTCAAAAGCGATGTCTCTCTTTCCGGAAAGCTATACAAATACAAAATTAAAAGCCACGGAAAAACGGTGTTGAAGGGCGACCCTTACGCCCGTTATTCTAAAGGGAAGAGCGACGGTGCATCTATCATTTACGAAAGCAAATACAAGTGGGATGACAGCGTGTGGCGAAAACGCCGAAAAATAAAGATGAAATCTAAAAAAGGCGTTTACCTGCCAATTCCTGTAAACATATACGAACTTCATATCGGCAGCTTTATACGGCATCGGGACAATAGCTATTATTCCTACCGCGAGCTTGCCGATATTCTTGTGCCTTATATGAAATATATGGGATATACTCACGTCGAATTTTTGCCAGTTGCGGAACATCCGTACGATGGATCGTGGGGGTATCAGGTATGCGGTTTTTACGCGCCGAGCTCGCGTTTCGGAACTCCCGATGACTTTCGTTTTCTTGTCGATTCGCTCCATAAAAACGGAATCGGGGTAATAATGGATTGGGTTGGTGCGCATTTTCCAAAGGATGAATGGGGACTCTACGAATTTGACGGAGCGCCACTTTATGAATATCAGGGACTTGACAGACAGGAGTCAAGCACCTGGGGAACACGTTTTTTTGACGTAGGACGAGAAGAGGTACAATCCTTTCTTATTTCATCAGCGCTTTATTTCTTCAGGGAATTTCATATTGACGGGATAAGAGTAGATGCCGTTGCTTCAATGCTTTATCTCGATTATGACCGTAAGGACGGCGAGTGGATTCCGAATGTAAACGGCGGAAGGGAAAACCTTGAGGCGATAGCCTTCTTGCAAAAGCTTAACAAGGCTGTTTTTTCGGAGTTTGCGGACGTGCTTATGGTTGCTGAGGAATCGGGCTCTTTTCAAGGAATAACAAGACCGACCTGTCAAGGCGGTCTCGGATTCAATTTGAAATGGAATATGGGGTGGGCAAACGATTTTTACGATTATATTATGACCGACCCGATATATAGAAAATATAAGCACAAGGCCTTGAATTTCCCGTTAATGTATGCCTTTTCGGAAAACTATGTTATGCCAATATCTCACGATGAGGTAGTTCACGGCAAGCTGTCGCTTATTGATAAAATGTACGGAAAGTATGAGGACAAGTTTAAAGAAATGCGCTCAAGTCTCATGCTTCTTATGACTTATCCGGGTAAAAAGCTATTGTTTATGGGCTGTGAATTTGCGCAGTTCCGAGAATGGGATTTTGCAAATTCTCTTGAGTGGTTTATGCTTGACTACCCGGAGCACCGTGCAATGCGGGAATACACTGCCGCTCTTAACAGATTTTATCTCGAAAGCCCTGAACTTTGGGAGATCGATTTTGAAGAGAGAGGATTTGAATGGATACTCGCCGATGAGAATGAAAAAAACACGGTAGCTTATCGGCGCAAGGATTTGGCCGGCAACTCACTGACGGTTGTTATCAATTTTTCCGGTGAGCCACAGACCTTATCCTTTGAAAGCTCACCTCTTGTTTCGGCTTTTGACACCGGAGAGGTGCCGATAGTTGAAAATGAAAAGAACGGATTTGTAAAAATTACACTGCCAGCATTTTCGGGTGCAATTTTTAAGAGCGCAAAAAGAAAAATCAAACTGTGAGGAGTAGGCGATGTACTGTAAAAAAGAATGTATTGCTATGTTATTGGCCGGCGGTCAAGGCTCAAGGTTATATGATCTCACTAAAAAAACGGCAAAGCCGGCGGTTTCCTTCGGTGGTAAGTACAAAATAATAGACTTTCCTCTTTCGAACTGTATAAATTCAGGTATTGATACGGTTGGAGTTCTCACGCAATATCAGCCGCTGGCACTTAATGAATATATAGGAAACGGTGCCCCGTGGGACCTCGACCGCTCGCGCGGCGGCCTCTCGGTTTTGCCACCTTATCAGGGAAACAAAAAATCGGATTGGTATAAGGGAACAGCGAATGCTATATATCAGAATATCGATTTCATAAAACAGTATGACCCGGACTATGTTCTGATACTTTCGGGAGATCATATATACCGTATGGATTATTCGCTGATGCTTGCACAGCACAAATTAACCGGTGCCTCATGTACCGTTGCAACGGTAACAGTGCCGATTTCAGAGGCTACGCGTTTCGGAATATGCAACACCACCGACGATGGAGTAATTTACGAATTCGAAGAAAAACCTAAAAAACCTAAATGCGATCAAGCATCAATGGGTATATATATTTTCAATACCGACACGCTCATTAAGTATCTTGTAATTGATGAGGCTGACGAAAAGTCCTCTAACGATTTCGGTAAAAACGTCATTCCCAATCTACTGAAGAACGGAGAAAGACTTTATGCATATAAATTCGACGGATACTGGAAGGACGTGGGAACTATTTCATCGCTGTGGGAATCGAATATGGACCTAATAGGTGATAAGCCGAAGCTGAATATTGATGACAGAAACGCTAAAATTTTCTCAAGAAATTTTGCGAGACCGCCGCAGTACCTGGGGTGCACGTCATCAATAAAGAATTCTCTTATTTCCGAAGGCTCTCAAATTTACGGACGGGTTGAAAACTCCGTCCTTTCCGGGGGAGTTATTATAGAAGAGGGAGCCGTTGTTTGTGACAGTATCATAATGGATGACGTTACTGTTGGAGCAGGAGCACGTATATATACGGCTATAATTGATGCCAATGCGTCAATTGGAAAAGGCGCAGTCGTAGGTATTGAGAATGCGTCAAAAAATGATATCGTTGTAATTGCAAAAGATACAAAAATCCCATCCGCCGAAGAAATAAAAACGTAAAGGAGTATGACGAATGGCAATAAGCGCCGCCGGTATAATTTTTTCAGGACTTAACAACAATACGCTATCCAGAATGACAAGCGACAGAACGGTTGCGGCTATCCCGTTTGCTTGCAGGTACAGACTTGTGGATTTTTGTCTTTCCAATTTGGTAAATGCAAATATTTCCAACGTAAACATCGTAGTAAATTACAATTACAGATCGCTTGTTGAGCATATCGGCAGCGGAAAGGACTGGGATCTGGCAAGACGCAAGGGCGGCATAAATATTATATCGCCGTATCAAACCGCAAACTCTGGTGAAAGCAGTATATTTTCCACGCACATGGAAGCTTTAAAGGGTATGCGTGAATACATCGACGAGTTTAAAGAAGAATATGTTGTTCTTATGGATTCGGACCACGTTCTGAACATAGATTTCGCAACGGTGATACAGGAACACGAGAAAAGCGGTGCAGCAATAACTTTTGTAACCAAAACGATTCCGTGTGATTATACCTCAAAAACCCCGAGAATGATGATTCGTTCTGTTGGCGGTAAAATATATGACATATCGATCAACAGCGCCTACAACCCAAAAAATCCCGAGTTGGCGCTTAATATTTTCGTTATCAGGACATCGCATCTTAAAAAAATGATCGAAGATGCAATCGCTCACTCAAATAACAGCTTTACCGAAACATTGCTTTCAAACTTTAAACGCGAAAATTACAGAACCTACTGTCATTCGGGATACGTTGCTTCGGTATCGAGTTTTTTGGATTACTATAAGTGTTCAATGGAGCTTATTTCGGGCGCAAATTCAAGCAGTAGCTTACTGTGGCAGCGAAAATCACCGATTTTTACGCGCGTTCATAATTCATCGCCGACGGCATACAAAAGCACGGCAACTGTCGAAAATTCTATGGTTGCGGATGAATGTGTAATTGCCGGTACGGTTAAAAATTCGGTGCTGTTTCGAGGCGTTCACATTGGCGAAGGAGCTATAGTCGAAAACTCAATACTGTTTCACGGAACATACGTAGGCAGCGACGCAAAGCTAAACTGTATCGTAGCCGATAAGGATGTTCATATCACTGAAGGGGTGCGGCTCTCCGGAAATGAAAACATGCCGTTTTATATAGAAAAAGGGAGAAAGGTTTAAAGGGCAGGGTTATGAAAGTACTTTACGTCGCAAGCGAAGCGTCTCCGTACGTTCAAAGCGGAGGACTCGGAGAGGTTATAGGAGCGCTGCCAAAGGCAATTACGGAAGCTGATTCGGGGATTGAAGCAGAGGTAATTATACCTCTTTACAGCGCAATTCCCGAGGAATACAGAAAGAATTTTATAAAGGTTACCGACATATCGTTTAAGCTGGCCTGGAGAGAATTGGGAGCGACGGTATATAGATCTAAGCAGGGAAAGGTAAATTATTATTTCATCGAAAACCATTATTATTTTGACCGCAATGGGTTGTACGGAGAGTATGACGATGCAGAACGCTTTGCTTTTTTCTCGATGGCAGTGATTGAATTCATACGTAAAACCGGAAATTACCCCAACATTCTCCATGCTAATGATTGGCAGGCGGCACTTGCAGTCATCTATCTGAAGACGATATACCGCGAAAACAAAGAGCTTTCCGCCATTCGAACGCTATATACGATTCATAATATTGAGTACCAAGGAAAGTATGATTTGGCAATACTTGGAGACGTCCTTTCCCTTGACGATCAAGCGCGCAACGTAGTAGAATATAAAGGGTGTATAAATCTCATGAAGGGCGCGATCACCGTTTCGGACTATATCAGCACTGTCAGCCCTAATTACAGAAACGAACTGCGGCACGACTTCTTTGCGTACGGGCTTGCAAATGTTATAAGGGAGGCTGAGCACAAGTTTGCGGGCGTGATTAACGGAATTGATTATTCTTACTATTCACCGGAGGTGGGCGGTGATATATATGTGCCGTACAGTAAGCGCGGATATAAAAGCGGAAAAAGTAAAAACAAGGCGGCATTTCAAAAGGAAATAGGACTCGAGGTTGCTCCAAAAACTCCACTAGCGGTAATGATTACGCGTCTGACCGAGGGAAAGGGAATCGACCTTGTGCTTCATATCATCGATGAATTGCTTTCGGAGAATATTCAGATTGCTGTTCTCGGAACGGGTGATAAAAAATACGAGGAGGCGTTTTTGGCCTTAGCGGAGAAGCATTCTAACTTCAAAGCGATTATGAAGTTTGACCGGGCTGCATCCAAAAAAATGTACGCAGCGGCAGATATGTTTATAATGCCATCCAAGAGCGAGCCTTGCGGTTTGGCACAGATGATAGCAACGTCATACGGAGCAGTGCCTATTGTAAGAGCTGTTGGGGGACTTTATGATACAATAAGAGCGTACGGGGCGGCAAACTCAAACGGCTTTGTCTTTGAAAATTATAATGCGCACGAGTTGCTTTATACCGTAAAGGCTGCATTATCTCTTTACCGAGACGATGAGAAATGGGCGCAGCTCGTTAAGCGCACCTTGAATTCGAATTTTTCATGGAGCAATTCTGCCGAGAAATATATATCGCTTTATAACAATTTATTAAATTGGTAGGAAAAAGAAATTAATGGCAAAAAAAGCTAATTCAAAAAATATTATAAGTAAAAAAAGAAAAATTACAAAGGACGAATTAAGAGAAAAAATCAAAGCCAAGCTTCTGTCAAGAGGAGTTTCGAATCCAAACGCGGCAACAGACGAAGAGATATATCAGGCGACAGCACAGGTTATAAAGGAAATAATGATTGCCTATAGGCAGGATTTCAAGAAAAGGATCAAAGCTTCAGGAGCGAAAAAAATATGCTATCTCTGCATGGAGTTTTTGGTTGGACGTTCCATGAAGAACACTCTTGAAAATTTGGGAATATACAACGAAATTGTGAGTATTCTCAGCGAATTTGGCACTTCATTTGAAAACGTTTATTCGAAAGAATCAGATCCCGGACTTGGAAACGGAGGACTTGGCAGACTTGCCGCCTGTTTCATGGATTCGCTCACAGCGAAGGATTACGCAGCTAACGGTTATTCGCTTCTTTACGAAAACGGTCTCTTCCGTCAAAAAATAATTGACGGGGAGCAGATTGAATTCCCGGATGAATGGCTGGATTCGGGTATGGTATGGTTGGTGCCGCATCCCGAAAACAGCGTAAGCGTTCGTTTCGGCGGCAAAATTATCGAGAACTTTGAAAATGGCACTCTTAAAGTGTCCAATTATGAGTACGACGAGGTTAAGGCGGTACCGTATGATCTTCTGATACCCGGCACGACCACGAATGCCGTGAACAAAATAAGACTTTGGAGAGCGAGGCAGCCTTCTTATTCCGGATACGAAAACACAACGCAGGCTTCATACGTCAAGAATACCTTAGACGGAGCGAGCTGTGAGGTTATAACGAAGCAGCTTTATCCGAAGGATGATTATGACGAGGGAAAGCTGCTAAGACTCTCACAGCAGTATTTTCTTGTATCCGCATCGCTACAGAGTATAATTAACGATTATTTTGCCGAGCACGGCTCGCTTTTGGGCTTTGAAGACAATATTGCGATTCATATAAACGATACGCATCCGGCGCTTTGCATACCGGAGCTTATGAGGATATTTATGGATATCTATTCATATAGCTGGGATGATGCTTGGAGGATCGTGGTTAAAACCGTTTCGTATACGAATCACACGGTTTTGCCTGAGGCACTCGAAACTTGGCGTGTAGACCTTTTCAGTGTAAAATTGCCTCGTATTTTCGGTATTATCAATGAAATTAACAGGCGCTTTACTGCTGATTTATGGACTCTTTATCCGGGAGACTGGGACAGAATTTCAAGAATGTCCGTAATAGCCTACAATCAGGTGAGAATGGCTAATTTATCAGTCGTTGCTTCGCACAGTGTTAATGGCGTTTCAAAGCTTCACAGTGATATTCTTAAAAAGACCGTATTTCACGATTTTTACAAAATGACACCGTGGAAATTTACAAACGTTACAAACGGCGTCGTACACCGCAGATGGTTAAACGGTGCTAATCCCCGTCTCGCGGCATTGCTTGACGAGCTTATCGGGGCTGATTACCGCGAATCTGCAAGCGAGCTTATAAATTTTGAAAAATACAAAAACGATAAAACAGTGCTTGCACGGCTTTCCGATATTAAGCACTATAACAAGGAGAGATTTGCACATTACGCATATAAAAGAAACGGTAAGCGCATAGATCCATCCTCGGTTTTTGACGTGCAAATTAAGCGCATGCATGAATACAAGCGTCAGCTTCTTAACGTAATGAAAATCATTGCTTTGTATAACGAAATTCTCGAAAATCCGAATATAGATATGCGTCCGCAGACGTTTATTTTCGGGTGTAAAGCAGCACCGGGATACGTTATGGCGAAAAAGCTGATAAAGCTTATATGCTATCTTTCGGAAGAGCTTGAGAGAAACCCACTTACGCGAGACAGACTCAACGTCGTTTTTATGGAGGAGTATAACGTTTCCGTGGCGGAAATGCTTATACCGTCGGCAGATATATCGGAACAAATTTCACTTGCAGGCAAAGAAGCAAGCGGCACGGGTTGCATGAAGCTTATGATGAACGGCGCTTTAACACTCGGAACGCTTGACGGAGCAAACGTGGAAATCATGGAGTCTGTAGGAAGGGAAAATATCTATATCTTCGGCTTAAATACGGCTGAGGTTGACGAAATTTGGAGAAACGGCTATATTTCGAGAGATTATTATCATAAGTCGCCGATGCTTAAAGGAGTAATTGACAGACTTGAGAAGCCCATTGCGGGTGGAGATTTTTCTTTTGTCACCGATTACCTTTTAAACGGAAGCCACGGTGTCAGCGATCCGTTTATGTGTCTTGCCGATTTTGACGCATATGTAAACGAATATAAGAAGGTGATTTTCGATTATCGGGATAAGGATACGTGGTCGGAAAAATCACTTCTGAATATCGCTCGCTCGGGCAGATTCGCTTCGGATAATACCGTCAAGAATTATGCCGAACAAATATGGCACGCATATCCGGTTAACCAAAATGAAGATTGCTGATGCGTTATGAGCAAAGAGTAAAAAATAAAATGAATTTATCAAAATTAAGAATAACATCACCGGAGGCTAAAAGTGCTTCCGGTGAAATATCCTTTATTCACGGCAGACGCGAGTGCCATACAACGGCATACGCGATTAAGGAAAAGGCTAAAATTAAGATAAAAATACCTCGCTTACTCGCTGCAGAGTCGGTAACACTTAATTTTTTTGATTCTGAGGGGAATTCATGCGGCATTACCTATTCTGCCTTGTGGGAGGATTTCGTTTCAAAATACGACGTATATACGGTATCTCCGAATTTATATAAGTTTAGTGTTGGGATTTATTTTTTCAGTTTGGAGATAAAGAGCCCGTTCGGGGTATTCTACGGATATAAGAACGGCAGCTCTGTTTTATTTTCGGAAGAGTCCGGATATATGTTTCAACTTTCGGTATCGGACTTTTTCTACGATAAACCGAAAGCGCACTATGGCGGAATAATATACCATATTTTCGTAGACAGATTTTGCCGCGGTAATAAGAAAATAAAAAGAAAGCCGGGCGAAATTTACGTAGCGGATTGGTTTTCCGAAATACCGGAATACCCATCGTATCCCGGCGCTCCCATTAAAAACAATTATTTTTACGGCGGGAATCTGTACGGAATCTGCGAAAAGCTTGATTACATAAAGTCCTTGGGCGTTACTCTTATATATCTGAGTCCCATTTTTGAGTCACCCTCAAATCATAAGTACGATACTGCGGATTATATGAGTGTCGATTCTTCTTTCGGTGGTGATGAGGCGCTTGCAGAATTGGTATCCGAGGCTAAAAAAAGGGGAATTTCGATAATTCTCGACGGAGTGTTCAATCATACGGGCTCGGACAGCCGTTACTTTAATAAGTATGGAAATTATAAAACACTCGGTGCGTATCAATCAAAAAAATCCGAGTATTATCCGTGGTATGAATTTCAAAATCACCCCGATAAATATACTTCTTGGTGGGGCATTGATATATTACCGAGGATCAATCCGGACCAACCGGAATGTAAAAAATATTTCATAGGTTCGGGCGGGGTAGTTGACAAGTACGCGAAAATAGGTATAATAGGATTAAGGCTTGATGTTGTTGATGAGCTCTCTGACTCATTTGTAGCAGAAATTAAGAGCAGACTTAATAAGCATACCAACGCCTCGCTACTTTATGGCGAGGTATGGGAGGATGCATCAAACAAGATAGCTTACGGAGTGCGAAAGCAATATTATCTTGGGCGAGAGCTTGACGGCGTTATGAATTATCCGCTGAGAATAGGACTCATAGAGTTTCTTCGCGACAAAGATCCGTCGAAGCTATCGTATGCACTTAATGACGTTCTGCATAATGCGCCTAAAAGAATAAGAGATGCAGAAATGAATATCATCGGTACTCACGATACCGAGCGTATAATAACCGCTCTTGGCGGAAAAAGCGCTTATGGCGTCAGCAATGATGAGCTGGCTAAAATGCGAATGAATTCCGATGAATACGAAACGGGCAGAAGGCGACTCATGGCGGCATATACAGCTCTTGCTACTTTGCCGGGAATACCGTCGATTTTCTACGGCGACGAGGTCGGAGTTGAGGGGTACAACGACCCTTTTAACCGCACCGCTTTTCCGTGGGGGCGAGAGGATGGGGAGCTTCTCTCATACTACCGTCTCATTGGCAAAATCAGACGTGAAAATAAGGTTTTTGCATCGGGGGAGTTCGAGCTTCTTCATCTCGACAAAACGACTCTTATGTTTTCTCGGCACGATGATAAAAACACCTATATTACCACAATAAATAATGGCAGAAATGATTTAAAAATTGAGTTCTCAAAGAACGTTCTTTCGCTTATGACGATGGAAAAATCCAAAACTTTTACTGTTTTTGCCGAGGGCTCGCTTATAGTAAAGGCGAATAAAAATCTTACTGTTGAATTTTGAAAATGAAAGGAATGCCGATTCGGCATAAATGACAATGATAGTTACTCTTATAGGAATGCCAGGCTCCGGAAAGTCCTGCATGGCACGAGCAATCTCCGGAAAGCTCAATATGAAATATCTTGATGCTGACAGAGTTATCGAAGCGCGCATAGGAAAAAAGCTTCATGAGATAATTGCTGAGGTGGGACACGAAAACTTTCGAAAGATAGAGGAAGAGATTCTTCTCAGTATTAATGAAGAAAATACTATTATAGCGACCGGCGGAAGCGCAGTATATTATGAAAAGGCTATGGAGCATTTCAAAAAAATCGGCAAGGTTGTCTATCTTTACGTTGGATTCAGGACCATGCTTGACAGAATCGGCGATTATTCGAAGCGCGGAATTGTTATGCGAGAAAATCAGACCATTCGGGATTTGTATGACGAACGCGCATCGCTCTACGAAAAATATGCCGATATAACGATAAATTGTGACGGCACCGCCTATCCCAAATACCGCCGCGACCTTATTTCCGCAATCGAGAAGGAAAGAGAAAAGAAAAAAACAATTCTCGCGAATGGTTAACTTTAATACAAAATCGCCGTTTTCCACCGTGCATTGAAGCTGTGCGGAGAAAAGCGGCGATATTTTATATTAGAGAGAGCTTATTTATACTTCTGCGATACAGATTTTAGGGCTTTGTATAATCTATCTATATCGCTCATCCTGTTGAGATATGAAAAACTTATGCGCACAGTACCTATATTCAGAGTACCGATTGTATTGTGCGCGACGGGGGCGCAGTGCAGACCGCTGCGCGTACATATTCCGTATTTGTCGAGCTCAGATGAAATGATTTCACAGGGAACGTTTGATACGTTGAATGAAAGAACGCCGTTTCCGTATTCGTAAAGATTGGTTTCTTTAAGAGATAAAATGACGTCCGCGCATCTTTCACTTAGACACTGGAGCTTATTTTCTATCTCTTCGATACCCACTTCGTTTATATATTCTATACCGGCGAGAAGAGATATGATGGAGGGTGAGGGAACGGTACCTGCCTCAAATCTTTCAGGTAAAAAATCCGGCATTGCGGGGTTCTTCGAGTCGTTTCCGCTTCCGCCTTCAAAAATAGTTTCCCGCGCTTTTTTATCAAGAAACACCAAAAATCCTGCGCCCTGTATCCCAAAGAGTGCCTTGTGTGCCGGGGCGCATAAAATATCGCAGGGAGTTTTTGATAAATCTATTTTTTTGTGTCCTATCAGCTGTGAGGAATCAACTATAAGTCCGAGTCCGTATTTTTTTGCCGTCTCGGAGAGTATCTCAAGGGGAACCTCACGTCCGAATACGTTTGAGGCGAGTGTGCTTATAATATATTTTGTATTGCTTTGTACGAGTGAAGCAATACTTTTTTCTATATCCTCGGATGTATCGAAGAACGAGTAGGTAACGCCCCTTTTTTGTGCCATTGCATATAACGGTCGAATAACGGAATTATGTTCAATATTCGAAGTAATAACGTGGCAGTTCTCATCAAGTGAGGTTTTAATGGCAAGGTTTAACGCGTGTGTGGCGTTTTGTGTAAAGACCACGTTTTCGGGAGACTTTATACCTAAAAAATTCGAAATTTTCTCGCGTGCCTCAAAAATTTTCTCGCTTGTCTTAAAGGACAAGCGATGGCTGCTTCTTCCGGGGTTTCCGCAGTATTTTCGTATGCATTCCTCTGTTGCCTTTAATACACATTTCGGCTTTGGAAAGGTTGTTGCTGCGTTGTCAAGATAAATCATTGTTTGGTAATACGGAATATTGAATACCGTTGTTCTTCATAATGGATACCGCGTCGTAAAAATACGCGGAATTGATTTTTATACCGTAAGTGCATCCGCTTTTTGAGCTGGATGCGTTAATCTTTATGAGATCAGACCTGATGCCTGCGCGCTCGAGCATTTTTCTTACCTTCAGTGCGTAGGTTACAGAACCGACGGTTATTGTCGTTGTGTTCAAGCCTTAACTCCTCCTTGCACTTGCATCGCAAGTGTATTGCAATCGAAATACAACTGCAATAACAGTTTATGATAAAAAAACACGAAAGTTACTTTTTTTATCTTTAAAAGTGTAGACTTTTTCCAAAGGTTGTGATATACTAATAAATATTAAATTGTTTTGCGAGATTGATATGCAGGTATTAACCTTCGTTCCGAGGGATTATTTCGGATCAAACACGTACGTTCTTATTTCAGACTCCGAGGCGGCGGTAATCGATCCGTCGGTTGAATACGACAAAATCAAAAACGCGCTTGGTGACAATATCACGGTAAAGTATATAATCCTGACACATGCTCATTTTGATCATATGCTGGAAATCGATAGTTGGGTGAGTAATACTGATGCTAAGGTTATTGTAGGGCGGGCTGACAGACTTGGACTCACCGACAGCAATCTTAACTGTTATAAAACCTTTTTGGGTGTCGATAAAGGATATTACGGGCCTTACACAACGGTTTCCGAGGGAGATACTGTCAAAATCGGAATCGATGTACTGAGTGTTATTGAAACTCCCGGGCATACACAGGGCTCAATATCGCTGTATTCGGAAAACTGTCTTTTTGTAGGCGACCTCATATTTGCCGGCGGCGGAATCGGACGAACCGACCTTCCCGGCAGCGATTACGTATCGCTTGCAATGTCTATAAGAAAAATTTCAAAGCTTCCCGTCGGCACTATGATTTATTCCGGCCACGGAAAAGCACACGAATTAAAATAAACGGAGAAGAAAAATGGAAGAGGTAAGAAGCAATTTCATTCACGACATAATTGATGAGGATTTGCGAGTTAATCCCGAGCTTAAAATACACACTCGTTTTCCGCCCGAACCCAACGGATATCTGCATATAGGCTCGGCTAAGGCAATATGGATAAATACCATGACCGCAAAAAAGTACGGCGGACTTTTCAACCTCAGATATGATGATACCAACCCCGCAAAAGAGGATAACGAATACGTTGAGAGTATCTACAACGATCTCGTTTGGCTTGGATGCGAGCCTACCGGCGGAGTTTATTACGGATCTGATTATTTCGATAAGTGCTATGAATTTGCGGTAAAGCTCATAAAAGACGGCAAGGCGTATGTTTGCGACCTTAACGCAGACGAGATGCGTGAGTACAGAGGAACTCTTACTGTTCCCGGAAAAAACAGCCCTTACCGTGACAGAAGCGTGGAAGAAAACCTTGATCTTTTCGAGAGAATGAAAAACGGAGAGTTTCCCGACGGTACAAAGACCCTCCGCGCAAAGATTGATATGTCATCCTCGAATATGAATATGCGCGACCCCGCAATATACAGAATAGTTCATACCGACCATCACAGACAGGGTAATAAGTGGTGTATATATCCTCTTTACGATTATGCCCATCCTATACAGGACGCGCTTGAGGGAATTACCCATTCGCTTTGTTCAATCGAGTTTGAGAATCACCGCCCGCTCTACGAATGGGTTGTTGATAATATAGGATTTGAGCAGAAGCCGAAGCAACGCGAATTTGCGCGCCTTAACGTCACTCATACCGTTATGTCGAAGCGTTATTTGCGTCAGCTTGTGGAAACCGGACTTGTAGATGGCTGGGATGACCCCCGTATGCCTACTATATGCGGACTCAGAAGACGCGGATACACACCGTCTGCTATATTCGATTTCGTATCGCGCGCAGGTGTTGCAAAGGCGTACAGCGTTGTTGATTACGAGCTTCTTGAGCACTGCATCAGGGAGGAGCTTAATCTCACCGCGCCAAGAAGAATAGCTATTCTTCATCCGATAAAGGTTGTTGTTACGAACTATCCCGAGGGACAAGTCGAGTATTTCGAGCTTGCAAACAATCCTAACAGTGAAGAGGCGGGAACACGAAAGGTTGCTTTCACTCGCGAGCTTTATATAGACAGCGATGACTTCGCAGAGGTTCCTCCGCCCAAATTCTTCCGCATGAAGCCGGATGGCGAGGTTCGTCTTATGGGTGCGTATATCGTTAAGTGTAACGAAGTAATCAAGGACGAAAACGGTAATGTGACCGAGATTCATTGTACCGCAGACCTTGAGACCAAAAACGGAAATCCCGTTGACGGAAGAAAGGTTAAGGGAACTATCCACTGGCTCTCAAGCGAAAACTGTGAGGATACTACGGTAAAGCTTTATGACTTCCTATTTGATATCGAAAATACGTCCGATATCCCCGAAGGAAAGACCTTTGACGATTATCTTAACAGAAATTCGGTTACCGAGCTTAAAGGGGTAAAGATCGAGCCCGCGCTCGCTATGGCAAATCCGTCAGAGCGATTCCAGTTCGTAAGATGCGGATATTTTGTAAAAGATACAAAAAGCGAAAATACTTTCAACCGTATAGTAGGTCTTAAGGATAGTTTTCCTAAACAAAAATAAATAAAATCAGTGCCGCCAATTATCTTGGCGGCACTCTTAAAAGTAATATGAATTTCAAGACAATACGAGACAGAATTTTATACTATCTCTCAGTGCCAAAGTGCGTTGGCTGCGGCACACGACTATCGATAAACGAGGGCCCGCTCTGTAACAGCTGCCTAAAGGAGTACGAAAACGTCAAAGAGCGTAACTGTTCAATTTGCGCCAAAAGGCTCGAAAACTGTACCTGCAGTAACAAGTATCTTGAAGCACATTACGTGCGAAAGCTTGTAAAGGTTTACAGGTACGTGCATAGAGATGATTTGCCTTCCAACAGGCTGATATACAGCTTGAAGCGTGATAACAGAAAAGATGTGCTTGACTTTCTTTCAGACGAGCTTGCAGCCGCTCTTTCAAATTCGGTTAGCAATTTAAACGAGTGCGTTTTTGTAAATGTTCCGCGCCGACGCGAGACAGCTTTAAAGTATGGAATCGATCATGCACAGTTGCTCGCTAAATCCTTGGCAAAACAATTTTCTGCTACGTATTATCAGCCGATAATTTCAAAAACGAAGAAAGCACAAAAGAAAACTGTCGGAAGCGAGCGAATTAAAAACGCGGAGTTTAAGCTAAAGAAAAGTGCGAAGTCTCTGAGTGGTAAAACGGTTATTATAGTCGATGACATCGTAACGACCGGAGCTTCAATGGGTGCTTGTGCGTCGCTTATAAGAGCGCTTGGCACAAAGAAAATATTGGGCGCAGCCATTTCTGTCGCTTACAAGGATAAATACATACCGTTAGATCAGAATGACAGGTTTTATTCGATGATATAAAAAATAGCAGACGTTGCCGTCTGCTATTTTTTTGCTTTTGGTAGGTATTAGTAACCAACCTTCTCCCAGCACTCGAACGGAGCAGCAAGCTCTTCCGAGATGTAAACCTGAGTCTTCTTTGTCTGAAGCATGGTGCTGGGAAGGTAAGGTGTGATAGGACCGTGTGTGCAAAGTCTGGAGGTCATTCTCTGCCAAGAGGAGAATGTACCGCAGGTAGCAAGTGCGTGAACCTCGATACGCTCCTTAGCGCGCATAACGTCAAGAGGACCGATGGTAGCAGCCTTGGGAGGAACGTTAGCAATATCACCGGACTGACCGAATGTACCGTTAAGGGAGTTCTGCATAATGGTCATGGGGTGAAGGGTAACGATCTGTGCAGGCTGGTTGAGCCACTCTTCGATGTCGCCGCTGCCGATGAACTCGGGAATCGGGTCAACAAATGCCATGTGACCTGCCCATCCGGGAGAGGTGGAAGCGATGTCTGCACCGGTTCCGTCAGTGATATCGTTGATGATCTTGGAGTAATCCTTGATGTTTGCGTTGGTGGGGAAGTGAACGTTCTCCATAGGCATTCTGAGCTTTTCATCGATCTGGTAGTAGAGATACTTGATCATGGAGTGTGCAAAGCCTGCCTCGTAGGTGATGGGGGCAATGTTGCCGTCCTGGTCAGCCCACTCATCCTCAGCAACAAGGTGCACCTTGGAGCAGTCAACCTTGAAGTAGTTGATAAGCTGTGCAAGAGGAATGTAGGTGTCGGGCTCGGGGTTACCAAGGATCATGGTAAAGGACTTGCCTGCTTCGGAAGCAGCCTTAAGTCTTGTGAAGAGAGTGGAGATAAGGACGGGATGAGGGTTCATCATAACCTTAACTTCAAACTCGGGATGCCACCAAGCCTCACGCTTTTCGAGATCCTTGCCGGAAAGGCTGCGAACATATTCGCAAACCTTTTTGTCCTTAAAAGGAACGAAGTCAGCGGGCGCAAAATCAAATTTTGTCGCGGGATCGGTAATGAAATCTTTCATTTCTTTTTTTCTCCTTTATATAAAGTTTTTTTGAAGACTGATTATTTAACCTTCTTGCCGCCGAGATATACGGACTGAATCTCGAACTCGGCGCTTACGGTGATTAGATTTGCTACGTTTCCTTTTTTGATAACTCCGCGGTCGGGGAGGGAAAGGAGGCGTGCGGGGTTAGTTGATGCATACTTGAATACCTGACAAATGGATGCACCGGTATGTACCATCATATTGCGGCAGGGACCGTCGAGAATCATTTTGCTGCCTGCAATCTCACCTGCAAAGTCAAAGTTAATGTCGTCAGCGCCTTCGTATAAGTCGCCGTCCGGAATCGGACCGTGCTCAACGAATGCGTCGGCGATAAGTATAATTCTGTCGTCACCCTTGATCTTCTTTATAAGTCGAAGCATATAGGGATCTACGTGGATACCAACCTTATCACAGATAAGCTCGGTGTAAATTTCGTGGTTGTAAAGAGCCGTTTCATCAACACAGGCGCTTCTGCACTCGGGATATCTGTTGAGTGTTCCGGTTGCGTTGGTGTGATGCGTTGCAAGCTTGAGTCCCATGGGAATAAAACGCTCGATCTGTGAAGGCTCAGCTTCGCTGTGAGCTACCGAAAATACCGCGTTGGGATTCTTGCTTCTTACGTAATCAACGAATTCTTCGATGTTTTCACGCTCAGGAGCAATGCACCATACCTTTGCGATATCGTAAGCCTCGTCAACAATCTTCTGGAATTTTTCTTTTGCAACAACGTCGCGCCACGGATTGCTTTCGCGATTGCATCCGAAATTGGGGTTAAGGTAGGGAGCTTCCATGTAAAGACCGATTATATTGTCCGCTTTTCCCGAATTCATAGCATCGCGAACAAACTTTATCTGTCTTACAAGCTCCTCGCCGTTTGCACTGAAATACAGAGCGGGCATAACGTCGGTAACGCCGTGCTGAAGAAGGGTTTTGGCAGCTTTAACAGCGTCTTCGTGGAAGAAGGTTTCGCCGTCGGCATGTGTATGTATATCGATGAGACCGGGACCGGTATATGCGCCCTTAGCATCGATAACTTCCATGCCCTCGGTACAGATCTTTTTACCGAAATCTAAGATCTTACCGTCCTCAATGACGATTGTGCCGCCCGGAATAAGATAATCCGGCATTACAATATGTGTGTTGACAATTGCGGTTTTCATACAGCTCTCCTTAACTGTTTTTGCAAGATTTTTTGTACTGTGACGGCGTCATGCCGGTATATCTGTGAAACAAAGTCGAAAAATAATGCGAATTTGAGAACATAAGCATTTCTGAGATTTCAAAAAAGTTGTGTCCCGTTTCTCTTATCAGGCGCTTTGCCTCGTTTATTTTCATAATATTGAAGTAATCTATAACCGAGTGACCGGAAACTCTTGAAAAATATTTTGAAATGTAGGTTTTGCTGAACGACATTTTCTTGCTCAGCTCATCCATTGTGAATTTGCCGTAAAGACGCTCTTCCATAAAGGAAATGATCCTTTGCGCAAATTCATCGGGAATAACGTCGTTATTAATAAATGCTCCCGAGGTGTTGACGTAGCAGTCGTCATCGCGGATTATCTCAATAAGCATAAGCTCAAGTCTTATCAGTAATGACTGTGGGCCTCCCCAAAGAGATCCCGAAGACTTAAGCTTCAACCCCTTCATATCCGGTGTGTTAAAAGGAAGATCAAAGGTGCTGGTTGCCTCGTGGATTATAGCGGATATATGCTGCTTCGTTGACATCGAGGCTTTGATTTTGCGGTCCTGGAAATATGCCATTGCAGGCGAGGACGAAATAAAGGTGATAATGAAAATATTCGGCGCTATTCCTTTTATGGTTTGAAGCATGTGATGCTCGCCGGGTTTATGAAAATACATCTCTCCCTGCTTTAAGGAAAGGGTAATTTCATCCGCGACAATATTACATTCGCCGCGGTCAACATAAACGAGCTCCCACGGCTCATGCGCATCAAGCGTATCTACAAAATCGTCGTCAAATTCAAAGTAATGTATAGAAGTAATAGATGTGATGTCGACAACCTTATTAATTTTAAAAATGGGGAAATCGTACTGCATCCGGCTACCTCCGTTGTCGAATTGTGCACCCATGTACATTATATAATAATTCTAAACAATTAGCGTACATAAAAAAACACATTTCGTACAATATAACAAATTATCGCAGCAAAAAGTACAAAAAAATGATTAGATGTCCTGTATTTTTACGCCAAGCTTGCGAAGCTTTGCAAGCTCGTCAAAATTATCGGATTTATTTGTGACGAGTATATCCGATTTCGACGCGTCGGTAATACGGGCAAAAACGTTTTTGCCAAGCTTTGATGAGTCCGCGGCGACGATGGTCATATCCGAGCACTCAATCATTTTTCTCGCGAGCTCCGCTTCGTTTGAATAGTATAGCGTGAGTCCGGCATCTGCGCTTACGCCGTCAACCGAAAGAATGCATTTTGAGGCATGGTAATTCTCAAGCTGATGAATGGCGTCCTGACCGTATGTGAACTGATATTTTGAATCAAGCTCGCCGCCAAGGAGGATTACGTTAAAATCCGGATACAACGCCGCTTCCGTGGCATTTTGAATGGAATTCGTTACAATGCTGATATTGTTTTTACCGCGCAATGCCCGTAAAACGTATGTCAGGGTAGTACCCGAATTCATCATAATAGTATCATTGTCTTGAATAAACTTTGCAGCCAGCTCGGCAACGTCGCGCTTTGCCGCGGCATTGGTCTTGAAACGCTCCGAAAGGTCCATGTTGATATAAAGCTTATTCATGCCGACAGCGCCGCCGTGAATACGTGAAAGGTGACCTTGCGCTTCCAGCATTTCGAGGTCCTTGCGTATGGAAACCTCGGAGATATTGTATTTTTGGCTTAGTTCGGAAACCTTTACCTTGCCTTGAGACTGTATAAGCTCGATAATTTCTTCCCGTCTGTTTTCGGAAGCAGAGGACATATTATTTCTCCGTAATACGTTATTTTTATTAACCTCAGTATAACATACTGAATGAAAAAATGCAAGCAAGTACGTGGAAAGATTTTTTTATTATTGAATACTTACAATTGCGATATATTTTTTATGTATAAAATTTCAAAAAATAAGCGCATTTTTATTGACAAACTGCCACAGATGTGATAAAATAAAGTAACCAAAACAAATCAAAAACGAAACAAAACCGAAACATAACTTTTGATGGTATTGTATGAAAGGGATGCGGTTATGAGTGAAACTAAGAGATATCTTGGTATAGATATAGGAACAACCTCTATAAAGGCGGCCGTGTTCTCAAACGACGGTCAAAGACTTGCGCTTCGCTCGGTGGATTATACACTTGATACCGACGCGGTAAGCGGCAATATTGAATTTGATGCCGATAAATATGTCAGAATGTGTAAGGACGTTATTTCCGACCTTACTGCCGAGTGCGGACAGATAGATGCACTTTCCATTGATACTCAGGGTGAAACCATTATCTTTACCGATGAGAACGGAGTTCCGGTTTATCCGGCAATTGTCTGGCTCGATAACCGCGCAACCGAAGAAGCAGAAGCTATAAAGGCTCACTTTGGTAACAAGCTTGTTTATGAGGTTACGGGACAACCGGAGATTACTGCGGGTTGGCCTGCATCAAAGGTTCTTTGGATGAAAAACCACGAGCCCGAAGTATTTGCAAAAATAAAGAAGATTTTCATGCTCGAGGATTACGTGATGTATAAGCTTTCGGGCAATTTCGCAACCGAGCCTACGATTCAGTCTTCAACAATATACTATGACGTACGTAACGGCGGCTGGTGGCAGGATATGCTTGATTTTATCGGTATAAGCTCCGATATGCTTCCGAAGGTTGTGAAAACAGCATCTCTTGTCGGCGAATACGAGGGCATAAAGGTTGTAAGCGGAATGCTTGACCAGATTGCAGGCACTCTCGGCGCAGGTGTTACCGACGAAACTAAAATCAGCGAAATGACCGGAACCATCATGGCAATATGCGTGATGACCGATAAAATTCCGGAATACAATCCGGATAGTATAATTCCTTGTCATCTTCATGCTATTGACGGCAAGTATTGCTTGATTCTTTGGTCCTCAACTGCGGGAATGGCGCTTAAATGGTTTAAGAATCAGTTCTGCGAGGATTTCTCATTCAGAGAGCTTGACGCACTCGCAAAGGACATAGCGCCCGGCGCTGACGGTCTTACGATGCTTCCTTATTTCTGCGGCTCAACTATGCCGAAGTATAATCCCGATGCCAGAGCGGTATTTTCGGGAATAAACCTCTCTCATACCCGCGGACATTTTGCGAGAGCTATAATGGAGGCTATCGCCTTTACGCTTAAGCAAAACCTTGAGTACGTCGGAGAGGACAAAATTAAGGAAATAAGAATTACCGGTGGCGGTGCTGCAAGTCCGCTTTGGGCATCAATAAAATCCGACGTTACCGGCAAAACTCTGAAAACTCTTACCGAGAGCGAGACCGCTTGTCTTGGCTCTGCGCTTGCTGCTGCGGTAGGAATCGGCGATTTCGCTTCAATTAAAGAAGC
>JAZLCX010000142.1:0-2630 GCA_045614425.1 Eubacteriales bacterium | reverse complement strand
GTTCTTTCGGTCTGTACGCTTACCGCCGTACTTTCGGAATTCATTTTCAATCTTATAATCAAAAAAGAACAGACGGTATCCGACCTCTCCGCCGCAGTTACCGGTCTTATTCTCGGTATGAACCTGCACGCAAACGCTCCTGTCTGGCAGTGTGTTGTCGGCTCGGTTTTCGCGATAGTCGTGGTTAAATGCTTCTTCGGCGGCCTCGGCGCAAACTTCGCAAACCCCGCGGCAACAGCAAGAGTATTTCTTCTCGTTTGCTTTACAGGCACTCTCGCGGGCGGTGCCTTACCCCGTCTTTCAAACGCACCCGAGCTTGTTTCGGGCGCAACTCCGCTTGAAATTATCAGAAACGGCGGTGAGCTGCCCTCACTTCTCGATATGTTCCTCGGTCTTCAGGGCGGAGCTATCGGTGAGACCTGCACGGCGGCGCTTCTTGTCGGATTTATCTATCTTGTTATCCGCCGTATAATTTACTTTGAGACTCCCGTTATTTTTGTATCAACGGTGTTCGTTCTCACTCTTATCATCGAAAACAGCTTTTACATCGCTCTTGCGAGCGTTCTTTCGGGCGGTCTTGTTCTCGCGGCAGTCTTTATGGCAACCGACTACGTTACCTCGCCCGTTACCCGTTCGGGTAAAATGATATTCGCCTTCGGCTGCGGACTCATAACCGTTCTTGTCAGATTTTACGGTGCGTATCCGGAGGGTGTCTCCTTTGCGCTTCTCTTTATGAACGTTTTAACGCCCTATATCGAAAGATGGACGCGTAAAAAGGCTCTGGGAGGTAACGAAGCATGACGAAAAAGAATATAATGCCCGTTGTGGTTCTTACGGCAATCTGCATTGTTATCGCCGCTCTTCTCGGCGTTGTTAACTACGTTACGGCTCCCGAAATTGCAGACAGAAACAATTCGGCGGTAACCGGCTCGCTTGATAAGGTTATGCCCGGCGGAAGCTTCGACACAGAGCCCGACAAGCTTGCCGGAGATGCTCCCCAAACCGTAGTTAAGTCTTACACCGAAAAGAACGGTATGGGAACGGTAGTAATTCTCGAAACCAACAAGGGTTATACGGGAAATACCATCGGCATTACCGTAGGTATCGACACTGAAGGAAAAATCACCGGTTTGGAGATTACTCAAAACGGTGAGAGCATAGTACCGCCCGAGCTTAAGCCCGGCGGCTCTTACGGCGACCACTACGTCGGCAAGGGCGCTTCGGATATACCCGAGCTTTCTACCGGCGCTACCGTCGTATTTACCGAGGCGGCAATTAAAAATGCCGTAAAGGACGCATTTGTTTATCTCGGATTTTCAAAGGCTCTTCCCGAGCTTCCGAGAGAGGAAGCCGAAATCGAAGCTCTCGCAAAGGCTCTTTATGGCGAAGGCTCCGAAAATCTCGTATCCTCAACTCCCGTCGGCACTTCGTACGCAAAGAGAATTTATAAGGAAGAGGGAAAAGAAGCATTTGTTGTCTACGCCTTCAACTATTCTCAGTACGGACACCCCGAATTTGAATTCCTCGTTCACGTTGACGAGTACGGAATCGTAAAGGCGGTTGAAAAAATAGTATGGAAGGTCAGCGACCCTATGCCCGAATGGGGATATAATCCTCCCGACGATGACACGGTTGACGCAATCTTCGCAAGCTTCGTCGGCAAAAATACTATGAGCATAGGCTCGGTAGACGTTGAGTGCGGAGCTACCAGCACCGCCACCAAGGCAAGAGACGCGGTTGTTGAGGCTCTCAAGCTTTCCACGCCTACCAAAAAGGCAGAGCTTGACCCGATAGTAAAAGAATTTTACGGTGAAGGCGCTGAAAATCTCGTTGCTCACGAGGTTTCCGGTCTTGAATACGTAAAGCTTGCATACAAGGAAAGCGGAAAGAAATCCTACGTCGCTTACGCTTATACCTATTCTCAGTACGGAAATACCGAATTTGAATTCCTCGTCCACGTTGACGAATACGGAATCGTAAAGGCGGTTAAGAAGCTCGTATGGAAGGTCAGCGACCCCAAGCCCGAATGGTACTACTATCCGCCCACCGAAGAAGAGGTTGACGCTCTCTTTATGAGCTTTGTCGGAAAGAATGCCGACTCGCTCCTTGCCGTTGACGTCGAGTGCGGAGCAACGAACACCGCAGGCAGAGTAAGAGATGCGGCTATCGAATCGCTGAAGGTTACCTTTGACGAGGACACAACCTATCTGCCGAGAATACTCGGAGCGCTGATTCTTTCGGCGGCAATTCTGACTTTTGTAACACTTGTAATAATGAAGAAGAGAAGGAGGGCGGTTAAAAAATGAAGGATAAAAAGCTTTCGATATTCCTTAAAGGCTTAATTGCCGAAAACCCCGTTCTCGTTCTCGTTCTCGGAACCTGCCCCACTCTTGCTCAGACGAAGAGCTTTATAAACGCTCTCAGTATGGGCATTGCGGCAACCCTCGTTCTTATTTGCTCAAACGTTGTAATTTCAGCTCTTCGCAAGCTGATTCCCGACTCGGTGCGCATCCCCTGCTATATCGTTATAATAGCCGGCTTTGTTACCGTTGTCCAGATGGCAATGAACGCGTATTTGCCCGCGCTTTACGACCTTATGGGCGTATACCTCGCTCTTATCGTTGTTAACT
>JAZLCX010000141.1:0-2121 GCA_045614425.1 Eubacteriales bacterium | reverse complement strand
TGGTGCGGGAGACGGGAATTGAACCCGTACGGTAAAACCACACGCCCCTCAAACGTGCGCGTCTGCCAGTTCCGCCACTCCCGCGACAGCCCTATCATTATACACTATAAAAAAAGAATTGTCAAGAGGTTTTTTATCTTTTTTTGTTATAATTTGAAAATAGTTTGAAATTGATTGACTTCGCCGTGCGAAGAGGGTATAATTAAACTGTAACTTCAAAGATTGGTAAGAGGTTTTATGCCTGAATATTATATGTTTAATAAGCCGAGGGGCTATATAACCGCGCGGCGCGATATGAGGAAAGCAACGGTTATGGATTTCTTTCCCGACGAGTGTCGCGATGAGCTTTTTCCGGTGGGAAGGCTTGACAGAGATACAGAGGGATTCTTGCTCGTCACAAATGACGGAGAGCTTTGTTTTTCGCTTATGAGCCCCGATATGAAAGTGCCGAAAACCTATTTCTTTTGGGCGCTCGGGTCTCTTGACTCCGAGAAGGCTGGAGTAATGGAGGGCGGAGTTGAAATTTATGAGAACAGCCCGAAAACAGCGCCCGCAAAAGTAGAAATTTTGACAACCTCCACTCTTGGTGAAATCAAAGAGCTTCTATCGGAAGCGGATAAGAAAATTACAAATAAAAGAGCAAGTCTCTCGGTAGTTTCGGGTTATATAACTATAACAGAGGGCAAAAAGCACCAGGTAAAGCGGATGCTGGGATACGTGGGCTGCCGCGTGGTATACCTTAAACGCGTTAAAATCGGCGGAGTTATGCTCGACGGCGCTCTTTCACCCGGTGAATACCGTCCATTGACCGATAATGAGCTTGAAGAAATAAAAATCGGTGTATATAACTAAAAGGGATTCCCCAAGATGATATGGGGACTCCCTTTTAGTATTTTTCCTTCATTTTCCGCTCTATCTCGCGGTTTGCATCTTTTCTTGCAATGTCCTCGCGTTTATCGTAAAGTTTTTTTCCTCGGCAGAGTCCGAGTGCCATTTTTACGTGCGAGCCCTTGAAATAAAGCGAGAGGGGAACAAGAGTATAACCGTCGCGTGCAACAAGACCTGTCAGCTTCATAATCTCGCGCTTGTGCAAAAGAAGCTTGCGCGGTCTCAGCGGATCTTTATTGAATATGTTACCCTGTTCGTAGGGACTTATATGTATTCCAAGGGCAAAAAGCTCGCCCTTGTCTATTTCACAGTAGGAGTCCTTAAGGTTTACGTTACCTTTGCGCAGAGATTTGACCTCCGTGCCGAAAAGCTCGATACCTGCCTCGTATACCTCGTCAATAAAATAATCGTGGCGGGCTTTTCGGTTATCGGTAATCGTCTTTGTGTTTAGTTTGTTTTCGCTCATAAAATCTCCAAACGAAATCGGTGTTTTCTATATTTTAACACAAAGGAAGGCAAAAATCAATACCTTGTGATTTCGGATATAAGCTCTAAAAGCTTAAATTTTATATTATATTTCTTAGAAATCAGAACCTCTTCTTCGGCGGTATATTTCGGCGTTGATACCGCAGCGTCAAGGCAAAGAGGTGGGAACATTACGCACCACCAGTTTTTTCCCTCGCCCTCGCCGATTATGATTTGAAGAGAGGAGTAGTATCCCTGCGGAAGAGAGAAGTCCTCGTAATCTCTCGTTTCATACCATTCCTCCGAAAGCGTTGCGGTACATTCGTAGGCGTATCCCCATTCGCGCATTTTTTCATCGGCAAAAAGCTTTATTTCATCAAGCCTTGAATTAAGCTCGGTTTTTGCCTCGTCTACGTTCTCAAATACAGAAAGCGTTTTGCCGTATTTTTTGAGAATTTCATCGCGAAGCCTTAATTTAAGCTCCTGGTCCTCATCGCTGTCGGAATTCGCGAGTATATGTAGCCTTACAGTATCCTCGTATATTGCACCTTCAGCGTCGGTTGGAAGCGCCGCCATCAGCATAACTGCTGCAAGAATCATAATAACGGGCATTAAAATTTTTTTCATAGTTGTTTCCTTTCGTTTTTAGAATTCGAACCGATTGTTGACAGAAGAGACGGCTTTTATTCATTCTTTTTCAAAAAAAACTGTATTTGTTGACATTTGCGGTAATATTTGATAGAATAAAAAAAGCAAATATTAAAGGAG
>JAZLCX010000140.1:0-23765 GCA_045614425.1 Eubacteriales bacterium | reverse complement strand
ATTACCGCATATTCATATCTTGAAAGATATTCTCTTAAAACTTCGTTTGTGCGCTCGGCGTTAAAATTGCCATCATCATTGAAAAAGATGCACTTTTTAGCATCTATAAATTGGAATCCGAGATATTTTGCTAGTATCATCGCATTCAGGTATTCTCCGCGTGACGCAATGTAATCGCGTCCGGAGTTGTGAATGAACGAATGCCTTATTTTCTCATAGACCTCGCTAAGATCAAGATCTAAACCAAGATCTGCAATAATACCGTCATATCTTTTCTTTATTGCTTCAAATATTTCGGTAATATCTTTTTCGTCAGCCGCTAATGCATAACAGCTATAAAGCATGTCGGTCACTTTTGTATCCGTGCTATTTCGTTTTCCCGGTGCGGAAGCAACTATGTATCTTCTGTTGGGGTCACTTTTGATAATTTCAGCAACGGATCGGAAATGTTCGGCATCAGCCAGAGAGCTTCCGCCAAATTTCAGGACCTTTAAACCCATTGTTTTCTCCTAACCTACTTAAAGTAAAATATTTCATTATATATTATATGGAACACTAGAGGTTTTGTCAATACTTTTCGACAAAATAAAATAGACCTATGATAGGTCTATAAATCATCAACATCTTGTATAGGCTGTTCGTAAGGATCGTCTGTAGGTATTCCGGTCCATGATCCAAAAGGATCTGTGATAATGCGCTCTTTTGAAGATTCGTTTGTTTTTTTCTCCTTTTCAAAATTAAATTTTTGCCCTTCTCTCGATCTCATATTCACTTCTCTTTTCATATAAATTCCTCTTTATAAGTGTATTTGTAAGTATATTTTCCTGTCAGATGTATTTATATACAAAAAAATATATCAATTTGTTAAAAAAGTCTTGACTTTTATAAAATCATCTGATATAATGTAGAAGTCGTGTGGAGAGATGGCCGAGTTGGTCTAAGGCGCACGACTGGAAATCGTGTAAACCCTAATACGGTTTCAAGGGTTCGAATCCCTTTCTCTCCGCCATAAAAACAACACCTTCAATCGAGGGTGTTGTTTTTATTTTATGTCGGTGCGAAAGAGGATTTGTAGCCTTTTCCGCAAGCATGGCGATGCGGAACGGGGTTCGCATATCACGCGCGAAGTTCGACAAGCTTGCTTGTCAGGCGCAGAGCGTTGATATCTTCGCTTTGCAAATATCCCACAACACCCTTAATCGAGGGTGTTGTTTCTGTTTTATGTCGGAGTGAAAGCTGATTTGACTTATTTTCGTCAAATTTTACAAAACTTTCACTCTTTACTATTGTATTTACTTTGTTTTTGTGGTATGATGGAATATATCAATCTTTAAGGAGATAGATAATTGGACAACAAAAACGGCAAAAAGCGTTTCAAACTATTTGATACGCAGCGTGTCGGCAAGGGCGTCAGTAAAAACGAAAAAAAGCTCGAGCCCGGCTTAAAACGCTTTTTTATTTCATATAAAAATAATTTTGGAAAGCTGGTTTCGGTTAATATCTTTTTTGTTCTCGGAAACTTCCCTATTATATTTTTAATAGCCGTGCTTTCCGGTGTTACGCAGAATGACGTTTTCCTTCCGCTCTCAGATGTTTTTCAGAACATTAACGGCATCATATCTGCTGACGGTGGTCTTACGCCTTACAAGCTTTCGCTTTACGCAATAGAGGGTCTTCAGACGCATGATTTTGCTCCGACTGTAATGACCTATGTTTTCTACGGAATTGGCGCTCTGACTCTCTTTACATTCGGAATTGTCAACGTGGGCACTGCGTATATTATACGTAACATGGTATCGGGCGAGCCTGTATTCGTATGGCATGATTTCTGGTATGCAGTTAAGCGCAATTGGAAGCAGGCACTGCCCTTCGGCATTATTGACGCGTTGATTAACGTAATCTTAATCTACAACGTATATACGCTTCTAACCTCGACGTCACAGTTCATGGCGTCAATGATGTTTTGGGCGAATATAATAATATTTATCGCTTACTTCTTTATGAGGTATTATATATACGTACAAATGGTTACGTTTAAGCTCTCGGTATTCAAAATGCTGAAGAACTCACTTATATTTACGCTTGTCGGATTAAAGCGTAATATTATGGCGCTCTTGGGAATCATTCTCGGAATTTTCTTCGAAGTTCTCTTCTTGTTTGGCACTGCCGGAGTTCTCGTTCCCTTGGCGGTTGCAGCGCCGCTTGCAATAATGTTTTCAACCTTTGCATATATGAAGGTTTACGCATCTTATTTCAAAATTAAAGAAATAATGATAGATCCGTACGTCACGGAGCGTCCCGAAATTCACAGCCTCATTGACGACGATGAGGAAGAGATAATTATGCACGATGACGTAACCGAACGCGAAAGGCTTGAAGAAATAAAAAGAAGAAACGGAATAAAATAATGCTTATGGGCTGAATCGTTTGATTCAGCCCATTTTTTTACGATACCAGCTCGTCAAGCGTGCCGAATGTGTACCCCTCGGCGCGCCATTTTTTTATAAGCGACGGGAAAATTTGAGCATTGATTTTCGAGGTAGGATGAAAAAGCATCACCGCGCCGTTATGAGTATTATCAAGAATTTTTTTCATCGCCTTTTCCGAGGACATCTGGCGGTTATTATCCCAATCGGCATACGCAAAGCTCCAAAATATAGTTTTATATCCCATGCTTTGAATGCATCGAAGCGCATTTTCGCTATATTTTCCTTCGGGAAATCTGAAATATTTACTCATTGTTTTTCTCGTTTTTTCCTTATAAATTTCTTCAAGCGCAGTCAGGTCTTTAATTATTTCCTCATCGCTTGCGTGGCACAAATTTTTATGATTTTTCGTATGATTGCAAACTGTATGACCCTCATTTATCATTCTTGTAACCAAATCTGTATTATTCAATATTATATTATCAAGAACGAAGAAGGCTGCCGAAATTCCCTCTGCCTTCATAGCATCGAGTATTTTTTCGGTATTTCCGTTTTCATATCCTAAATCAAAGGTAAGATATATTACCTTCTTTTCGTCATCGTCGCTTAGCTTTCTATCAATAAAATAGCCGTCATATTTATATATTATTTCTTGCCCCTTTTGTATTACGGGCTGTTTTTTACCGTTACGTCTGATATACCACGAGTATGATGACTGTGCGGCATATGACGGCGTAAAGCAGCATAAAAATATCAGCGCCAAAGATATAAAAGCCGCAAAAAATCGTTTTATTCGCATTTTTATAGCCCCTTTTCGTTTAAACAATCGTACATTTATTATTAACAAATATATAAAAACGAAAAGGTCAATTTTTTTACAAAAAATAAAGGATGTACCAATATGTACATCCTTTAATAAAATTACTTATACTTGCGCTTTCTTGCAGCTTCAGCCTTCTTCTTGCGCTTTACGCTGGGCTTTTCGTAACACTCTCTCTTACGAAGCTCGGACAAAACGCCGGACTTAACGCACTGTCTCTTAAAACGATGAAGAGCGCTATCGAGTGTTTCATTTTCTTTTACTCTGATTTCTGCCATTCTATTTCCCCTCCCTTCGCTATGCAAAGAGATTAAATCTCATAATATTACTTTGTAATTATAAACTATAATTATATGTTTGTCAAGATGTTTTTTGATATTTTTGAAAAATTATATCTTAACAAAACTTTTTGCAGCTGTGAGAGTATTTTTAAGGAGCATTGTAATTGTCATCGGACCTACTCCACCGGGAACGGGGGTTATCATAGAAGCGATTTTTTCAACTTCATCAAAATCAACGTCACCGCAAAGCTTTCCGTCATCCATACGGTTAATTCCTACGTCTATAACAACGGCACCGGGCTTAACCATATCCGCACCTACAAATTTAGGCTTTCCGATAGCAACAACAAGAATATCTGCGCGTTTTGCGGTTTCGCGAAGGTCTTTTGTACGAGAGTGACAAACTGTTACAGTGCCGTTTTCGGCAAGTAAAAGCAGGGCCATAGGCTTTCCTACTATATTACTTCTACCGATAACTACACATTCCTTACCGCTTATTTCAACATTATAAAAATGCAGAAGCTCCATAATGCCGGCAGGTGTGCAAGGAATAAAATCATATTTACCGCTCACAATTTTACCGACATTTACAGGATGAAATGCGTCAACGTCCTTTGCTGGATTTATGCTGTTGATAACTCGGTCCTCGGATATATGCTTGGGAAGCGGAAGCTGAACGAGAATGCCGTGCACCTTATCGTCACGGTTAAGCTCGTCAATTTTAGAAAGAAGCTCCTCCTCGGTAGTTTCCTCGGGCATGGTAATTTCATACGAATTAATTCCCACCTCAAGGCATGCCTTGTGCTTATTTCTTACATACACCGCCGATGCGGGATTGTTTCCAACAAGAATTACCGCAAGACCCGGAGCTATACCCGTTTTATCCTTAAAGCACTGTATTTCAGCGGTCAGAGCTTTTCTTACTTCGGAAGATACAAGTTTTCCGCTTATCATTTCTGCCATAATTTATTTCTCCTTTTTGGCATTTTTAGTTTTTGTATAAAAATATAATTCTTTCTTTGGCTTGCGCACTGCGAAGTAGATGAGTGCCGAGAGACAGGAAGCGAAAATGAGTGCTGCAAGCACTTGTGACATGCGGAATTCAATGCCGAATATGCTTCCGTAAAGGCTGTCGGCACGAAGCCCCTCGATAAACATTCTTCCAAGACCGTACCATCCAAAGACGAACAGAAATATCTGACCGTCGTATTTGCGCTTTTTATGGAAGATATTCGCGAGTATAAAGCCTATTAAATTCCAGAGGGATTCGTAAAGAAACGTGGGGTGAACATATATAAAATCAAATCCGGTGAGAGAATTCTTAAGTCCCATTCTGCAGAATATCGACGTTTCAGAGCCAAAGGCTTCACCGTTTGTAAAATTTCCCCATCTGCCTATCGCCTGCGCCAAAATTATTCCGGGCGTGCAGCAATCGGCAAAAGCCAAAAACGAAATCTTCTTTATTCTCGATATGATATATACAGAAGCAGCACCGGCAATAATTCCGCCGTAAATAGCCATACCTCCGCTACGTATATTAATTACATCATAGAAGCTGTGGAAGCTATCGATGTCTCCTATAACGTAATATAGTCTTGCGCCGATTATTCCTATCGGTATTGTAAAGAGCGCGTAATCAATAACGGTATCCGAATCAATTCCTATCTGTTTTGCTCTAAACAACAGGTACGAAACGGCAACTATCATGCCGAAAGTGATTATTATTGCGTACCAGGCCACCTCAATACTTCCGATTGAGAAGGCTGCGCTGTCTATTTTAAATTCCCCAATGCCGAATCCGGGAAAGGAAATTTCAGAAATTCTTAACATAAACAACTCCTGATTATTTTATAGAATAAGTTCTATTTAGAACATCAGCTATAGTAATACCGGCAAGCTTTCTCGCTACGTCCAAACTTATAGTATCAAAAATGTGGTGATAGATGCAGGCAGTTTTCTCCTGATTGAGCGAACACCCCTCAGAGCTTTCAAGACACCTTACCATTGCGATAGGACCGTCAATAGATTCAATAACCAATTTCAAAGTGATTTCTTCCGGCGGAAGCTTAAGGCAATATCCGCCGCGAATTCCCTTGAAGGATTTTATTAAATCGGTCCGAACGAGCTTATTAAGAATTTTCAAGGTAAATTGAAGCGTTACGGAGGTTTCCTCCGCCAAAGTTTTTGCGTCAACCACCCCGTCGTGCTTTGCAAGTGCACTGATTATGCGCAATGCATAATCCGATTCCGAAGTAATTCTCATTGTTCCTCCGCGTTTTATTGAAATAATGGGATTGCCTCGGTTAGAAGGAAATCCCATATTCGTTATATTTTCTTATATTTATCAAGAAGAGTATGAATTTTCTTGGACTGATCAAGAAGGTGACTGATTGTGCGATCGTGGTTAAGCGTATCAATTATATATGCCACGTACTTGCAGAGGTTAACCTCCTGATACCATTCTCTCGAAAGAAGCTCGGGAGCTCTGTATACGAGGTTAGTTGTAAATACCTTCGTGAAGATTCCGTCCTTATGAGCCTTGTCCATATTTTCAAGACCGTTACAGAAAAGACCGAACGTAGCGAAAACAAAAATTCTGTTTGCACCCTTAGATTTAAGCTGCTGAGCAACATCTATAACCGAGTCACCGGAGGAAATCATATCGTCAACGATTATAACGTCCTTGCCGTTTACGTCGCGTCCGAGGTACTCGTGAGCTACTATGGGGTTCTTACCGTTTATTATTACCGAATAATCACGGCGCTTATAGAACATACCGAGATCAATTCCCATGACCGAGGAATAGTACATACATTTAGCCATGCCGCCCTCATCGGGAGATATAATCATAGTATTTTCGGGATCGATCTGAATATCGGGATAGAGTCTCAGAAGCGCTTTGATCATCTGATACGATGTACGTACGTTTTCAAAACCGTGAAGAGGAATTGCATTCTGTACTCTAGGGTCGTGCGCATCAAAAGTGATGAGGTTTGTTATACCCATATTAACAAGCTCCTGGAGCATGAGAGCACAGTCGAGCGATTCCCTGCCGGAACGCTTATGCTGTCTTCCTTCATAGAGCATAGGCATAATTACGTTAATTCTACGAGCCTTACCGCCGATAGCTCCGATTATACGCTTAAGATCCTGGAAGTGATCGTCGGGACTCATAGGAACCGTCATACCGTACATATTATACGTAACACCGTAATTAAATACATCGCAAAGTATATAAACGTCGTTACCTCTGAGAGAATTACGTACTGTTCCTTTCGCTTCACCGCTGCCGAATCTCGGGCATGGTGCATCAACCAAAAAAGTACCGTCGCTGTCATGACGACGCCACTCTTTGAGATAAGCATCGATTTGCATTGCGAAATCTTCGCATCCGCGCATTCCTATAACGCTAAGTTCGCCGAATAAACTGTCCTTCATTATTAACTCTCCGCTTGTAATTGATTTACATACATATTATATATCAGAACAAAACCAAAGTCAATAGTAAAATCAGACAAAATATCTTATATATTGCGATTAACAACTTAAAAATCAACAAAAAAATCGGAGGTACTATGGCATTTAACAGAATAGGAACACTTGTCATAAACGCATCCGCTGCCGGCGGCGCTTTCCCAATTTCAAAGGCTGTTGTTAAAATCACCGGAAGCGTTGAAGAAAACCGAGACGTTGAGTATTCTATTTTAACCGATATTGACGGAGTGAGTGAGCATATTCCCCTCCCCGCTCCAAGCCGCGAGTTATCGCAAAGCCCCGGAGCGAAAGAGCCGTCATATGCGCTCTATAACATACAAATTTCAGCACCGGGATACTACACGAAGCAGGTTTTCGACGTGGCAGTTTTTGAAGGTACGGAAACGGTCCTTCCCGTAAATATGATACCCTCCGAAGTACATAAAAACGGAGTAACGTATCCGAGAAACAACCTGAATACATTTGTTAGCGAAAATGAATTTCTGGAGTAAAAAATGATTGATTATCCTGTAATACCCGAAAAAATAGTAGTACATCTCGGTGCCCCCTCAAGCGATGCGCCTAACGTTACCGAAAATTTTGCCGATTATATAAAGAACGTAGCTTCAAGTGAAATTTATCCTACGTGGCCGCGCGAGGCAATAAAAGCCAATGTGCTGGCACAAATTTCAGTCGCACTCAACAGAGTATATACGGAATTCTACAGAAGCGCCGGAAGAGATTTCGATATTACCTCATCACCGGCATACGACCAGACCTATATTTATCAAAGGAATATTTTTGCCAACATATCCGAAATTGTTGACGAGGTGTTTAACAGTTATATCAGACGTCAGGGATTTATCGAGCCGCTATTTGCAACCTTTTGCGACGGCGTGGAGGTAAATTGCAACGGTCTTTCACAATGGGGGTCGGTAACGCTTGCAAACCAAGGACTTGATGCCTTCGATATACTCAAGAATTTTTACGGTGATGACATAGAGCTTATCGATAACGTTGAGGTTTCAAATATTGATGGAAGCGCTCCTGCGGTTCCACTTCAAGAGGGCGATACCGGACGTGACGTAGAGCTTATACAAACAAGATTGAATAGAATATCCGGTAATTTCCCGGGAATTCCGAAAATATTTCCTACAGACGGCTTCTTTGACGTCTCGACAACAGACGCTGTAAAAAAATTTCAGGAAGTATTTAACCTAACGGTCGACGGTATAATAGGACGAAGCACTTGGTACAGAATACAAAATGTTTACAACGCCGTAAAAAGACTTCAGACCGTAAACTCGGAAGGGCTCAGAATTGAGGAGCTTTCTACACAGTACACCTCAGTTTTACAAGAGGGTGATGCCTCGGCAGGCGTATTGACCGTTCAGTATTACCTTGATTATATTTCGACATTCGTACCGACAGTACTAGGCGTTTCTGTTGACGGCTCGTTCGGTCCGGCTACAAGAAATTCGGTAATTTCTTTTCAAAAAACCTATAATTTAGAGGAAACCGGCATTGTTGACCGAGCAGTATGGGAGCAAATACAAAACACATACTACAGCCTTATAACAAGAGTTCCTTTTGAATTTTCGGAAGGAGTGCTACTTCCCTTTCCCGGTCGTGTTCTCAGAGAGGGACTTGAAGGTGATGACGTGCGTGTGCTTCAAGAATACTTGAATTTTATTGCAAAAACATATACATCAATTCCGGTTATAACAGTTGACGGAATTTTCGGTCCTACAACCGCCGCTGCGGTGCAAGAATTCAAGCGAATATTTGAAATCCCCGGAAATCCCGAAAGAGTATCTGTGCAAACGTGGGATGCCATTGTAAACGTTTACGATGACTTATACAACGGACAAATAGCGCGAGAGGGACAATTCCCGGGATACGTTATAGGAGGTGAATAAGCCATGTATGAATTATCAGACGAAAGAGCTGCAATTACAGAAGTACAAAAATTTTTACACGTGATATCAGATGATACAAACGGAAAAATTCCACGGGTTGCCATTGACGGCATCTACGGCGCAGAAACCAGAGACGCCGTAAGAATTTTTCAATTGGAATACAATTTGAATTCAACAGGTGAGGTTGATAAGGAAACTTTCGATTTATTATATGCATTATACATAGCTTCAATAGAAGAGCGAGAATTCTCGGACTACATTATAACCGATGAAGGATTTCCGCTTAAGCTGGGAATGCAAAATAATGATGTGCTCCTTTTGCATCTTTTAATCGAAGAGCTTTCGAAAACCTACAGTGATATTGACACCGTTAAAAAGACAACTTATTTTTCCGAGTCTACCGAAAACGCCGTAAAAAAATTGCAAAGAATTTTCAGAACAACCGAAAGCGGTGAAGTTGATTTTCTGCTTTATCAGCGCATTACTTACGAGCTCGACGCCATACGAAGAATGAATGAAAAATATGACTGATAGGCGTTAAAATTATATTTTCTCGGCAACAATGAATCAAAAAACAGTCGGAGCTTTGGAAAAATGAGCAACAGATTTACCGAAAAAGCTGAAAAAGCACTCAATAACGCAGCGCATATTGCTGAAATGCTGGGACATACGTATATCGGCAGCGAGCATATACTACTCTCTCTCTCCAAGGATAAAGAGTCCTGTGCCGCGTCCATACTGCAGAAATGCGGAATTACTTATGACAAGATCTACGACACAATAAGAGAATACTCCGGGGTTGGTACGAAGAGCACGCTTGCACCAAAGGATATGACACCCAAGTGCCGTAAAATAGTTGAAAATTCATATAGAATTTCCATAAGATACGGAGCGCTGAAAATAGGAACCGAGCATATTCTGCTCGCTATTTTAGAGGAAAAAGAAAGCATCGGTGCCAGAATATTAACAATAGCAGGCGCAGACACAATTACCGTTTCGGACGAAGTCTTGACGATTTTAAGAACAGCGGAAAAGCATTTTGAGCCACATAAATCGAAAAAAGACGGTTCGGATTCTGTTCTTTCGCAGTACGGAAAAAATCTTACGGAACTGGCAAAAAGCAAAATGCTGGATCCGGTGATCGGAAGAGAGCGCGAAACCGAAAGACTCATCCGTATACTGTGCCGAAAAACAAAAAATAACCCCTGCCTTATTGGCGAAGCAGGGGTTGGTAAAACCGCAATAGTCGAGGGGCTTGCAGCAAAAATAGCTTCAGGAAACGTGCCGCCGCAAATACAAGACAAAAGCATATTCTCTGTCGATCTCACTTCAATGGTTGCGGGGGCAAAATATCGCGGGGATTTTGAAGAAAGAATTAAAAGCATCATAAACGAGGCTTCGCGCAACAAATCAATAATACTTTTTATTGATGAAATTCATACGATTGTCGGCGCAGGATCAGCCGAGGGTGCTATTGATGCCGCAAATATATTAAAACCGCAGCTTTCACGAGCCGAGATACAGGTTATCGGTGCTACGACTTTCTCTGAATATCATAAATATATCGAAAAGGATGCGGCGCTTGAGCGGCGTTTTCAGCCCCTCACGATAGAAGAGCCGACACCTGAACAAACACTTGAAATTTTAAAAGGCCTCAAGGAAAAATACGAAGAGCATCATTCGGTTAAAATCAGTGATGAGGCATTACAATGCGCAGTCCTGCTCGCAGACAGGTATTTGCAAGGAAGATATTTTCCCGACAAGGCAATTGATATTATAGATGAAGCGTGCGCAAAAGCGAACGTGAGCAACAATGAAAATGAAGAAAAAACGTTGTTTTTAGAGAAAAAAATACGGCAGACCGAAAACGAAAAAAATGAAGCTGTGAAAAATCAAGATTATTCTCTGGCGCTTACGCTTCGTGATATAGAGTTGGATTTGCGTGCGCAGCTGGAAAAAACGAATTTCGTTTTGCAAGAAAAAATATGCGCTGAGCGTACGGTAACCGAAAGGGACATCAAAGGCATTATAAATGAAATAACCGGAATACCGATAAGCGGACTCGGCACTGAAATAGATTCCCTTTCCCTGTCAGAAAAGCTAAACGAAGCAGTTTACGGACAAAAAGATGCAATAGACGCGCTTGTAATGTCTATCATGCGCAGCGAGGCAGGAATAAACAATCCCGAGCGACCTAAAGGCGTTTTTCTTTTTATCGGTCCGAGCGGCGTTGGAAAAACAGCACTTGCCAAATCTCTTTCGGAAGAGCTGTTTCACGATAAAAACGCCCTGATAAGATATGATATGTCGGAGTTTTCGGAAAAGAACTCTGTAACTATGCTTATCGGTTCCCCACCCGGATACGTAGGATACGAGGAAGGCGGAAGCCTTACCGAAAAAATCAAAAGACATCCATACTCGGTAATTCTTTTCGATGAAATTGAAAAAGCTCACCCGGAGGTACTGAACCTATTTCTTCAAATCATGGATGACGGTGTTCTTACAGACTCATGCGGAAGAAGAGTGAGCTTCAAAAACTCATACATCATTATGACATCCAACGCAACAGAAAATCCCCTATATGAGAAGGAGGCTGGATTTTTAAGCGCCGATTCCCAATCCGCCTCAAGCGAAAAGCTGTTTGATTTCTTCAGTCCGGAATTTATAAATCGAATTGACAGTATAATACATTTTTCACCTCTCACACACACATCGCGCGTTATGATTGCCGATAAGAAGCTGCGCTCCCTCTGTTTGCGGCTTTCGGAGCTTGGAATTACGCTCAAATATACAAGTGAAGTTACGGAATACATTGCAAGAAAGGCAAAAGACAAGCGACTTGGAGCGCGAGCGGTATTGAGGATTATAACTGCCGATATCGAAAACGAAACGTCCTCACTGATTTTATCGAGAAATCCTAAAGAAATCACAGTCGACGTTGAAGACGGACGTTTGATTATCAAGCCTGTATTTGAGAGTACAGTAGCAAATTCGGAGATGACATAAAAATAAAAAAACAAGGACGCTTTTGCGTCCTTGAATATTCTGGGGTGAAATATGGGATTCGAACCCACGACCTCCAGGGCCACAACCTGGCGCTCTAACCAACTGAGCTAATTCCACCGTATTAATGGCGCGCCTTGAGGGACTCGAACCCCCGACCTACTGCTTAGAAGGCAGTTGCTCTATCCAGCTGAGCTAAAGGCGCTTGCTGACAACGTATGTTATTATAACAGATTAGTTTTTCATTGTCAATAGCTTTTCGATAACTTTTTCTATAAAATTCGCGTTAATTCAAGAAAGCGGCTCACAATTGAGCCGCTTTCTTATTTACTTTATTTCCTTAATCGTTTCCACAACAGAGCTTGCAAGTCCGGCAATGCCCTGAATATTCGAAGGAACTATTATCTTGGTTGCCTTACCGTCCGCCGCCTTTTCAAATGATTCAAGACTGCGAAGCGCAATAACCTCGCTTGAGGGTGCGGCTTCGTTAAGCATCTTAATTCCCTGCGCGGTAGCTTCCTGTACCTTAAGAATAGCCTCAGCCTGACCTTCAGCTTCTCGAATTTTAGCTTCCTTAGATGCTTCAGCACGAAGAATCGCAGATGCTTTTTCCGCTTCCGCTGCAAGAATAACCTGCTGCTTCTGTCCCTCAGCCACAAGAATCGTAGAGTTTTTCTCACCCTCAGCTTTAAGGATAAGCTCGCGGCGCTCGCGCTCCGCCTTCATCTGCTTCTCCATTGCTTCTTGGATTTCCTTCGGAGGAATTATATTCTTAAGCTCCACGCGGTTTACTTTGATACCCCAAGGGTCTGTTGCTTCATCAAGTATGGAGCGCATCTTTGTATTTATAATATCTCTTGATGTGAGAGTTTCGTCGAGATCGAGATCACCTATTATGTTACGAAGTGTGGTAGCTGTAAGATTTTCAATTGCTAAGATGGGATTGGTTATTCCGTATGCATACAGCTTACAATCGGTAATCTGGAAAAAGACGACCGTATCAATCTGCATTCTTACGTTATCTCGCGTAATAACAGGCTGAGGCGGAAAGTCTGCAACCTGCTCCATCATGGTGAGTTTTTTGGAAATTGTTTCAATAAACGGTATTTTGAAATGCATACCGGTATTCCATGTAGTTCTGTAAGCTCCAAGACGTTCGACTACGTAAGCTGAGCCCTGAGGAACTATTTTGATGCATGAAATAACAACTATCAGTGCTATGACGAGAAGTAAAATTACAATTATAACAGGTAACATATTACAAACTCCTTTACTGTTTTTTACAAATTACCTTTACACCTTCGATTGCGACAACGTGAAGAACTTCGCCGACATCGAAAACATCATCCTGACCAACACCGCGCGCAGACCAAATCTGACCTTTTATCTTGACTTGACCGCAACCCACATAATTATCTATTTTTTCGGTTACAACACAACGTTCGCCGATGATTGCATCTATGTTCGTTTTTACAATTCCCGACCTCAGCTTTTTAATAAGAACGGTCTTTGCAAACACAATTCCCAAAGCCGCCAGCACCAGAACTGTAAGAACCTGCCACAAAAAATGAACACCTAAATAATCAAGTATTGTAGCAATAATCGATCCCGGAACAAACCAAATTGAAATCAACTGGTCGGTCATAACTTCAACGATTATCGCAAGGACTATGAGGGCTATCCACGCCCATCCGTATATCATACATTATCCTCCGTAAATATATTATACAAGTATAGGATAACATAAATTAACCGTTGATGTCAAGTGCAAATTATTATTAATTATTAAAATTACGCTCTGTTTAATACGACAAAAACATACTTTTTTTGTCAAAAAAATACTTATATTTTAGTAAAAGCGCCTTATTTTTGAAAAAAGGCTTGACAAAAACAATTATATATTGTATCATTAACGAGTGTGGTAAAACTATACTCAATGGCTAAAAGGAGGAATGTTATGTTTGAGAACCTTAAGAAGTTCCTTATTGAAGAACTTCACGTGAAGGCCGAGGACATTACTATGGAAGCGGAGCTTGCGGGCGATTTAGGCATTAATTCTCTTGAACTCGCCGATTTGGTTTATCTCTGCGAAGAGAAATTTAACGTTGTTATAGACGATGAAGAGCTCCACAACTTCATCACCGTCGGTGACGTAGTTCGCTATCTTGAATCACAGAGCTAATTTAAAAACGAACTAAGGACAGAGATTTTAAACTTCTCTGTCCTTTTCTCATGTCTATAATTTTATTATAAAGAAACGCTCATCGGTATTTATATTCTTTATTTCGGGATATACGTTTTCAAGGTATTCGGTTTCCGTGGAGGAATTCTTAAGCTCACTCGAAAACACGAAAAGCTGTATGAGTCCGCGGCGCTTTAAGGATTTCAGAATATCGGTTATGCTTTTTACTCTTCGCTCTTCTCTTGTGCCGTCAAAAACCTCTTTAACGCCAAGGCGCAAAAGAGTCTTGCCGAGAACCTTGGCGGAAGTTATGTGAAAAAGTATTTCCGTATTAAGTAATTTTGAGTTTTTTCCTACCAATTCGTATTCTGTGATATCCATTTTGACTCCGATGTTGCATTTTCGTTTTATTTGTTATATAATGATTATACCATCATTTTTTTTGAATGTAAAGACTTTTATTTAAAGGATAAACCCTCTATGACCGATTTTTTATCAAAACTGTTCGTTAAAAATTATAACGACACCTCATCTCCGCTTGTAAGAAAAGCGTACGGTACGTTTTCCAGTATAGTCGGAATATGTGTAAATATGATGCTTGCTCTTCTGAAGCTTCTGCTTGGAACGCTTACATTTTCGGTAGCGATAATTGCCGATGCTTTAAATAATCTCTCCGATGCGGGAACGTCAATAATTTCTCTCGTAACATTCAGGCTGTCAGCAAAGCCTGCAGACCGCGATCACCCATTCGGCCATGCCCGTCTCGAATATATCGCTTCTATGGTCGTTTCTTTCATTATCTTACTTGTTGGCTTTGAAATGCTTTTCAGCTCTCTGTCAACGTTATTTGGCTTCTCGGAAAGCAAGCCTGCATCCTTTTCCACTATATCCATAATTATATTGGGCTCGTCGATTTTATTTAAGCTCTGGCTCGGCTTTTTCTACAATAAAATCGGCAAAAAGATCTCATCAAGCGTTATAAAGGCTGCATCGGTAGACTCACTTTCCGACTGCGTATCCACGGGTGCTGTTTTGATTTCTGCCATTATAATCAAGCTTACGGACTTCCAGATGATTGATACCGTTGTCAGTATAGCGGTTTCCGTAATGATCATTATTGCGGGTATAAAAATTCTGAATGAAACAAAGAATTCTTTGCTCGGCGAAGCGCCGGTTGATGAAGAGATTGAAAAAATAAACGCAATAATAGCCGAGTACCCCGATATAATCGGAATTCACGACTTGATGCTCCATAATTACGGTCCCAATAATTTTATTACCTCATTGCACGCTGAGGTAGACGGTGCTAAAGACATTTACATCTTACACGATATGATTGATAATGTTGAAAGACGTATACAAAATGATTTGAATATGATCTGCACCATTCACATGGACCCCATTGTTACAGATGACGAAACGGTTCTTGAATTAAAGGAATTCGTTACTCAAGTAATCACCGAGAGCATGAATGAAAAAATAAATATACATGACTTCAGAGTGGTTGTGGGAAACACACACACTAATATGATTTTTGATATCATACTGCCCTTTGAGAGCAAGCTCTCTCCCACGGAGGCGGTAGAAAAAATCTCAAATGCCGTAAAGGAAAGGCGCGATGACTGCTTCTGCGTTATCACCGTCGACCGCGGATAAAACAAAAAATATCGGGAGAATTTTATTTCTGCCCGATATTTTTCATTGAATAACAGTTATTTATCAACTCTGTTAAGGTTCTCACCTTTCAAGTACGAACTGATATTTTCCGATATTATTTTAACGCATCTTGCACGCGCCTCATAAGATGCCCAAGCGCAATGCGGAGTAAGAATTACGTTCGGCATATTCATAATTTTGCTGTACGGGTGTTCCTTTGGAAAAGGCTCTTTGGAATAGACGTCGCAGCCGAAACCTCCGATTTTTCCATCAATGACAGCATCGGCAACATCGGTCTCATTCAAGACTGCTCCGCGCGCTTCATTAACGAGAATAACACCCTTTTTCATCAGTCGGATTCGCTCTTTATTTATGAGCTCACGTGTGCTGTCGTTTAAAGGACAGTGCAACGTGATAATATCGCTTTCCTTGCAGAGTGTATCTATGTCGACACACGTAAACGCATCGCTCGGTGTTCTTTTGTTGACTATTACCTTTGCACCGAAGGCTTCCGCCACCTTAACGACTGCCGAGCCGATATTTCCGCCGCCTACAACGCCCCAGATCTTGTCGCGCAAATCGTGAAATACAGGTATAATTTTATTGGCGGAAGTGGATGCACTGTATCCGCCGGTACGAACAAAATCATTGTACTCACCGAGATGTGATACAAGTGAGAGGACGGTTGCAACGGTAAACAGCGCTACGCTGTCGGTCGAGTACCCGGGTACGTTGCACACGGCAACGTTTTTATCCCGTGCCGCAGAAATATCAACGTTGTCGTAGCCGGTAGCAAAAACACATATAAGCTTCAAATTTTTACAAGCATCAATGACTTCACGTGTGATTTTCACTTTATTTAAAACTATTACGTCTGCATCATCTATATGCGCTGCGACCTCGTCTGCCGCAGTGTTCTTATACTCAACAAGCTCGCCGAATTCACTTAAGAGATGAATCGGTATATCTTCACCCATTGTTATCTTATCAAGTACAGTAATTTTCATTTATTTCCTCCAAATTTAATTGTCCCTTTAATTATACCAAAATTTTTATTCTTTTTCAATACATCAAATTATAAATATTATATATAAAATATTTTCTAAAAGTATTGACAAACGAGAAAAAAGGTGCTATAATAACTTTACCTCTGTCGGAGGCCTTTTTTGTGTGCTCTTTTTCTGGGACGAGCATACTGCCTTCGCCATTGAGGGAGGTATTCACGGGTATAGCCCGAATTTCTATCAGGAGGTGCCGATATAATGAGAGTCAAGATTACACTCGCTTGTTCAGAATGCAAGCAAAGAAATTATGACACAAAGAAAAACAAGAAAAATGATCCGGACAGACTTGAAATGAACAAGTACTGCCGTTTCTGCCGCAAACACACTTTGCACAAAGAAACCAAGTAATTGAGGGGATTGTTTATTATGTCTAAAGAAAACAAGAATCTTCCAATCGACGCAGCAGAGGATGCAACAGTTGCAGAAAAGAAGTCGAACGCAAAGAAAAGTGATAAAAAGCCTAATTTCTTCGTTCGCATCTGGAAGAAGCTGTGCAAGCTTTGTAAGGATGTTGTAGGAGAGATGAATAAGGTTGTTTGGACCCCCAAGGACGAACTCAAGAAGAGCACCAAGCTTGTTCTTGCGACAGTCGTTGCTATCGGTCTTGCAATCGTACTCGTTGACACCTGCTTTTCTTGGATTATCAACTCAATTGCAGGGTTGATTGGTTAAGAGGCAAAGAAATGAGTAATATTAACGAGAAAAATCTCGGTCCCAGATGGTACGTTGCTCACACATTTACGGGCTACGAAAACAAGGTTAAAACAAACATTGAAAAAATAGTTGAAAACCGCGGTTTACAGCATCTTATTTACGATGTTCAGGTTCCTACCGAAATCACTGTCGTTACTAACGACAAGGGTGAAACGAAGGAAGTTGAAAACAAGCTTATCCCCGGTTACGTCCTTGTAAAAATGACTATGACCGACGAAAGCTGGCACGTAGTAAGAAATATTACAGGTGTTACAGGCTTCGTAGGCCCGGGTTCAGAGCCCACCCCGCTCACCGCCGAAGAGGTTGATGTATTCAACGTCGAAGCTCACGAAAAGGAGCTTGCATTTAAAATCGGCGACAAGGTTGAAGTATTTGACGGCATATTTGCCGGATACACTGGAATACTTCAAGAAATTGATGAAGCAAAGAAGGAAGTTGTCGTTCTTGCTTCAACAGAGAGACGTGATATCCCGATTTTTGTCGAACTCAAGGATATACGTTTAGCAGAGTAAGTCATTCCCTTTTATCGCTTCGCCATGAAGCATTCGTGGGAGAGAGAAAATTCTTTTATTTAATTCTCTCGATTAAATTACCACATTTGGAGGTACAAACAAATGGCAAAGAAAATAATGGGTTACATTAAATTGCAGCTTGCAGCAGGCAAAGCTACTCCCCAACCCCCCGTTGGTCCCGCACTCGGTCAGTACGGTGTATCTATCCCCAACTTCACTAAGGAGTTCAACGAAAGAACAAAGAATGATATCGGACTTATAATCCCCGTTATCATCACCGTTTACGCAGACCGTTCGTTTACGTTCATCACCAAGACTCCCCCCGCAGCAGTTCTTATCAAAAAGGCATGCGGCATTGAGACCGCTTCCGCAACCCCCAACAAGACAAAGGTTGCTCAGCTTTCCAAAGAACAGCTTCGCAAAATCGCAGAAACTAAGATGCCCGACCTCAACGCAGCTTCCGTTGAAGCAGCTATGAGCATGGTTGCAGGTACTGCCCGCAGCATGGGTGTTACTGTAGAAGAGTAATAGGAGGACGTAATAATGGCTACAATGGGTAAAAAGTATAAAGCAAGCGTTGAGCTTTTCGACAAGTCGAAGCTCTACGACACAGAAGAAGCAGTTGGACTTGTTTGCCAGACTGCAAAGGCAAAATTTGATGAGACGGTTGAAGTTCATATCCGTCTCGGCGTTGACTCCCGTCACGCTGACCAGCAGGTTAGAGGCGCTATCGTTCTTCCTAACGGAACCGGTAAGACTGTAAGAACACTCGTTTTTGCTCGCGGTGATAAGGCTGACGCTGCTCTTGCAGCAGGCGCTGATTATGTTGGTGCTGAAGATTACGTTCAGAAGATTACAACCGAGAACTGGTTTGAGTTCGACGTTGTTATCGCTTCCCCCGATATGATGGGTGTTATCGGACGTCTTGGTAAGGTTCTCGGTCCTAAGGGACTTATGCCTAACCCCAAGGCCGGCACTGTTACTCCTGACGTTGCTAAGGCTGTTACCGAAGCTAAGGCAGGTAAAATCGAGTACCGTCTTGATAAGACCAATATCATTCACTGCCCCATCGGCAAGGCTTCCTTCGGTCCCGAAAAGCTTGTTGAAAACTTCAACACTCTTCTTGGTGCTGTTATCAAGGCAAAGCCTGCAGCTGCTAAGGGTCAGTACATCAAGAGCTGCGTAGTTGCTACAACCATGGGCCCCGGCATCAAGGTTAACTACTCTAAGCTTGGTTAATTCAATTATATCAAAACAGCGACTGAAAAAATCAGCCGCTGTTTTTTTACATAAAAAATAAAAGCAGAACGGCAAATGCCGTTCTGCTTCTTTTCCTTATTATATAATACGGAATAAATTATGCGTCGATTTCGATTATACCGCGCTTGAGGTAATCGGTCATGCTGATGCAACCGTCTTTGCCAACAACAATTCCCTTCTCCCATCTTACACCGAAGGTAGAACCGGAAACGAATGTATCAATCTGGAATGTCATGTTTTCCATAAGCTTATAATCGCTCATAGTTTCCATCCAAGGTGCTTCAACCTCGATCATACCTGTACCGTGGCAAGGACCGTAAACGAAGTTATCCTTCATTCCGTTCTCAACGTAGAGATCATAGAAGCCCTTTGCGATATCGCTTGCAAGAACGCCTTCCTTGATCATCTTCTCAGTCCAATCGTGTGCCTTGTAGCAGAACTCGATGATTCTCTTCTTTTCGCCCTCTGCCTTACCCATAACGACGGGAAGACCGATAGAGGGAGAGTAACCGTCAACCTTTGCGGAAAGGTTAAGCTGTACAATATCGCCCTTGTTAATAATTCTGTGTCTCGGACGGCTTATTGCGTGGCTTGTTGATTTCTCGCTGAATACGTACATAGGAAGTCCCTCGTACTCTGCGCCCTCTTCATAAATTACTCTCTGTGCGATACCAACCATCTGAAGCTCGGTAACACCGGGTCTGAGGTTTCTTATAACCTCATCAGTTGCACACTCGATAATTCTGAAGCCTTCTTTGATACAAGCAAGCTCGTTTTCGCTCTTTATCTTACGAAGCTCAACCATTATATCGTTGCACTTAACAATCTCTGCCTTCGGGAAGTTTTCGATAAGTCCCTCGTATACAGGAAGAGTGCATTCAACATAGCTTCCGAGACCGATTTTGATGTTTTCGCCGGTAACACCGATACCCTTGAACGCATCACGGAATGTGTCAGCGTGAAGCTCGGGATATGTAGGGTCTGCAGCCTCGCGGAATTCCTTAAGAACAAAAACCTTGTCGATTTTGCTGAAATCTCTGCCGAATATAGAAGATTCAGGACCTACGAGAAGTGCAGCATCACCGTTTGCCGAGATAGCTACGCCTGCTCTCTCGAAAAGAGGCCAGAAGCCGCTGAAGTAACGAGCGTTAGCATAGTCCGACTCGGTGCTCATAACGAGCATTACATCAAGTCCTCTTTCTCTAACAAGCTTTGCTGCCTTAGCAATTCTTTCATGATACTCATAATCTGGAATAAAAACTCTATTAGCCATTTTAGAAACTCCTTTCTTTTGTTACTTTCATTTTACCACTTAATTCAAGGTTTGTATTTAGAAAATATTGCTATTTTTTTGCACAATATTAAATTATTTTATTTTTTTGCATTATATTGACATGATACAGGATAAGTTATATAATAATCTTGTATATAAAAATAAAGGATGTTTCTATGGAATTTAAACTTCAAGATTTCGAAATACAGATGAATGTTACGAGAATCGCAAATATACAGTATTTTGAATTTACAAACGATTACAGTACTGCGAGCGACGCCCACAATTTCTATGAGTTGCTATACATTGACCGTGGAAATATACACGTTTGCGCCGAGAATTTTTCAGGCATGCTCTCGGTAAACCAGCTTATTATTCACAAACCGAACGAAAAGCACTCGCTCAGCACCTCTGAGGGCGCCGCCCCCAACGTAATTATTATCGGTTTTGAATGTGACAGCGAGGCTTTAATTCCCTTTTCTAAAACTCCCATAACACTTACCGCAGAGCAAGCAAATGCCCTCGCGCGAATACTTCAGGAAGGAATGAGTATTTTTCAGCCTCCGTACGATATATTGAATCAAGCGTATATGCCAAAAAGAAAGGAATACCCCTTTGGCGCAGACCAGATGATCAAAATCGGTCTTGAGGCATTCCTTATTTCTTTGGTACGGCAATTTTTCTCTGTAAACTCTGCTTCAAAATCCCATATATATCCAAAAGACGGTATCGAAGCGGTTCATAAATACATAAGCGAAAACTTTAATTCTAAGCTCTCCCTTGATAATCTTTGCTTCCTGTACGGATTCAACAAGACAACGCTTTGTCAAAGCTTCAAGGAAACATACGGAAAAACAATATTGAACTATATAAACGAGTTAAAGATCAAGGAAGCGAAGGCTTTACTCAGAAGCAAAAACGAATCTATAACCGCAATATCCGAAAAACTCGGATTTGAATCGGTACATTATTTTTCGAGGCATTTCAAAAAGCACACCGGAATTACCCCGACAGAATATGCAAAAATGATTCGCTCTAAACTTTCTCTGTAATCACGAAAGAATTTGGTCGCAAAGGTCGTTATTTGTCATACCGAATATATATTCGCCAACATCGACCTCACTAAGCCTATACTTTATATCCGAAAGCCCGGCATTGACAAGTCTAGCCTCAAGCTCGGATATGTCACCTATACCGAAAAAGTCTCCGAAAATCTTTAATTCTTTTACCGTTTCGTTTGACATGGCAAGATGTATCTCAACAAGACCAAACGGATATTTCTTCTTTTTGATTACATCATATCGGGCTACAAAATCCTTTTCGGGAAAAATCCATTCATCCGACGCGTTCCGCTTTGCGAGCGCGTCTGTTTTTTCATTATCGGGAGCTTCTGTAATTTCGGGACTGTATTTCTTAATTACAAAATCTGATATAACGTTTATAAAATCCTCAGCCGTCATATTATAGCTTAAAATTGATTTTATATTGACGACTCTTGAACGAGTTGATTTAATTGCCTTTGCTTTTATCTTCTCTTCGTCCACCTTGAGTGCTAAAGACAAAACGTCAAGATCTGTATCGAAAAGCAATGTTCCGTGATGCAATACTCTTGTACCTTTTGTATGCTGAGCATTGCCTGAAAACTTTTTATCGCCGACCAATAAATCGTTTCTGCCCGAAAGTATCGCAGATATTCCGAGTTTTTTTAACGCTTCTATTATTGGAGCAGTAAAATATTCAAAGTCGATTCCGGTTTTGTTGCGACCGGTAATGAAGGTATAATTAACGTTGCCGAGGTCATGGTAAACTGCGCCTCCGCCTGTTATACGCCTCGCGATATGTATATTATTTTCCTTTACGTACGGCATATTGATCTCAGCATATCCGTTTTGGTTTTTGCCTATTACTATGGTAGGTTCATTCCGCCAAAGCATAAATACGTCATCATCCGTTTCGGAAAACATATATTCCTCAATTGCAAGATTAAGGTATGGATTTGTAGTTTTTAAAATCAAAAATTTCATAGCACCTTATTTTCAAAAGCGCATCGGGTTATTACGCCCGATGCGCTTTTCTTTAGTTATTAAAGACCCTTCTTTGCGCGCTCAACCTTCTCTATATCAGTGAAGTTGTTAGTGCAAACGTGTCCGGGAAGAGGCATAATCTTCTCGTGAAGAGCGTCTATAATCCAATCAGCCTGCGGGAAGAAGCTCTTCTCAAGCTCAAACGCAGGAGTGATCCAGTTACGAGAACCTACAACTACTGCAGGACCGTCGAGATAATCGAAGCACATTTCGGTAATGTTGGATGCCATATCTCTCATTACAGAGTTTCTCTCGCAAGCATCACCGACAAGAATAATCTTACCGGTCTTCTTAACAGACTCTATAACCTTTTCATAGTTGAAAGGTACGATGGAACGAGCGTCAATGATTTCAGCAGAAACGCCGTACTTCTCTTCAAGAATCTTAGCTGCTTCAAGAGCTCTGTAAAGAACTGCACCGATTGTAAGAATTGTAACGTCCTTACCTTCTCTCTTGATGTCGGGCTCGCCGAAAGGAACCTCGTAGTGACCTACGGGAACTCCGTCCTTGTTGAATTCCTCGCCGAAGCCGTAAATTCTCTGGCTCTCGAAGAATATTACAGGGTCGGTTCCGTCAAGTGCGCTGGTCATAAGACCCTTTGCATCGCTGGGAGTTGAGGGGAATACAACCTTAAGTCCGGGAATGTGTGCGCAAAGCGCAGTCCAGTCCTGAGAGTGCTGTGCACCGTACTTAGAACCAACGGAAACACGAAGAGTGATGGGCATCTTAAGGATACCGGCGGACATTGCCTGCCACTTAGCCATCTGGTTGAATATTTCGTCACCTGCACAACCGATAAAGTCAGCGTACATAAGCTCAACGATAGCACGGCCTCCGCACATTGCATAACCTACTGCAGAGCCAACGATTGCAGACTCGGAAATAGGAGAGTTGAAGAAGCGGTGATAAGGAACAGCCTCGGTCATCTTCTTGTAAACGCCGAATGCTCCACCCCAGTCACGGTTATCTTCACCGTATGCGATAAGAGTGGGGTCATCATAGAACTTATCAATGATGGGCTCAAACAAACCGTCGCATACGTTGTACATCTTCATCTTGGAAACAGGCTTGCCGTTTGCATCCTTAGCGGTGCGAAC
>JAZLCX010000139.1:0-2892 GCA_045614425.1 Eubacteriales bacterium | reverse complement strand
AAGAACCTTTACGTCGCTCTTCTTAATCTTAGCGCCGAGTCCGTCGGGGAAGCTGCGCGGAATGTTCTCGTAAAATCCGCCGCCCGTGATGTGCGAGATGCCCTTGACCTCAACCTTTTCAAGAAGAGCAAGGATAGACTTCACGTAAATTCTCGTGGGTGTAAGAAGTGTCTCGCCGATGGTCTTGCCGGAAAGCTCCTCTCTCGGAACGTAAAGCTCGGGGTTGTTGTTATCAATATCAAAAACCTTACGGCAAAGCGAGAATCCGTTCGAATGTATTCCCGTTGAGGGGAGTGCGATTATTACGTCGCCAGCCTTCATTTTCTTGTTGTCGATAATCTCCATTTTGACAACTATACCTACGGCAAAGCCTGCAAGGTCGTAGTCCAGAAGAGGCATAAGTCCGGGATGCTCCGCGGTCTCACCGCCGATAAGAGCGGCGCCCGACTGTACACAGCCCTCGGCTACGCCGGAAACGATAGCCGCAATCTTCTCGGGATAGTTCTTTCCGCATGCTATGTAGTCAAGGAAGAAGAGGGGCTTCGCGCCAACGCAGATTATATCGTTTACGCACATTGCAACGGCGTCGATTCCTATGGTGTCGTGCTTGTCCATAAGGATTGCCATCTTTACTTTAGTTCCGCAGCCGTCCGTGCCCGAAACAAGCACCGGCTCCTCCATTCCGAGAGGAAGTCCGAAGCAGCCGCCAAAGCCTCCTACGTCGTCAAGACAGCCCTCGTTACGTGTGCGCGCTATGTGCGCCTTCATAAGCTCAACGGCCTTGTAGCCCGCGGTAATATCAACGCCGGCCTTTGCGTAGCTTTCTGATTTTGAGTTCTTCATATCTATATACCTTTCAAAAATTATTTACTTTCTTTACGGTTTTCTGAAATCTTGCGGTCGTACTTATTTGCCTTAGGTCCGCTCGGAATTTCAGTGGGATATTTTCCGTCGAAGCAGGCGGTACAGAAGCCCCGGCAGCTTGAGCCCTCGGTGAGCTTGGATATGTCCTCAAGCCTTAAGTAGCCGAGCGAGTCAGCGCCTGTGAGCTTGGTTATCTCCTCAACGGTGTGGTTGCAAGCGATAAGCGAATCCTTCGAATCAACGTCGGTTCCGTAATAGCAGGGGTTGAGGAAGGGGGGCGCTGACGAGCGCAGGTGCACTTCAAGCGCTCCGGCATTTTTAAGAAGCTTAACGAGCTTTGCACAGGTCGTTCCGCGGACTATCGAGTCGTCGACGAGAACCACCCTTTTGCCCTTGACGGTTGCGCTTATGGGGTTTAATTTTATTTTTACCTTATCCTCGCGGACGTCCTGGCCGGGAGCGATAAAGGTTCTGCCTATATACTTGTTTTTGAGAAGTCCTATTCCGTAGGGAATTCCCGATTCCTCAGCGTAGCCTATTGCTGCGTCAAGTCCCGAGTCCGGAACACCTACGACAACGTCCGCCTCGACGGGATACGCCTTTGCAAGCATAGCTCCGGCGCACTTTCTCGCCTCGTGAACCGAGCGGCCGCCGATTACCGAGTCGGGGCGCGATGTATATACGTACTCAAATACGCAGAGCGATTCCGGAACCTTGCCGCAGTTATCGGAAATAGACCTCACCGCACCGTCAGCAGAAAAGACTATTATCTCACCGGGCAGAAGCTCGCGGACAAGCGTCGCGCCCACGGTATCGAGCGCGCAGGTTTCGGTCGCTATGACGTACTGTCCGTCCTCGCGCTTTCCATAGCACATCGGATGGAAGCCGTACTTATCGCGCGCCGCGATTATTTTGCGCGGCGACATTACGAGAAGCGAGATGCCTCCGCCGAGCCTGTCCATAACGCGCGAGACCGCCTCCTCGGTTGATTTTGATTTTATGCGCTCACGGGTTATCATATAGGAAACTATCTCGGCGTCGCTCGAGGTATGGAAAATCATACCGTCAAGCTCAAGCTCGTGCTTGAGGTCTGCCGAATTAACAAGACTGCCCGCGGTTGCGAGAGCAAGCGTTCCCTTCATATGATTTACAACGATGGGCTCTGCGTTCTCGCGGCCCTTCGTGCCGAGCGTTCCGTAACGGACGTGGCCAATAGCCATATTGCCGAGTCCGAGCGCTTCAATGTCGGCGTGAGAAAATACGTCGTTTACAAGACCGGAGTTCTTACGCGAGGTAAACACGCCGTCGTCATTAACGACGATACCCGAGCTCTCCTGTCCTCTGTGCTGAAGAGCAAAAAGACCGTAGTAGACGCTCTGCGCCACGTTGGTTCTTTCCGCACCTATAATTCCGAATACACCCATATATATCTCCTGATGTGAATTTGCGATTTAATTTTTTATGCGTTGTACTTTTCTTCAACCGCGCGGTTCTTCTCGAGAACCTTGTCCTTGCCCGATGCGCGAAGAGCGATAAGCTTTTCCTTAAGCGAGGGCTCGGAGATAGCGAGTATCTCCGCGGCAAGATGAGCCGCATTTGCCGCACCGTCAATAGCAACGGTTGCAACGGGAATGCCCGAGGGCATCTGCACTGTTGCCCAAAGCGCGTCAACACCGCCGGTGTTCTTGCAGGAAATCGGAATACCGATTACGGGAAGCACGGTGTTAGCCGCAACAGCGCCGGCGAGGTGAGCCGCCATACCGGCAGCCGCAATTATAACGCCGAATCCCGCCTCATCGGCAGAGGAAACGAACGCCGCCGTTTCAGCCGGTGTTCTGTGCGCAGAGTAAACGTGAACCTCAAAAGGAATTCCGTAATCGCGAAGAACAGAAATGCCCTTTTCAACTATCGGAAGGTCGCTGTCACTTCCCATTAAAATAGCAACTTTTTTCATAATCTCTCTCCAATCAAATAAAGAAACTGTTTTACCATTATATTTTAACATATATATTAGTTAAAAGTCAATAT
>JAZLCX010000138.1:0-4353 GCA_045614425.1 Eubacteriales bacterium | reverse complement strand
TTACAGCCAGATCGACAACTGCCCCGAGGAAAGAGCTCGTGGTATCACAATCAACTCCAGACACGTTGAGTACGAAACTGACAACCGTCACTACGCTCACGTTGACTGCCCCGGCCACGCTGACTACGTTAAGAACATGATTACCGGTGCTGCTCAGATGGACGGCGCAATCCTTGTTGTTGCAGGTACTGACGGCCCTCTTGCACAGACCAGAGAGCACGTTCTTCTTGCTCGTCAGGTTGGCGTTCCCGCAATCGTTGTTTTCATGAACAAGTGCGATATCGTTGACGACGAAGAGCTCCTTGACCTCGTTGAAATGGAAATCAGAGACCTCCTTTCCGAGTACGATTTCCCCGGCGACGACATTCCGATCGTTCGCGGATCTGCTCGTGAGGCTCTTACCTCTTCTAACGGTCTCGACGCTCCCGAGTTCGCTTGCATTAAGGAACTCATGGATGCTGTTGACTCCTACATTCCTACTCCCGACAGAAAGGCTGACCTCCCCTTCCTTATGCCTATCGAGGACGTCTTCTCTATCTCCGGACGTGGTACCGTTGCTACCGGTCGTGTAGAGCGTGGTACTATCAAGATGTCTGACGTTGTTGAAATCGTTGGTCTTACCGACGAGTCCAAGCAGACCGTTGTAACCGGTATCGAGATGTTCCACAAGCTCATGGACAGCGCAGAAGCAGGCGACAACGTTGGTCTTCTTCTCCGTGGTATCCAGAAGAACGAGATCGAAAGAGGTCAGGTTCTTGCTAAGCCCGGTTCGATCACTCCCCACACCAAGTTCGTTGGTCAGGTTTACGTTCTTACCGAAAAGGAAGGCGGCCGTTCTAAGCCCTTCTTCTCCGGTTACAGACCTCAGTTCTACTTCAGAACTACCGACGTTACCGGTATCATCACTCTTCCCGCTGACGTTGAAATGTGCCGTCCCGGCGATAACGTAGATATGAACGTTGAGCTCATCACTCCTATCGCTTGTGAGAAGGGTCTTCGTTTCGCTATCCGTGAGGGTGGCCGTACCGTTGGTTCGGGCGTTGTTGCTGAGATCCTTGGCTAATTCTTAATTAAGAATAACAACAAAAACCAATAAATATTGCCCGATGCATTCCGCATCGGGCAATATAAAATTAAATACATTCCACATTTTTTGGGGATTGGTGAAAATCCATACCGGCAGTATAGTCTGCGAAGAAAAGATATTCTTTTCCCGATGAGGTGAAATTCCTCAACCGACGGTAAAGTCCGGATGAGAAAAACAATGTGCTTTGTATATACATATATATGAATAGTACGCACCCGTGCTGCATAAATTGTATATGTACATACAGAGTTAATCTTAAATCCTCGCTTGTGTGCGGGGATTTTCTTTTTGGAGAGATAAGATAAAATGGATACTAAAACAAAAAGCTATCTTGATGTAAAGCGACTTGTCGGAATGGCAATGTTTGCGGCGCTTGCCTACGGTGTAACCTTTATTTTCCGTATACCCGTGTCATTTTTAACCTTTGACGCAAAGGATGCGGTACTTACGATAGCGGCGTTTATATACGGGCCTGTTTCCGCGCTTATTATGTCATTTATACCCGCGTTTATTGAGTTTGTGACAATAAGCTCGACGGGATTTTGGGGACTTCTTATGAATTTTGCCTCCTCCGCCTGCTTTTCATTTACGGCATCGGTGATATATAAGTACAGAAGAACCTTCAACGGTGCGATAATAGGCCTTTACGCATCGGTGGTCGCTACCACGGCTCTAATGATTCTGCTTAATATTCTTGTAACGCCCATTTATATGGACGTGCCGAGAGCGGTTGTTTTTGACCTGTTGCCAAAGCTTCTCCTTCCGTTCAACTTTGCAAAAGCGCTTATGAATGCGGCAATAGCACTGCTGATTTATAAGCCGGTTTCAATAGCGATGAAAAGAGCAGGGCTCATACACGGTAAGATGGACGCAAAATTCAACAAGCAATCGGTAATAACTCTCGTCGTGGGAGCGATAACTCTTGCCGCGGCAATAACGATATTCATTATATTAAAATAAAAGTAAAAGCCCGACGGTGTTAATTTAACACGGTCGGGACTTTTTTAGTTTATTCCTGCGGTAAGCTTGATTATAAGACTCATATCGTCGGGCTGAACCTTTGCCTCGTGGGCGGCCTTGTTTCTCACTACCTCGCCGCACTTTTCACAGCGGTGAACTATTATATAACCGCGTTTGGCGTCGGGAAGCGCTCTTATCGGGCGCAGAATTCCGCCGCACTCATTTGCTCTGTCGCCGGGGTTTATATCCACGTGCAGAGAGCATAGACAGAACGGGCAGTGGTTTCTTGAAGTGTAGCCGAGGGGAAGTACCTCGCGCCCACAGCTTTTACAGATAAATCCGCTATCGTTTTTTGTAAATCTTTTGCTTTCCATAATCATTTACCAACACAGAATTTTGAGAAAATATCAGCGACGACCTCTTCCGAAACCGCCCTGCCGTCAAGCTCGGCGATTCTGCTGAGGGCAAGCTCTATATCCGAGGATACCGCATCCTCAGATACGCCCGATTTATAAGCAAAGAGCGCCGCATCTATAAGCGAGAGCGTGCTATTTAACGCCGCGCTCTGTCTTGCACTTGAGATTATTGCATCCTCACCGACAGAAATTTTCTCGTCAGTAAAGAGTCCGTCAACTATCGGAATAAGAGCTTGTGCGATTTTTTCGCTGCCGTCCTTTGCCGAAATTTCGACCGTGGCGTCAAAGCCGACATTTACAAGAGAGCGGTCAAATTTTTCTTCGAGGTCGGATTTGTTAAGAAGCGCAATTTTGGCACGGGGTGTGTCCTTAAGGATGGAAAGGAGGGCTTTATCCTCGTCGTCAGCGCACCTTGAAAGGTCAAAAACCGAAAGAATAAGCTCGGATGACGAAATCTTTTCAAGGCTTCTTTCAATTCCTATTTTTTCGATAACGTCGCTTGTGGTCTCTCTCACTCCGGCGGTGTCGGAGAGGCTCAGCATAACTCTGCCGAAGGGAACTCTTTCCGATAAAACGTCACGGGTAGTACCCGGGGTATCGGTAACTATTGCGGCATCTCTTCCGACGAGGGCATTGTACAGAGTGCTTTTTCCCGCGTTTGGCTTTCCGCAAATAACCGTGTCAATTCCGTCCTTGACAGCATGTCCGGTTTTGTAGGTTGAAAGGAGATTTATAACCTTTTTCTTTGCCGAGGTGAGAATTTCCACTGCCTCGTCCGTTGTAAAATCTCCAAGGTCCTCGTCGGGATAGTCTATTCTTGCATAGGTCGAGGATAAAACCGAGGTGAGAAGCTTCCGTATTTCCAAAATGCTTTCTTCGAAAAGCGCACGCGATTTTCCCGACGAGAGCTTCATCTGTTCCTTTGTTTCGGCGTCTATAAGACCGCCGATGGACTCCGCCTCGGAGAGAGAAATTTTTCCGCTAAGGAATGCTCGGCGTGTAAATTCACCCGGCTCGGCAGGTCTTGCACCTGCATTGAAAACCGCTTCAAGAACGGTCTTTGTGACGAGAATTCCGCCGTGGCAGGCTATTTCAACGGTGTCTTCACCGGTATAAGATGCGGGGGCTTTAAAGTAGGTGGCGATACCGTCATCTATCATTTCAGCGCCGTAGTATATGTCTCCGCGGATTTGCATACGCGGCAGGGCCTCTTCGAAATTCTTCTTTGATGCGGGGCGGAAAACCAGAGAGCCTATCTTAAGTGCGTCAGGTCCTGATATGCGGATAATGGCTACCCCACCCTTGCCGGGTGGGGTAGAAACTGCCGCTATTGTATAAGCGTAATTATTCATTGTCTGAATCCACTGAAGCGGAATCCGAAACGGTTTCGGTGAGGTTTTCGGCAGAGGTGATTTCCGACTCCGCGGAAGCTTCCTCTTCGAAAATCTCGCTCGGCTTCTTGTCAACAAGATATATAACGATCTTTCTGTTGCTGTCCGAACCGATAGAGTTTGTGGAAACGCCCTCAATCGTCTGAACCTCGGAGTGAATGATACGTCTCTCATAAGGGTTCATAGGCTCAAGCATTACGCTCTTCTTGTACTTAAGAACCTGCTGTGCCTTTCTTCTTGCAAGCGCACGGAGAGTCTCCTCACGCTTTGCACGGTAGCCCTCAACGTCAACAGAGATCTTAACAAACTCACGCTTAACGCCGTTAATTCTCTTGTTAGCCGCAAGATTTGCAAGGTACTGAAGAGAATCAAGGGTCTCACCGTGATGACCGATAAGAACAGCCGCACTCTCGCCTGTTACTGAAATGAGCTTGCTGTCTGCGTTCTCTCCGTCAGTCATCTCAACCTCAGCGCTGATCTGCATGTCACTGATGAGCTT
>JAZLCX010000137.1:0-8262 GCA_045614425.1 Eubacteriales bacterium | reverse complement strand
ACCTCTATCCAGATGGACCTTAAGGTTGACGGACTTACCCCCGAAATTATCAAGCGCGCTCTTGAAACCACTCACCAGGGAAGAGACGAGATTATCGACAAGATTCTTCTCGCGGCAATTCCCGCACCCAGAGCTGAGGTTTCCGCGTATGCTCCCAAGATGATAACCATGACCATTAACCCCGACAAGATTCGTGAGGTTATCGGCTCGGGCGGAAAGGTTATTCAGAAGATAGTTGCCGACACCGGTGCAAAGATTGACATTAACGACGACGGAACGGTATTTATCGCAGCTGTTGACAAGGCAAGCGCAGATATGGCAAAGGCTATAATCGACGCTATCGTATTTGAGCCTGTGGTTGGCGAGACCTATACCGGTACCGTAACCAGAATAATCCCCATCGGCGCGTTCGTTGAGTATGCTCCCGGCAAGGAGGGAATGGTACACATCTCCAAGCTTCAGAAGCAGAGAACCGAAAAGGTTGAGGACGTTGTAAACGTTGGCGACACCGTAAGAGTTAAGTATCTCGGAACCGATGAGAAGGGCAGACAGAATCTTTCCATGAAGGATGCTGAGCCCGAAGAGAAGGCTGAGTAATTTTTCAACCGAAAACAGTACACATAAATTCAGGGCGATGATACCCATAATGACGGTATCATCGCCCTTTTTCGTTTGGTTATCTCTAAATCTCACAGCCTTAAGCTGTAAATTCTTTTTCCTTTATATATTCAATAAGTGCAGCGAGGCTCTTTGAAATCCACTTGTTTTTATGGTAAATGAGCTGCTTCCATATATCGAATTCCATATCCTCAACGTCAAGATAAACGAGCTTTCCCGACTTGATTTCCCTCTTAGTGACGAAATCCGGCAGAAATGAAATTCCAACGCCCTTTGTAAGCATATCGGTTATAATGTCGGTTCGTCCTATTTCAAGTATCGGCACGATTTCGTACGAGCGCTCGGCAAGAGCCTTATCAAAGGCGCGCCTGTATCCCATATTTTTTTCGGTCAGTATAAAGGGATAGTTTACGATGTCTGAAATCTTGACTCTGCCCTTATTTGCATAAGGTGAATTTGCCCCCGTAACGAAATGTACTCCTACCGGTTCTTCCTTAGCTATGATATAATCACTTTTGTATATATGGTTGTCAAGAGTGAGCATTATATCGGCTTCGTTGTGGTCGAGCATATAAAACATTTGCGAGGTGTCTACCGTTGAAAACTTAAGCGATATTCCCGGATACGCCTTGTGAAAGCCATCGTAATTTCTGAGCAGCATATCCTCGCAGAGCGAGTCGGAGGTGAGAATATGAGCGTAGCCCTGAATATCGTTATCCGCGCGGCTTGATTGATTGAATTCCTCGGTCATGCGCCGTATATTCTGCGCGTATTCAAGAAGCTCCCGTCCGCGCTCGGTGAGCGAGATCGTATGATTTATTCTCTCAAATAAGAGGCAGTCTAGCTCGCTTTCAAGCTGCTTTATCTGAAAGGATATCGTAGACTGTGAGTACCCGAGTACTCGTGCAGCCTTAGTAAAGCTGTTAAGCTCCGCGACGTGTACGAAGCTTATAAGATTTCTTATTTCCATAGCTCTCCTTATAATCGAATTTATCGATGGTGTGCATTAAAAACATTCGCTTGACTAATCGTAAAATATATTATATAATAACTGTCGTTGAAAATCAAGACCTTTTTGGAGGAAATATGTCACAAATTAAGTTTTACACAAGAAATGAAGTGCCGGTTGAGATGCACAAGGTGAAAATTGTTCAGAAGCTTGAGCTTCTCCCCGCAAAGGAACGCCTTAAGAAAATGGAAGAGGCGGGCTTTAACACCTTCCTTCTTCATAACGGCGATATATTTATGGATATGCTTACCGACTCGGGCGTAAACGCAATGAGCGACAATATGCAGTCGGCAATGCTCCGCGCAGACGACGCGTATGCAGGAAGCGAAACCTTCTACAGAATGCAGGACAAGCTTGAGGAGATATTCGGTATAAAGTACCTTTTGCCGACTCACCAGGGCAGAGCCTGCGAGCATATACTCTCACAGCATTTTATAAAGCCCGGAAACTGTGTAATAATGAACTATCACTTTACAACCTCAAAGGCGCATATAACACGCCTTGGCGGTCGCGTAGAGGAGCTTGTACGCGATGAAGGACTTATTGCAAAGAGCAGCCTCCCCTTCAAGGGCAATATAGATCTTGACAAGGTAAAGGCGTGCATTGAAAAAGAGGGCGCAAGTAATATCCCTTATATGCGTCTTGAGGCGGGTACAAACCTTATCGGCGGCCAGCCCATCTCCTACGAGAATATGAAGGCGGCGACCGAAATCGCGCATAAAAACGGAATCCTTACGGTGCTTGATGCGTCGCTTCTTCAGGATAACCTCTACTTCATAAAGACTCGCGAGGAGGGAATGAAGGACAAGTCGGTTCGTGAGATTACAAGAATGATTGCGGACCTCTTCGACATAATCTACTTCTCGGCGCGCAAGTTCGGATTCGGCAGAGGCGGCGGAATACTCGTTCGCGACGAATCTCTCTTCCACGAGCTTGAGGATTACATAACAATGTTTGAGGGCTTCCTTACCTACGGCGGTATGTCCGTAAAGGAAATGGAGGCTATGATTGTCGGCTTTGACGAAACGATGGATATCGATATTATATCTCAGGGCCCGCAGTTCATAAACCACTGCGTAAAGGAGCTTGACGCGCTCGGAGTTCCCATGATAACTCCCGGCGGTGGTCTCGGTGCTCATATAGACGCCCGCGAGGTCGTTTCCCATATTCCTTCGGAGGAGTATCCCGCAGGCTCGCTTGTTGCAGCGCTTTACCTTTGCGGCGGTATTCGCGGAATGGAGAGAGGAACACTTTCCGAGGAGCGCAACCCCGACGGAAGCGAGCATATAGCATCTGTCGAGATGGTAAGACTTGCATTCCCGAGAAGAGTATTTACACTTTCTCAGACCGAGTACGTAATAGACAGAGTAAAGTGGCTCTACGACCACCGTCACCTCATAGGCGGACTTAAATTCGTGCACGAGCCTAAAACTCTCCGCTTCTTTACGGGAAGACTTGAGCCGGTGTCGGATTGGCCCGAGAAGCTTATCGCAGAATATATCAAGGATTTTGGCGACGACCAGTAAAAATAATAAAAAAACGAGAACCGAGTTCTCGTTTTTTTATTGACATAAGATGTCTTTTGGAGTATAATATTATCAAATATTGCTTATATTTATTAAAAACAGGTAGAAGTAAACTCATAATTTGCTGTTTTAATGGAGCTTATATGGAAAATATTGTATATGAGTATTGGCGTGACAAAAGCACCGAGATGTCTGTATTCATAGGTGAAAGCAATGAGTCACCGCGCCATTTTCACAGAAATCTGGAAATACTTTACGTAACCTCGGGCGAGATTGATACCACGGTCGGAGATGAGCATTTTATAGCGGGAGAGGACGAAATAATTTTCGTTCACAGCTATTACGTACATTCGTTTATGCCCAAAACCGATTATAAAAAGTACGTTATGATAGTTGCGGCAAACTACGGCAATGACGTCGACAAGATACTCAAGGCGTCCACGCTTGAGTCAAGACTTTCGGATAAAGAATTCAACAGAGAGTACATAAAACCGATATTCAAAAAAATGCTTGAAGAGGCGGATATTATGCCTCCGCTCGTGAAAAAAGGATATCTTAACGTAATAATAGGACAGCTTTTTGAGCATTACCCGTCATTGCCTATAAAGGCGGGAAGCAATATTGAATTCGTTTTGGATATTCTTCATTATATAGAAGAGCATTACAACGACGAATTAAATCTCGATATCCTTTCCGACGTATTCGGTTACAATAAATATTACTTCTCCAGAATTTTCAATCGCTACGTTGGTGAGAGCCTCACGAATTATATAAACGTGATAAGACTGCAAAACTTTTTGAGAAGGGTGGAGGAGGATTCATCTCTGCAGATATCAAAGCTTGCTATGGACTGCGGCTTTGAGTCTATGCCGACCTTTTACCGCACCTTTACAAAAATATACGGAGAAAGCCCCAAAAACTATTTTGCAAAGAAATGATGAAATAAAAAAAGAGGAGCTGTGTAAAAACACAGCTCCTCTCTTTCTGCGGCGACGCCGCCTTAAGAAGTTATTAATTTTATCTATGCGTTAAAATTAAGTGTGTATGAGTAGGTTTCGCTTTCTCCGGCGGGAAGACGGTTCATTTTTCTCGTGTCAAAATTCTCGTCTGTAACGCCGTCGTTCGGAATCGCACTCCAGGGCTCAAGGCAAATATACTTTGCCTCGCTGAACTCGTCCTTCCAGATGCAAAGATAGGGAAGATTTTGTGTCCAAGACATATTAAGCGAGTAGGGCGCGCCCTCTGCGGAAAGTGTGAGTTTGTTTTTGTGACCTTCGAAAATCATCGTGTCGTTTTTGTATATCTCGTCCTCGTTGAGATTGTAACGGTTATTGCTAAGCGCGTATTTTTCACTGTAAGGACGGGCAAAAGCACCGTTTTGAAGAGGATACCAATCAAGCTCCGTGACGCTGCCGTCAAATTCAAGGCTGTAGCTGTTTATATCAAGAGAGTCACCGGTCTGCAGCTTGAATCCGGGATGCCAGCCGAACATATAGGGCATCTCAGTCTTACCCGTGTTAGTTATTTTGAATGAAAAGATGATTTCCTTTCCGCGAAGCTCGTAGTTGGCAACTACGTTGAAATCAAACGGGTAGATCTCGCGGCTCTCTCTATTCGATGAAAAGGTCATCGTAATATGGCCGCCCTCCTTGGAAGCAACGGCAAATTCCGAATCCTTTATGAAGCCGTGAAGATCCATCGGATATTCTTTACCGTTATAGGAATATTTTGCCCCCTTAAGTCTTCCGCAAACCGGGAAGAGAAGCGGAGCATGGCTTTCCCAGAAGCTTCCGGTATTCTGCCAAAGATATTCGACTCCGTCCGAATTCTTTACCGAGACCAGCTCAGCGCCGAGCGTTGATACCGTTATGGTATAGTATTCGTTCTTGATACTGTAATTTTTCATTTTGTTTTCCTTATTTACTCTTACGGATTAATGCTTTTTGGTTTCTATCTCGCGAAGAACCTTATCAATGAATTCGTCGACTGTGAATTTTCCGCCCTCGCCCTCGGTCCTTGCTCTGACGGTAACCGAGCCTGAGGTCATCTCGTCCTCGCCGACTACTATCATATAAGGAACCTTTGAGAGCTGAGCCTCGCGGATTCTGTATCCGAGCTTTTCATTTCTGTCGTCAAGCTCGGCGCGGATACCTCTAGCCTTCATCTTGTTGACAACCTCGGCGGCATAATCGGCAAAGTCGGAAACGACGGGAATAACCGTTACCTGAGAGGGAGCAAGCCATACGGGAAGAGCGCCCGCATACTTTTCAAGAATGAGCGCGAGAGTTCTCTCGTAGCAGCCCATAGAAGTTCTGTGAATGATATAGGGTGTCTTCATAGTATTGTCACGGTCGACGTATTCCATACCGTATTTTTTAGCAAGAAGCATATCTATCTGAATAGTTACTATGGTGTCTTCCTTGCCGAATACGTTTCTGCACTGAATGTCGAGCTTAGGACCGTAGAAGGCAGCCTCGTCGATACCGATTACGTAGTTTTCGCGTCCGAGATACTTGTCAAGAAGCTCGCCCATTACGTTCTGAGCCTCCTCCCACTGCTCGGGCGTTCCCTCGTACTTGTCGGTGCGCTTGGGGTCCCACTGAGAGAATCTGAAGGAGCAGTCCTCCCAGAGTCCCAAGGTTTCAAGGCAGTATTTTGCAAGGTCAAGACAGCCCTTGAATTCCTCAGCAAGCTGGTCGGGACGCAATACGAGGTGTCCCTCTGAAATTGTAAACTGACGGACTCTTATAAGTCCGTGCATCTCGCCCGATTCCTCGTTTCTGAAAAGAGTCGAGGTTTCACCGAGACGCATGGGAAGCTCTCTGTACGAGCGCTTTTTGTTAAGGAATACTTGATATTGGAATGGGCAGGTCATAGGACGGAGCGCAAAGCATTCCTTCGTATAGTCGTCGGGGTCGCCGATAACGAACATACCGTCAAGGTAGTGGTCCCAGTGACCTGAAATCTTATATAGTTCTCTCTTTGCCATAAGGGGCGTTTTGGTGAGAAGATAACCCCTCTTTTCCTCTTCGTCCTCAATCCATCTCTGAAGACGCTGAACGGTTCTTGCACCTTTAGGAAGAAGAATGGGAAGACCCTGACCGATTGTTTCAACGGTTGTGAAGTATTCAAGCTCACGTCCTATCTTATTGTGGTCGCGCTTGAGCGCCTCCTCCTGCTGAAGAATGTACGCGTTAAGCTCGTCTTTAGTGGGGAAGGCAATTCCGTAAACGCGCTGAAGCATCTTATTGTTCTGGTCGCCCTTGTAGTACGCGCCGGTGCACTGTGTAAGCTTGAATGCCTTTACAGCGCCCGTCGAATGAAGATGAGGACCTGCGCAAAGGTCGATATACTCGCCCTGCTTGTAGAACGTGAGGGTGGCATCGTCGCCAAGGTCCTCTATTCTTTCAACCTTGTAGGGCTCGTCAAGCTCACTCATAAGCTTTATTGCTTCTTCCTTATTGAGAACGCTCTTCTCGATAAGAAGATTTTCTTTTACTATTTTCTTCATCTCCGCCTCAATGTCCTTGAGAATTTCGGGAGTGAATGAAATCTCCGAGTCAAAGTCCTGGAAAAATCCCGTCTCGGTTGCAGGGCCGATGGTCTGCTTTGTATTAGGGAAAAGTCTTTTTACAGCCTGCGCCATAATGTGTGCAGCAGTGTGACGGAATACGTGCTTTCCGTCTTCCGATTTAAAGGTCAAAAGCTCAACCTCCGCATCCTCGGATACCTTTGTGGAAAGCTCGGTGAGAGTTCCGTTTACCTTGCAGGTAATTACCTCTCTTGAAATAATTCCGAGGCTCTGTGCAGCTTCGTAAACCGACACTTCGCCCGAAAAATCAAAAATTTCTCCGCTTGAAAATTTGATCTGTGCCATGATTTATATCTCCTTTGTTTTATCAAAATAAAAAAACCTCACAACGAAGCCTTGACGGCATTCGGGGTGAGGACTTCAGTCCCGCACGGTTCCACCCGAGCGATTAACTCATTTTTATACAGTTGTGCACGGCAAGTGCGTGGGCGGTACCGTATGCGTCGCTAAGTCCGCGCTTTCAGCAGGATGGCGGCTCTCTTTCTCATAGCGTGTCGCAAGGGCGTGTTCCACTGAGGCTATATTAACACAAATATTTTAAAAAGTCAAGTGTAAAAATAAATAAATAATACATAAATTGGATTTTAGTATTCCATTTTCAAATAAACTGTGCTATAATAATGGAAAGATATTCGGAAGGGAGCACTCATTAAATGACAGTTGAAAAAAATGCGGGCGAATATCGCTATGAGCCGGTGGTACATTACTGCGGCTTTGATAAAAATCTCACGCCCGGTGCGCACTACGGCCCGGTAAAGCGTGATATATTCCTTATTGAGTGCTGCGTATCGGGATACGGTAAGATTGTAATAAACAATAAGGCGTTCCCAATAACTCCGCGGTCCTGCTATTTTCTTTTGCCGGGTGACTCTGTTAAGCACTTCGCGGACGAAAAGGAGCCGCGAGAGGGATGCTGGTGCGCGGTAGACGGTCTGCGTGTCGCAAGCGCGCTCAAAAGTGCGGGAATAACCTCCGATTCGCCATTTGCACCACCCGAAGCATTTGATGAAATCAACGCTCATCTTGAGGAGCTTTACAGAACAAGAAGCGAAAACGACCTTGGCGCAAACTTCAGAAGAGTCGCGCACGTATACGGAATACTTGGAGCGCTTCTGCGAACCGGAGCATCTACTGACAAGAATTATTGGGTGCAAAAGGCAATAGGCTATATGCAAACTAACTATTACGAGGATATATCGGTCGCGTCGCTTGCCGCTGAAATCGGACTTGACAGGAGCTATTTTTCAACACTCTTCAAGTCGCAGACGGGAATGTCGCCATACTCATACCTCACCTACCTGCGCGTGAATAAAGCTGCCGCGCTCATAAAAGAGGGCAGCTACTCGATGGCGGAGATTGCCGAGATGGTGGGACTTGACCCGCAGAACTTTGCAAGACTTTTTAAACGGGAAATAGGAATCAGTCCCCGTGAATACAAAAGGGAAAAAGAGGGCGAAAATTCGTCAGCGGATATTTACCGCGGCCCCGGAACGCTTTGACTGAATTTTTATAAAAAA
>JAZLCX010000136.1:0-14516 GCA_045614425.1 Eubacteriales bacterium | reverse complement strand
ACCGTCACTTAAAGTCGCAGGGCAAGATATAAGGAGGGCGAAATGAAGAACAGAATTATTGAAATAGCCAAGGAAAACTGGGCTGACGCCGTGGGCTTTGCCCCCGCGTCGAGATTCGACTCGGACGATCCCATCTTCAAGATCATGCCCGAGACCAAGACGGTCATCTGCCTTGTGTTCCGAGTTCTGCGCGGTATCTACCGCGGCATTGAGGAGGGCTCGACCTTCTATCAGTACACCACCATGGCGGTTGAAAATATGGAAGAGACCATTATGCCCATGGCACAGATAAAGGTGGCGAACTTTATTGAAGGCGAGGGCTTCGTTGCCATTCCCCAGCGCCGTCACCAGAACATTATGGCAGAGGAGAACGACACCAACCCCGAGGTAGCATACGATTCCATCTATCGCGGCAATACCGTCGAGAATCAGATGAACTTCGTGGATTCCGCCGTCAAGTGCGGAGTTGGCGAAAAGGGATTCCACGGCGCGCTTCTCACCGACGACTTCGGCCCGATGGTCCGCTGGTGCTTTGTGCTGACCGATGCGGAATTTGAAGAGACACCCATTGTAGAGCCCCACCTGTGCGACGGCTGCGGTAAGTGCGTAAAGGGCTGTCCCGGTAAGGCTATTGCAGCCGATGGTACGGTTGACCCCTGGCAGTGCGCGGTGTACTACAACGGTGCAAACGGAACGAAAAATCCCTTTATGCCTCCCGAGGCTTACCTTGATTTCGACAACCGCCTTGATATAATAAACGGAAATGCAAAGTTTGATATTGACGGAGCAAAGGATATACTTGACAGTACGTATTTCTATCCTCCGGCAAAGCATTTCTACCGCACATCAATCTGCGGAAGAGCTTGTGACAGAGCATGCTATATGCATCTTGAAGAAAAGGGACTTCTCACCAGAAAATTCAACAGAAAATTCAGGGACAAAGAGGACTGGAAGCTCTCAACAAAACAGTTCGAAACGCTGAAGCGTGACGACGATTAATTGTTAAAATTGCCACTATTATGGGAAAAAGAGGACACCAACATGAAAATATCAGTATGCGGTGACGTTTCAACGACCTTTTCTGCCGAGCTTTTTCGCTCGCAGGACGTAAAGGCTCTTTTCGGAAATGTTCCTTCGGTTTTTACGGATTCTGACAGAGTTCTTGTAAATCTTGAATGCGCACTTACCGAAAAGGAAACACCCATCAATAAAAAAGGCCCCAATCTTAAAGGCCCTCTTGAAACTGCCGAGGTCCTGAAAAAAATAGGAGCTACCGATTGCGCTATAAGCAACAATCACATAATGGATTACGGTATTCCCGGAGTTACCGATACTAAAAACATTCTCGAAAAGCTTGAATTAAATTACACGGGGTACGGTGAAGACTACGAGGACTCCCGAAAAAATCTCGTTATGGAGAAGGATGGCAAAAGGGTTACAGTAATAGCTGTGTGCGAGCACGAGTATTGCTACGCACTTGAAAAGAGACCCGGTGCAAGACCGTTTGACCCGTTTGACACTCTTGAGGATATACGCAATGCAAAGGCAGAGTCGGATTTCGTCTTGGTGCTCTATCACGGCGGTAAGGAGCAAAGTCTTTATCCGTCGCCAAGACTTCGCAAGGCTTGTCAGGCTATGGTAAAGTGCGGCGCCGACGTTGTTCTTTGCCAGCACAGCCACTGTGTCGGCTGTTACGAAAAATTCCAAGGCTCTCACATACTTTACGGTCAGGGCAATTTCCACTTTACCGGCAGAACCGACCATCCCCACTGGCAGTCGGGACTTGTAGTGCAGCTCGATTTCGAGGATAAGGTTGATATAAGCTTTATTCCCGTTAAGGTAGACGGACTTGGAATCGACCTTGCAAAAGGCGATGATTACGACACTATTATGAATGCGTTCGACGAGCAGAGCAAAAATTTGCATAACGGAGTGTGGCTCGAAAAGTGGGACGAATTTTGCCAGAGCACAAAGGAAAGATACCTTGGCAATATTTCAAGAGCTTTCAGTGACAAGGCAGAAGAGGCGGATAATGAGCTTTTCTGCGGAAGAATGCATTGCGAAGCGCACAAGGACGTTATTGATTGGCTTTGCAAGCATTACTGGGAAGAGGACGGAAGAATATGAGGGAGGAGCTTTTTTCCAAAGTAACTCCGGAAGAGGTCGGAATAAAGTCGTCTTCGGTTATGGATTTTATATCAACTCTTGACGAGTACCGCATGCATACGCACAGTATAATTATGGCACGCGGTGACAGAATCTTTGCCGAGTGCTACTATAAGCCGTTCGATGAAAAGCATCTGCACCGAATGTACTCGATTTCAAAGAGCTTCGTCGCGGTGGCTGTCGGCCTTGCAGTAACCGAGGGGCTCATCAGTCTTGATGATGTAATAGTCGACTATTTCCCCGAATTCAAAAACGAAAACACCGATGAATATTACGAAAAATGCACCGTTCGCGATATGCTTATGATGCGCAGTAATATCGGCACGGGTGTGAACTGGTGGGGAAAATTCGGGAGCAGAATAGAGGCCTACTACTCTCAAAAATCCGATAAGCTTTCCGGAACACTTTTCAAGTATGACAGCATCGGTTCGTTTTTACTCGGCTGTATAATCGAAAAGCTGACGGGAAAAAACTTCCTTGAATACCTTAAAGAAAAGGTGCTCCTTGAGCTTGGCTTTTCAAAGGAAAGTTATGTGCTTTACGAACCCGGCGGCTACGCCGTGGGTGACTCGGGAGTTATGTGTACAACACGCGACCTCCTGATATTTACCCGCCTTATTATGAAATACGGCGAGTGGGGTGGCAAGCAGTATGTCGACCGCGGATTTATGGAGGATGCTTTGAAAAAGCAGGTACACAACGATTACGTTGGGTACAACCTTCATAATACAGGCGGATACGGATATCTTGTATGGAAAACTCATCCGGACGGATTTTCACTTGTTGGAATGGGTGACCAGCTCGCGATATGTGACATGAAACGCGATATTGCCTTTATCATAACCTCGGATAACCAGGGTGAGAGGGCAATAAGACATATAATTTATCACGAATTTTACAAACACTTTCTGCCGGGGGCATCTGACTCAAGGCTGGAAGAAAACAAAGAGGACTGCAAACGCCTCGGCGAGTATCTTGATTCGCGCAAGCTTGTTATTCAGCAGGGAATGGCGGATTCGGAAATTTCAAAAGAGGTGTTTGGAAAGAAATACGTCAAAAAGAAGGGCGAGCTTGACATATCGTCGTTTACCCTTACGGAAAAATATCTGCTTCTTGAGCGCGGCGGAAAAACGTATAAGCTTGAATACGGACTTCTCGAAAACAAGGAAACCGAGTTTTCATTCGGCACAAGGGCAAAAGCGGATATGATGGGCGTATACGAAGAGGGGCAGTATAAATCGAATGTCTCAGCCGCTTGGGTGAGTGAGGATACGTTTGCCGTTTTAGCGCAGATTACCGATACGTATTTCGGTACGCTCGTTGTCAATATTGCCTTTTCGGAAAACGGGGCATCTCTGCTTCTTCAAAGAAGCGGGCAGTACGTCTTCGATGATATAAACGGATTTTTAATAGCAGAAAAAATTAATGAGGAGATAGAGAAATGAAAGAAAAAATTGTAATTGCCGTCATAGGATGCGGCAGATTCGCAAAAAACTTCGTACCGCTTTTTAAGGCTCATCCCGAGGTTAAAAAGGTTTACGTTTGTGACCTTCTTCCCGAGCGTGCGCAGAGCTATGCGGAGATGTTTGGCGTTGAGGTTATCGGAAGCTTTGAGGAGGCTCTCGCTTCCAAGGAAGTTAACTCGATAGCTATATTTACTCAGCGCACAAAGCACGGCCCTATGGCTATTGCTTCGCTTAAAGCAGGCAAAAACGTTTACAGCGCAGTTCCTTGTGCAACCGATATCGAGGACATCAAGGAAATCGCAAGACTTGTTAAGGAAACAAGACTTACATACTCCATGGGCGAAACCGGATTCTACAGAGCACCCGCAATCTTCTGCCGTGAGGAGTACGCTAAGGGCACGTTCGGTAAGTTTACATACGGTGAAGCTCACTACAACCACGACATAAGAAATATGGAGCAGAGCTTCAGAAGCTCCGGCGGTGAGGATTGGAAGAAATTCGCGGGAGTTCCCCCGATGTACTATCCTACACACTCTACCGCAATGGTACTCAGTACCATGCCCGGCGTATATGCAAAAAAGGTTGCGGCATTCGGATTTGCCGACAGCCCGAGAACCGACATTTACGGTACGGACGGTCAGAACATCTACAACAACCCCTTCTCAAATACCACCATGCTTCTTCAGCTTTCAAACGGCGGTATCGCAAGAGTAAGCGAGAACAGATGCGTAGGCTGGCGCGCTCCCGAGACCTATATTTCGCAGTTCTATGGCAGCGAGGGCGGATATGAGTTCTCGGTTGCAAAGCATCACCTTGCAAAGTACAGAGAGGACGATCCCAACTCTGTTACGATGACCGACGTTACCGAGCAGCTTATGCCTAAGGAAACCTATGAGATGATTGAGTCGGACTACAAAAAGGCTATTCAGGAAATCGCAGACGGATTCGGTTTCAGAATGACCTCTCCCGTTCAGCCGACAGCAAGACTCCCCAAGGAGTTTGAGGGAATTCACAACGGCCACAACGGAACTCATCATTTCCTTATCGATGATTTCTGCCGCGCATACGCTACCGGCAAGCTCTCGCCTTGTAACATTTGGCAGGCTGCACGCTGGAACATCCCCGGACTTACAGCACACAAATCAGCACTTGCAGGCGGTCAGCTTATGGAAGTAATCGACCTTGGCGATTCACCTGCTGATTGGGAAGTTCTTGACTACAAAACCATGAAGTAAATAAAAAAATCCCGTTCACGCGAACGGGATTTTTCTATAAAAGAGAGCATTTCACCATCATAGCTTTGATGCCTCGTTTGCCTAACTTCCGAAGACGGTATTTTATATATCTTTCATCCAACTTTCCAAGCGGATTTTCGCAGCTTTTCGTCGCTTTTTGCCTATAATTGCTAATTTTCATAAAAGCACTTGAAAATGCCGCCGTAATGAGTTATAATATAGTGTAAGATTTAAAGATAATATGCCGTCTTGTACGGTGGAATGGAGAAAATATGAGAGAATACAAGCTTTTAGAGAAAAACGATCCCGAAATTTTCGCAGCGGTGATGGATGAAACAAGAAGACAGAAGAATAAGATTGAGCTTATTGCTTCCGAGAACTTTGTTTCCGAAACCGTAATGGAGGCAAACGGCACGACTCTTACCAATAAGTATGCCGAGGGATATCCCGGTAAGCGTTACTATGGCGGATGCGAGCACGTTGACGTAGTTGAAACCATAGCTATCGAGCGCGCAAAGAAGCTTTTCGGTGCAGGTTATGCAAACGTTCAGCCCCACTCCGGCGCACAGGCAAATATGGCAGTATTTTTCGCACTTCTTTCGCCCGGTGACACCGTTCTTTCCATGAATCTTGCACACGGTGGACACCTCAGCCACGGTTCACCCGTAAATATGTCGGGTAAATACTGGAACATAGTTCCTTACGGAGTTTCCGAAAAGGACGGAACAATAGATTACGAAGAAGTAAGACGTCTTGCTCTTGAAAGCAAGCCTAAGCTTATTCTTGCAGGTGCGTCCGCTTATGCGAGAACAATCGATTTTGCGAAGTTTTCGGAAATTGCAAAAGAGGTTGGCGCATATCTTATGGTAGATATGGCACACATTGCGGGACTTGTTGCCGCAGGTCTTCATCCCTCGCCCATTCCTTATGCAGACGTAACCACTACAACTACTCACAAGACTCTTCGCGGTCCTCGCGGCGGTCTTATTCTTACCAATAACGAGGAAATCGCAAAGCTTGTAAACAAGGCTATATTCCCCGGTATTCAGGGCGGTCCTCTTATGCATACCATAACTGCGAAGGCTGTTTGCTTCGGCGAGGCTCTTAAGCCTGGGTTCAAGGCATATGCTGTGCAGATTATAAAGAATACCGCAGCTCTTGCGGCTACTCTCGTAGAAGAGGGCTTTAAGCTCGTTTCCGGCGGCACGGATAACCACCTTATGCTTGTTGACCTTACCGGAATGAAGGTTGAAACGGGTAAGGAGGCTGAGCATCTTCTTGATGAGGTTGGTATTACCGTTAACAAGAATGCAATTCCTTTTGACACTCAGAAGCCCTTTGTAACAAGCGGTATCAGAATCGGTACTGCCGCTGTAACCTCCCGCGGATTTAAGGAGGAGGATGTTAGAGAGGTAGGAAAGCTTATCTCTATGACACTCAAGGATTTTGATAAAAATCAGGATGAAGTCAGAGAGAGAGTTGCGGCTTTGTGCAAAAAGCATCCCCTTTACGACTGATAGCCTTAAAAATCGCGGAGTGTGAAAATTCCGCGATTTTTACTTATTTAAATCATATTTAAACGTTAAGACTCCCCGTTTTGCAGTAGCAAACAAGACTTTTAGCATATCTTCATAGGAAACAAGTAGACATGAAAATCAGTACCAAAGTGAGATTCTGTTTGTTTGCTGTATGCTTTGCTCTGTTTTTCTCAGTATTATGCGTTTTTTCTATAAATTTGCGTGCATCATCGAACCTTGTCGATAAATGGGATATATCCGAATCGGATGGCGATGAGGTTTTGGCAACGCTCGCTCGAATCAGCGATGAAAAATACGAGCTTACAATTTACGGAGAGGGAAGGATGAGGAGCTTTTCGACGTCCTATCCTGCGCCGTGGTCGGCATATGCGGACTTAATAAATTCGGTTGTCATAAAATTCGGTGTTGAAAACCTATCGGACTATTCGATCAATAAATGCCGTTTTCTCGAAACGCTTACTGTTGAAAATCCATATATGGAGATTGCTTCCGGGGTTATAAATTCTTTATATATGACACGGGTGCTTTGCCATCGCATCTCAACGACAAAGGCCATAGTATACGAAAATAATCCAAACAGACTTTCTTATATATGTGAGTTCGAGAATTCCTCGTGCAAAATTTGCGCTTATCGGTGTACCTCGCACACGGGAGGTGAAAGCACCTGCGTGTCGGCGGCAAAATGTGAAATCTGTCAGGCGGAATACGGCGAGAAACGCTCTCACAGTCCGGGAGAGATTGTTCCGGAGAAGCCCGCTACGTGTGAGTCAGACGGAATCGCAGCACACAGAGTCTGTGAATATTGCAGTGTGGTTTTCAATGAAATAGGTGATATCGTAACCGAGGATGAACTCGTAATTCCGTCAGCCCATGAATATGGCGAGCTTTTTGAATGCGTAAAGCCTTCCTGCACCAAAGAGGGAAGCATTTCTTATTACGAGTGTGGACGGTGCGGTAAAAGGTTTGACGAAAATTATAGTGAAATAGACACGGTTTTGATTCCACCTGTCGGTCATGTCGGAGGCGTGGCAACCTGTACCGAACGCGCGATTTGCGAGGTGTGCAGCCTCTACTACGGAACACCGGACACGCAAAACCATATCTTTTCTTCCGATATGAAATATGACACTCAAAATCATTGGAAGGAGTGTAGATGCGGGTTGGTGTCGGAATTTTCGGCGCATACCTATACGGAAACAACCTTGAAGGAAGCCACCGAAGCGGAGAACGGCGTCACTTTGTTGAGCTGTGAATGCGGCTACAGTACCCAAAGAGTTGAGCCAAAGCTCCCGCCATCTGCGATGCCGGAAGATGCGTCGGACAACAAATCAAAAATTATGACTGTTACACTCATATGCGGAGCACTTATGACTGCAGGAGTTGTAACAACTGTTTCAATATTTTTCAAAAGGAAAGGAAAAAAGTAATGTCAAATATCTGGCACGATATCTCACCGAAGAGAATCAACAAGGACGATTTTATCTGTGTAGTGGAAATATCAAAGGGCAGCAAGAAAAAGTACGAGCTTGACAAGGAAACCGGATTCCTTATGCTCGACCGCATACTTTATACCTCAACTCACTATCCCGCTAACTACGGCTTTATTCCGAGGACCTACGGCGATGACAACGACCCGCTCGACGTACTTCTTCTGTGCTCTGAGCCGATAGAGCCGATGACGCTTGTACGCGCATATCCCATAGGCGTTATATCTATGATAGATAACGGAAGAAATGACGAAAAAATCATTGCGATTCCGTTTAATGATCCTACGTATAACCATTACACGAATATAGATCAGCTTCCTAAGCATGTCTTTGACGAAATGCGTCACTTCTTCGCGGTATATAAGAACCTTGAAAATAAGACGACCGCGGTTGACGAGGTGAGCGACAAAGAAGCTGCTATTGAAATTATTTCTCAAGCAATCGATAGCTACATAGAAAACTTCTGCAAATAAAACAAAGCCTGACGCGTCCTTTGTATTCGGGACAGCTTGTCAGGCTTTTATTGTTATAATTTCATCTGTCACGGGATGCGGAAAGGATATCTCGGAGCAGATGAGCGAATATCCGTCAGGAGTTTCGTCACCGTAGAGAAAGTCACCCACGAGGGGATGGCCGATATAGGCCATGTGAACTCTTATTTGATGAGTTCTTCCGGTGTGCAGAATTATTTCGGCGACAGCGTTGCCGTCTTTTACTTCAATAACCTTGTAGTCTGTTATGGCGCGCTTTCCGTCTTCGCGTACACCTCTTTTTATATTGCCTTCCGTAAGTCGTGCTATCGGCGCATCAATTCGCCCTTCCTTGTTATTTGGAACTCCCTTTATTTTGGCAAGATATTTTTTTGAAAATCTTCGTTCCTTCATAGCTCTGCCGAGCTTTGCCGCGGCGTAAGGATTCTTAGCGATTATAACTATGCCGGAAGTACCTCTGTCAAGGCGGTTGACTGCTCTGAAAACAAATGGAGCGCCGAGATACGCACGTACAGCATTTGCAAGCGTTGGTAAATGATTTCCGCGAGAGGGATGCGTAGGCATATTCGCAGGCTTGTTTATCGCGAGCACGTGCTCGTCCTCGTAAAGAATGTCAAGCGGAATATCAATCGGCTCAACGTTTTCGCTTTCTTCCTCGGGAAAGGTGATATTTACAGTGTCGCCCGTCTTTACCGTGGCGCGCATGGTTACGATTTGTCCGTTAATCTGCACTCCGCCATATTTTACCTTTTTAACGAGAGAAGAGGAGAAGCCGATATTTCTTTTCAGATAGTCGGAAATTTTAATTTCACCGCTGATTTCTTCCACCTGTAAAACCAAGTTTTCCATAAAAATTACTGTTTTTGCACTCCGTTTATTTCGGCGAACGTTTTTTTCATGTATTTCTTATTAAGAACAAATTTTTCGCCGTGTTCCTTAAGGTCGAGGAAAACTCTTTCTATAAATTCCATAGTCTTAGGGTTTCCGTCAACCTTGTTTCCGTACCTTTGCCAGTGTAAGAGCGGCATTTGCTCGGTGTATTCCTTCTTCTTATAGGTTTTTGTGGCTGCGATTTTGTCACAAACGCACTCGACCGCATATTTGTACGGCATAGGCGGTGTTACGTCACAATCGGGGTCTAGCCAATACTCGATATGATGCTTGTTTCTCCCCTTGTGGTGCAGCCAAGCATAGCTCATACCGGTAGTTCTTCTGCAAACTCCGATGGGGGAGCGGTTGCCCTGATAATACTTTGCACTCTCGAAAAGCTCGGAGGGTGAAAACTTCGATAAATCGTGTACAAGGCCGCGGAATACAAGGCCGCATTTCGCGCAGTTAACAAAAACCGCGTGCTTGTGCTTGATTACAAGCCATATGTGTTTGAATAGATTTGAAATTTTCATAAAATACAATTTTTCCTGACATTTTCTGACTTTTTTCTTTGACGGTTTATAGAAAACGCTTCAAAAACAGATGAACAATTCGCCGCTTATAAACAATTTTACCACAAATTTCAGTAGAGTGCAACAATTTGGCGAAATTTGAAATATAAAAAACTTGACAAGAATACAAAATTAGTCTATACTAATAAGGCAATTTACCTAACGGGTCTGCAATGGTTTCGACAGGGGTTGTGAAGTACGATAAGCGTAGCGCGCCGGATAATCGCGTCAAAATGTCCAAACTTAAATAATAAACGACAACAATAAAGTTGCAATGGCAGCGTAAGCTGCGCCGCGGCTTATAATGCCGCCCGTACCGTGAGAGAGGACTACGGCTCTCACCGTGCGTCAAATCAGTAGTGCACGTGAACCGAGAGTTGCTTTTGTATCGGTCACGCATAAAAAAGCTACCCTGATGAGAGCCTGTCAGTCGGCGCTCTGATGTGGGAAATCCAATAGATTGACTGCCTACGGAGAAAGTTGTGTGGATTAACCTTTGGACACGAGTTCGATTCTCGTCAGATCCACCAAAAAACACTGCAGAAAAGGATATTTTCTGCAGTGTTTTTTTATCCAAGTCGCAGACTTGGTATATCATCACCGCACGAAGTGTGGTGGATATCACCAGCCCTCCGGGCTGCATATCATCACGCTTTAGCGTGTATCTTTCCTGCGGTTTGAATGGGAAGAAAAGCCGGGCTTATGGTAATATTTTGTTACGCCGACTTGCAAAAAAAGGAAACATGTGGTATAATTATGAGGTCTATTTATAATAAATGACTGTTTGCAAAATAAGGGAGAAAATTATGAAAAAACTATTCAGAACGGTTTTGTGTTGTATTTGCTGCCTTTTGCTTGCTTTTTCTACGGCGTGCGGCGGAAACGGCGGCAACGGCGGAGGCGGAAACGGCGGAGGCGGAAACGGTGGCAGCGGCGGAGGCGGAGGCGGTGGCAACCACGACGGTATGCTTTCAGTACGCGGCAACATTAATGAACTTGGCGAAAACATAGATAACGTCCCCTACTTAGGTGCTTCAAACGGAATTAGCGGCGAACTCATGCAAAGTGAAACGCTCGAACCCCGATATGGGGCAGTCGCCTGTGGCTTTACCAAAGAAGGCGGCGGAATTGATGCAAACAACCCGGATGCAGGTATGCCGCAACCCGGGCAAAACTGGGGCAATATCGTAGATTCGATTGACGTTAAACAAATCGAAGACGATGTTTTCTACAAAGCGTATGCGGAAAGCCGTCAATACGTTTCCCCTTGCGGCGAACTTTACTACATCGGTGGAGCAAACAATGTATTGGACTTTGATGTTAAATACGTAAAGGAAAACGTTTTCCAAAACGTAAAGATGCTTAACCGTTGGGTTAAAATCACCGATTCTTGTATGTTGCGTATGCGTTACGACCAAGTAAACAACGTACTCTATTGTGAAGAATTAATGAAATCCGACGACCCGGTTGCAGGTCCTTATTTCCACTATCATTGCACGACGTCTTCCTATACCTCTGACGGAAGAGAAATTGTCGAATATATTAGCACCAGACAACCTAATATCGGGGATTATAAATACGCAAAATTTTACCGTTACATAGAGGGTAAGGAACAATTATATTTCAACAGCTCCGATGAAGAAATGTACGGCGTAGTGTATAGCGATTTATCGCAAGAAAACCCGCTTGTAACCGCTTTTTCTTACTCGAAAGAAATGTTTGACGAATACTTCCTTGAAAAAATCACAACGGAAATTTATTTACCGCCAACAGAAACGGATTGCGGTTTTGTCGCAGACATTTCAAAAGAATACAAAGACGGTGTTCTTGAATACAACGCTTTCCAACAAATTCTTATCAATGAAAACGGATTGCGCGTTGGTTTCATTAACGAAATGAAAAGTGAAGAGGCTTGTGGCGCACATTTAGGCATAAATCTCCCTTATATTTCCAATTTGGAATATTCCGTAAACTTCAAAGGCGGCATTGACGTGGCTCGTTTCTATGAAGATTGGCAATACCAAGAACTTATTAGAAATTACGACTATATTGAACAAAACGTAACCTACGATTTCAATCTCGACGGATACGAGTTTACTTCTGAGTACGAAGACGGAGCTCCTTTCATGTTTGGATACGGTCTTCTTTACTCGCACACTCTCGAATTTATGGTGGAAGACGAAAACGAAATTTTAAACTATATGACCGATAACAACTTTATTTTGGAAGACAAATGCCTTGCCCAAGCGGAAAGATTCTTGAATAGAAAAGAATTTTTGGCAAACAATTCCATCTACGGTTATACGTTTGATTACGATATGTCTGCCGAAATCATTCACGATATTTTCACTCGCTATATTGCTACCTTCTCGCATGTGAGCGACGAAGAATTGCAATCGTACTCTATTTCAGACGCATTACCCGTGGAGCAGCAAACGGAAGATGAGCAATATTATCTTATCTACGACGTACGTTTTAGCGGCTCGATTGCGTATAACGAAGATGATGAAACGATTGATATTAGCAACATAGTTGCTACGATGCCCAAAAACTTGGCGTTAGACGGCGGTGAAACACTGGCCCTCGTTGCCGTGTACACCACTGGTTGTGAAAGCTATGAAGTAGCGCGTAAGACGTTTACCTATAATGACGTTGATTTAACGATGACCTTTGGTGAAGAAGCAAAAGCGTATATCCCTGAAATCAACGGTGAAGGACAAATCAACTTCTACGTTATCAATCTTAACAATCAATCCTCGCGCGTATCCACCGTTTACGTGCCTACCTGCGAAGATAACGTAAATACTCTTTTAGTGAGCGGCGCACTTATAAAACGCTTATACGTTGAAAACAACAAACTCGTTATCCGTCAAGCGGAAAAGTACGGATTCAGCCCCGTTATCGACGGTGAAACGATGAAAAACCCCTTCAACTTCGTTCAAGCGGGCGGCGCGTTTATCGACGGCGATTACGCGATTCTCACCGTAGCTAACGGCGAAACGGAGCTCGGTTCTTTCAGCTATTATTTTGGCAAAAACATTACGCCCGCAGCAATCGCGATTGAAAGCGGCGTTGCCCCCGAAATGCTCCGCTATACGTTGACCGTTTACAACGCAAATGGCGAAGTCATCTATCAGGGCAATGTATAACCAATCACGCAGGTGGTGTGTATAATCTCATCAAGTCGCAGACAGATACACGCTGCTGCGTGATGATATACAGCCCAAAGGGCTGACGATATCCAACACACTTCGTGCGGTGATGATATACCAAGTCTGCGACTTGGATAAAAAAATACCGAGAACAAAGTTCTCGGTATTTTTTGGTGTAGACAGTAGAACTCGAATCTACGACCCCTTGCATGTCAAGCAAGTACTCTAACCAACTGAGCTATGCCTCCGTGTCACAATATATATTATACAGAAAAAAATTCCTTTGTCAATAGATAAATTTGCAAATCTTAACATTTCGGCCGAAGTATTGACTTTTATTTTGCATAATGATATAATTTTATATATTATTTTATTCGGGAGGAGTAGACTGTGAAGAATAGATTTCTTATGCGAAGTACGTTGGCGTGTCTTGTTTTCGCACTGGTCCTTTCGTTTTTGACGGTTTTCATCGGTGCGTCGGAGGATGATTATTCATATCCGTCTGCTACATTTTCCGAAAATATATATGCAGATGAATTCTTGGAGGACTACGTTCCGGGAATCGATTTATCCAAGGCGGAGAGAGATTTTCTAAGGCTTCAGAGCGGATTTTTGTTCGCATATAATTCGAAAATTCCGACGTCGGTTATAACTACTCAGTATGAGAATGAGCGCTTAACCGTTACCGCGTGTGAATATACTTACGTTGCCGCTAACGGAATTACTGTAGTATGGAAGCCGATATTTGCCACGGTGGGTGACACTACCAAGGCATTTACATCATCTCCGTATGTACTTGAGTTCAGCGGTGTTTCAACAGAGGATGGCGACACTCTCGGCGTTAAATATTCCGCTGAATTTGTGATAAGTGCCGATACAGTGAATAAGCTTCTGAATATGGCGTACGATGAAGCACCGAAGCTTGAAGCCGACCTGAATGCTAAACGGGATGAATACATACTCAAGCATGAAGAATACCTTGTGAGTAGCCGTCTTTATAACGAATATCTTGCGGCACTTGCTCTTTACAATGAGTATCTGTCTGCAAAAAGACTTTATGACGAGGAAAACGCAAAATACCAGAAATATCTTCTGGAGCTGAAGGAATACCAGCAGCTCAAAATTGAGTATAACAACTACGTAATAGCAAGGGAAAAATACTATCGCGACCTGGCTGAATATACAAAATATCTGGCATATGCAGAGCAAAATCAGGCAAAAATCGAAGCATACGAAAAGTATGAGGAAAAAATAAAGATTGTAAATGCGCAGCTTGCGGTCATTGATAAGACCAAAACTCAGGTAACCTCGCTTAACAGGTCTGTATATTCGGCAATAATGGGCAACACAGTCACCTCGGTAATAGAGAATAAGGGCGATATAGTAAGTCTTCTCGGTGCTAATGCCAAGGTTGTTGATATGGCAGGTGTCGCAACGCAGAACCTCAGATCGCTTCTGACCGAATATTTCGATATAAGAAGCAAGCAGGAAAAATATCAGTACTATATTGCAAATTACGAGGCGTTTCGCGACAATTTT
>JAZLCX010000135.1:0-7145 GCA_045614425.1 Eubacteriales bacterium | reverse complement strand
TCATATACGACGCCGTCCGTTACCGCGGATGAGTTTATATCAATAAAATTAAGAGCGCCGGACGGGTATCCGTAGGCGAGATTTCTTATGAATGAGAGCTTCTTCTCGTCGGGGGTGAGAATATCGATTTTGTTGTCGTTTATATGAGGAGCGCCACTCTTTACCACAAGCTTATTCATGGAGAAAATCAGATTGGCAAGACCGCCTACGTGGTCTATATGCATGTGCGAGATAAATATAGCACGCACCCGAGAAAGATCTATTCCCAGCTTGACCGCATTGTGTGAGCAACCCTCGCCGGCATCAAACCAATAGCAAGCTCCGTTGACCTCCATGACGAGAGAGGTATGATATAAGCCGGGTGTTGGACCGATTCCCGATGCTGTTCCCAAGAAGGTTATTTTTATCATGATTAACTCCGTTCTGTATGCTTAAAATAAGGGGGAGGATTATATCATTTCCCAATTTTTTTAATTGCCTCGAAGGATTCATCGCTTATGACGTGCTCCATTTTGCAGGCATCGGCGGTGGCAATCCTCTCGGGCACGCCGAGGGAAATGAGATATTCGGAGAGAATTTTGTGTCGCTCATACATTTTTTCGGCAACGGACGCGCCCTTGTCGGTGAGTGTTATATAGCCGTCGTCTGCGACCGAAATATAACCGCCGCGACGAAGAAGACCGACAGCCCGACTCACGCTCGGCTTCGAAAAATTCATATATTCAACGATGTCAATGGAGCGAATGGCACTCTTTTCTTTGCATAAAAGATATATGGTTTCAAGATACATTTCGCCGGATTCCTGAAGGTTCATTTAGCTTTTTCTCCCTAAGTTTATAGTAATATAAGTTTAACACAGAAAGGGAAAAAAGTCAACAGAATTAAAATTCACCTATGGGCATTAGCGTATTTGCACAAATAGTTAGCACAGGCTAACCGTTTGCGGTATGCAAAATAAACAAAAGTTTGTTTTTTTGCCGAAAAACATTGACAAAAACGGGAGAATAAGGTATAATAGCACATGGTTAGCGGAGGCTAACTGCACTTTTTGCTACAGGAGTAAATTATGAATTTACACGACGCTGTTGAAGGAAAAGAGTATATTGTTACGGCAATTGATATTGACGACGATGAGCTTTGTGCGTTCTTGTTTTCTCTCGGCTGCTACGGCGGTGAGCCTATTACCGTTATATCGCGCAAGAAAAACAGCTTGACGGTATCAATTAAGGACGCAAGGTATAATATCGACAGCGCTTTAGCCGAGTCTATAAAGGTAAAATAATTTTCGGCTTGGGTGTGCAGAGGTGCAATTGTTTTTTTGAGAGCGAGTTAGCGGTGGCTAACTCGAAGACAACCTAATTTATGTAATGAAGGAGAAAGCAAATGAGAATCGCATTGGCGGGCAACCCCAACAGTGGAAAAACGACGATGTACAATGCTCTTACCGGAAGAAACGAGAGGGTAGGAAACTGGGCGGGTGTCACCGTAGACAAAAAGGAACACGAAATAAAGAAAAGCTTTGCGGGCGAGCGCGCGGGGCTTATTGCGGTGGATTTGCCGGGCGCTTATTCGATGTCGCCCTTTACCTCGGAGGAGAGCATTACCAGCTCTTACGTAAAGAACGAAAAACCCGATGCAATAATAAATATAGTTGACGCAACGAATCTCAGCCGAAGCCTGTTTTTCACAACGCAGCTGCTTGAGCTTGGCATACCCGTGGTTGTTGCTCTCAACAAAACCGATTTGAATGAAAAAAAGAAAAATACGGTTGACGCAAAGGCGCTTTCAGCCTTGCTCGGTTGTCCTGTAATAGAAACCGTTTCGGCGGCGGGGAAGGGACTTTCCGAACTTATTTCGGCGGTAATCGGAGTTGTCGGCAAGTCCCAGAAGGCGCCCTACTCTCAGGGGTCGGTTGACCTTGCCAGCAAGGAAGCGGTTATGGCGGCTGACAAAAGGAGATTTGATTTTGTCAACGGTATCGTAAAAAAGGTAGAGAAAAGAACGGTTCTCACACGCGATAAAAATTTGCAGGATAAGGTCGACGAGGTACTCACTAATAAGTGGCTCGGAATTCCGATTTTTGCCGTGGTTATGTTCCTCGTATTTTGGATTTCCCAGGCCGGTCCTGCCGTATGGCTTGCGGATTTTATAGTAGGACTTCTTGAGATGGGACAGGGCGCTGTCGCAGACGCTCTCGGGGAGAGCATCTGGGCTTCCATTCTCGTTGACGGTATTATCGGCGGCTTTATCGCAATAGTCGGATTTTTACCGCTCGTTATGGTTATGTATTTCCTTATCGCGCTTCTCGAGGATTGCGGATATATGGCTCGCGCAACGATAGTGCTTGATCCGATTTTCAAGCGTGTAGGCTTGTCGGGCAAATCGGTGATTCCGTTTATCATAGGCACGGGCTGCGCAATTCCCGGCGTTATGGCATCGCGTACTATCCGTAACGAGAGGGAGCGCAGAGCGACTGCTATGCTCGCGCCGTTTATGCCCTGCGGTGCAAAGCTTCCCGTTATCGCGCTCTTTGCGGGAGTTTTCTTCGGCGACAGCGCTTGGGTAGGAGCTATGATGTATTTCGTGGGCATACTTATAATACTTCTCGCGGCGCTTCTCGTTAATCTCATCACGGGAAACAGGGCGAAAAAATCCTATTTCATAATTGAACTTCCCGAATATAAAGCGCCCAGCCTTGCAAAAGCCTTCTTGGCTATGTGTCAGCGCGGATGGGCGTACATAGTCAAGGCGGGTACGATAATTCTCGTTTGCAACTTCGTCGTTCACGTAATGCAGAATTTCGGATGGAATTTCCGTCTTATTGAAAATGCAAACGACTCAATTCTTGCCACGGTTGCAACCCCGTTTGCATATTTGTTTGCTCCTATTGTCGGTTACGTTTCGTGGCAGCTTGCCGCCGCGGCAATTACGGGATTTATAGCTAAGGAGAACGTGGTCGGTACTCTTGCGGTTTGCTTCGGAATAACGAATCTTATAAACGTTGACGAGCTCGCCGTAGAGGGCGGAGCGAATATCTTTGAAATAGCTTCTGCATTCGGAACGGGTTCAAACGGAGCTATGATTGCGGTTGCCGCGCTTGCATATCTTATGTTCAATCTCTTTACACCCCCCTGCTTTGCGGCAATAGGCGCGATGAATGCGGAGATGAAGAGTAAAAAATGGCTCTTTGCGGCAATAGGGCTTCAATTCGGTGTGGGATATTCGGTTGCATTCCTCGTCCGTTTCTTCGGAACGCTCTTTACTTCTCCTAAAAATATGGGTCCCGTATGGACTTCGGTTTTGGGTTGGGCGGTTGTCCTTGCCTTCGCGGCAATTCTAGTATATCTCGTCATTAAAAGAAGAAAAGAGGCGGATTCCGGCACCGGTGCATCTCGGAAGTCAGCCTCCGAGGCTTTAACGGTATGATAGGAAAAATAATTTCGGCTGTCGCTGTGGTTTTAATAATAGCCGTAGCTGTGGCATACATAATTTTTGAGAAGAAGAAAGGCAAAAGGTGTATAGGCTGTCCTTACGCCGATAGCTGTAAGGGCGGATGCTCTAAGAAAAAATAACATAATATGGCGGTCGGCAAGCGATGGTTTTGCCGACCGCTAAAGTTTTTGCCAAAAAATCTTGAAATATTTAAAAAGCAGTGATAAAATAATATATAAGTGAGTTTTACATTTGGAGGAGTTATGTACATAATCAAAAGTCTTTTCACAAATCATATGATACTAGTGCCGATTATAGCATGGGCAATATCGCAGATAACTAAGCTTGTAACCTATTCTGTGATTGAGAAAAGAATACTTTGGAAAACAATGGTAACAGAGGGCGGAATGCCCAGCGCGCATACCGCAACCGTCGTATCGCTTGCTACCGCGGTAGGCTGGATAGAGGGATATAACAGCGGTATTTTCGCTCTTGCGATAGTTCTTGCCGTTGTAATAATGCGCGACGCACTCGGAGTAAGACGCCAGAGCGGAAGAAACGCGACAAACATTAAAATTTTGGTCGAAAAGATAAACGAAGAAATCAAGGACGAGGAAAAGAAGATAGACCTCGGTCGGATTAAAATTTCCTCGGGACATACGTTGCCCGAGGTTGTAACAGGCTTTTTCGTAGGAGTTGCGGTTGCGATAGTGTATGCGCTCATCGTGGGAATACCGCTTGGATAAAATAGGGATGGGAGCTTAAAATGTACGACGAGCTTACCGAGGTAGACATCAAGAAAATGGAAGAGGAAATTCGCTATCGCGAGTCGGTGCTTGGCCCTGAGCTGCTTGCCGAGATGAAGCGCACGCGCGAGTTCGGCGACCTCTCGGAAAATGCTGAATATAAAGAAGCAAAAAGGGAAAAACGCAAAAACGAGGGACGGATACGCTACCTCAAGAATATGATAAGAACGGCAAACGTAATAGAGACGAAAAGCGACGAGACGAAGATAGGGCTTTTTGACCGCGTCAGAATATACAACGAAAAGACGGGGGCGGAAAAGGAAATTCAGATAGTTACGACGCTTCGCCAGAACGCACTTCTCGGTTACGTGAGCAAGGAGTCGCCTCTCGGAACAGCCCTTCTCGGTCATGCGGCGGGGGAGAGAGTTCTTGTCAAGGTGAACGATACTATGAGCTATTATGTTGTGATACGCTCCTTTGAAAAGGGAGTGGACAACGAAGAATTGCCGATAAGCGGCTATTAAACTGAAACACGGTGTTTTTATGGCAGAAACAGAAATTTCGAAAATAAACAAAATTGCAGCGACAAATCCCGAGCAGCTCGTCTTGGAAGCCGAGGAGAGATACCGGGGATTTGTAAAAGAGGTCGGGGAGCGTGTCGCAAAAGACGACAAAATAAGGATTATACTGCTTGCAGGTCCGTCGGGTTCGGGCAAGACGACTACTGCAAATATGCTGGCTGACAGGATAAGAGAGTTTGGACTTGACAGCTTTGTTATATCTCTTGATGATTTTTACCGCAACAGCGACGACGCGGGCTATCCCCGTCTCGCTGACGGAAGTCGGGATTTTGAGTCACCCGAGGCGCTTGACCTTGACGGAATATACGACACCCTGTCGGCGATAGCCTTTGGGCACGACTTCTTTTTGCCGAAATACAGCTTTAAGCTTGGCAAGAGAACGGAGATTGTAAAACATTCTAAAATAGAACACGGCTGCGTCATAATAGAGGGACTGCACGCGTTAAATCAAAAAATTTCCGAGCGCTTGCCGTCGGAGAAAATTCTTAAGATATTTATAAGCGTCTCGACTAACGTAAACGACGGCGGTGTGAGAATACTTTCCGGGCGCAAGATACGGTTTGTGAGACGAATGGTCAGGGACAGCATCTACCGTGACGCTACTGCGGAAAGAACACTCGATATGTGGCCGGGCGTTCTTCAGGGCGAGGAAAAGTATCTTTACCCTTACCGCAAATATGCGGATATAGATTTTGACACTTTTCATCAGTCTGAGCTCTGCATTATGCGTAGATATGCGGAGAAGTTGATATCAAAGGAGCTGGCAGAGAAGAATCCTTACGCTAAAACCGTTCTTTCCGCACTGACCTCAGTCGAGCCGATAAGCGAGGGCATATTGCCTAATGATTCGCTTTTGCGTGAGTTCATCACGGGCGGAATCTATGAGGAATTCTATTGAAGGAAATTTTCTTATGAATAAATACAGAATGTTGGAAATGAAGCAGATGACGAATATGAGCAAGACGGACTACAAGTATTTTGTAGGTACTACTCTTGAAAATCCGCTTTGCTACAAGCCGTTCGAAAGAATAATATTTAAGATTCGTGTGAAATATATGGACGGATACTTGGATATACCTTGCGTTCGCTATTCCTTGATAACCGACGATGGTCAAAAGTACGAGGGTTATAAGGAAAAGAGCGCGGACGGGTGGTTTTATATCGAGACCTCGATATCAAAAAGCGGGTTCGTTTATCTTAGGGCAAATGCGTGTGATGAAAACAAATGCTTGATAGAGGGCATAGAGGGTTACAATGGAAGTGCGGGAGCGGACGTGGGAAAAATTTTTCGAGCCACGAAAACGCCCGATGACTATACTGAATTTTGGGACAGTCTTGCGTCTGAGGTTGAGGCAAGCGAGCCTGAGGTTTTATTCTGCCAAAAAATCGAAAACGGGGACTTTGCGGATTTTGAAATGTACGATATGCGCATAAAAGCCCCGAGAAGCGATTACGTTTCGGTTGCCATAGCATATCCGAGGAATGCCGAAAAAAACAGTCTTAAGGCCGCATTCTACTTTCAAGGGTACGGAGTTAATCCGGTGGGAGCTGTGCCTATGGACGGCTATTTCAGCGTATCTGTAAACGCTCATTGCATACCTAACGGACAGACGCCTGAATTTTACGCTGACATACGTGATAACGAGCTTAAGGGCTACGGTTATGACGACGAGGAAAACAAGAATGCCGACACAACCTATTGGGCAAAGATGCTTTTAAGGGATTTAGAGGCCGTTCGATTCTTTAAGGACCACGAGCTTTTGAATAAAAAAGATTATATATTCGTGGGAAGCAGCCAGGGCGGTATGCAGGCGTGTAATGTTGCCGCGCATTTTGACAGAGCCTCTGCGGTCATTTTGAACGTGCCGTGGCTTTCCGATATATACGGACACGAGCTTGAGGGAAGGATAAAGAACCGTATGCCAAGAGGTAAGGGTGTCATATATTTTGATACTGCCGTGGCGGCACAGTTTTTGAAATGTCCGGCTTTCATTATTTCGGGACTTGGCGATTTTACCTGTAATGCAAGTACACAGATGGCACTTTTTAATTCAATTAAAGCGCCGAAATACATAGAATTTTATCAAAACAAGGTTCATTCCTTCACGATTCCTTGGGACAAACAAATGTATACGCTTGGTGAGTGCAGCCTTGCCGACGAATTTGCGGAAATTACAGAACAGTACCACGCACTTAATTGATGACGCAGTTTCAATATGTATTCACGCGCGTTTATACATGAAAGATATTGACAAAATACCGTCTCTTGTGATAAAATCTAAGAGGCAAAACGGAGGGCGTTTGCCGTTTTTTGCGATGCGCCCTCCGATTTATATTTATTTACAGGTGGTTTATGGCAGATTTAAGAAGTGAAATTGAAAGAAGA
>JAZLCX010000134.1:0-5393 GCA_045614425.1 Eubacteriales bacterium | reverse complement strand
CTTAACAACGAATACAAAACAGCGGGCGGTCTCGAATTCAGACAGCGTTGCCGCGGAATGCTTTTGCAGCTCGGCTTTTCCGAGGAGCTTCTCGACAGAAAGATAAAAACTCTCTCGGGCGGTCAGTACACAAGACTCGCTCTTGCAAGGCTTCTTGCAACCGAGCCGGATATACTTCTTCTCGACGAGCCGACAAACCACCTCGATATAGACGCACTCGCCTGGCTTGAGGGATTTATTTCGGGGTATAAGAAAACCGTTCTTATCATCTCGCACGACAGATATTTTCTCGACCGCACGACGAACAAAACTCTGCATATACAAAACTGCGGCGCAAAGCTCTATAACGGCTCTTATTCGGTTTCAAAAAATCAGCAGGAGGCGGAGGCTGCTTCCCTTGAAAAAAGATACAAGGAGCAGCAAAAGGAAATTGCGAGAATAAAGGCTAATATAGAATTTCAGCGCAGGTGCAACCGCGAGCATAATTTTGTCACCATTCGCTCAAAGGAAAAGCAGCTTGCAAGAATGGAAAAAATCGAGCTTGCCCCAAAAGCTCCGCGCGATATAAGAATGAACTTTTCGCTTGAGGAGGAGAGCGCAAACGACGTAATAGAAGCGAAAAATCTGTCCTTTTCTTACGGAGACAAGACGCTTATCAAGGACCTTTCTTTCCTTATAAGGAGATACGAGCGCGTAATGTTTCTCGGCCCAAACGGCTCGGGCAAATCAACTCTTATGAAGATTATAAACTCCCGTCTTGCACCAAGCTCGGGAAAAATCACGCTCGGTTATAATATAAAGATAGGATATTACGACCAGGAAAACCGCGGACTTTCGGAATCAAAGACGGTTTTCGGCGAGATGCGTGACGAGTATCCCGATAAAAAGGACGTGGAGCTTCGCTCAGCGCTTGCGCTCTTTCTTTTCGGTGCTGAGGATATGGAAAAGCAGATTTCCACCCTTTCGGGCGGTGAGCGAGCAAGACTCACGCTTGCAAAGCTTATATTAAAGAAGGTAAATCTTCTCGTAATGGACGAACCGACGAACCATCTCGATATCGGCTCATGCGATGCGCTTGAAAATGCGCTTATGGCATTTGGCGGTACGATAGTTGCGGTTTCGCACGACAGATATTTCATAAATCGCGTGGCAACGCGAATAATAGAGCTGGACCCGGACCGCGAGGGCGGCAAGCTTGACTGCGAGCTTGAGGACTACGACGATGCATTTAAGGAATATCTAAGGCTTCGCGAAATAAGAGAACTCGACAGAGCGGAAAAGCTGCCGGAGGAAAAGCCCTCGAACTCAAAGGAGGACTATGAGAAGAAAAAGCGTGAAAACGCAGAGCGCCGCGCTCTTGAAAAGAAAAAGGAGCGTGCAGAAATTAAGATAAAAGAGCTCGAGGCCGAAACCGAAAGGCTGGATAATGAGCTGTTTGGAAGCGCTGCTACGGATTACGTAAGGGCGGCGGAGATTGACAGGCGTAAGGCTGAAATCGAAGAGGAGCTTCTTCTGCTTTACGAGCTTGTAATGTAAAAATACAGAATATTTTTGTGCCTGAGTGTCAGGCGGAAAGGAGTTTATTATGCCCGGACCCGGAGGAGGAGCACGAGGCGGAGGCGGCGGAAGAGGCGGCAGCTTCGGCTCGGGAGGATTTGGCGGAGGCGGCGCCGGCGGAAGAGGCGGCGGATTTGGCGGAGGATATCATCACCACCATCACCACCACATACCGTTCGGATTTTGGTTTTGGCCGCGCCCCTATTATTACGGCTACGGATACGGAGGAGGATTTTTCGGCGGATTTTTCGCTATGCTGATTTTCCCCATTATCATTTTGATAATAGCGGGAGCAATCTTTATTTCATCTACCGTGAACGCTTTCTCGGCGCTTGCCGGCGGAGGTATCATTCAGTACGACGAAAACAAGCTCCAAGGCTATGCAGATACTAAATACACCGAATTTTACGGTGACACGGGTGCATATCTTGACAATATCGTTATAGTTTTTCTGACGTACGAGGATAATTACAGCTATAATTATATTGCGTGGCTCGGCGAGCATATTGCTACCGACGTAAACTACAAGTTCGGCGCCGCCGGAACCTCGCTCGGATATGCGATGTCTGGCGCAATTGCCGAAAACTACAGCTATTCCCTGACGTCGAATCTTTCGTCGGTTATAGAGAGAATGGAGGCCGAGGTAAGTGCGCTCGGCTCGCAGCATTACAGAGCGAATTGCCACGATGACCGCTCGGCGTGTGAGAGCAAATTTGTAAACTATACCGAATTAAACATTATCGGAAGCGAGCTCGAGTACTTTCTCGACAGCTTTACCGAAAATACGGGAATTCCGATTTCCCTTGTGGTTGAGGATGCAGAGGACGTATTCGGCAGAACTATGCCGTCAGCATATATCGCATCGATAATCATATCGCTTGTATTCATAGGCGTCGGAATTTTCCTTATAGTCAGAATTGTCAGAATGAGAAGGGGCGGCGGAGGCCGCGGCGGCAATTCGGGCGGCTACTACAATAACGGCTACGGAAACGGAGCGAACTCCGCCTTCCACAATACCTACGGGCCGTAAACCGCGTTTATGTAGGTCTCGTAATTAAAACAAAAAAACGGTTTTTCTTGACACGGATAGCCGCCGATGCGGTATTATCCCGAAAAACCGTTTTTTATTTTTTCTCACGTTTATTTTTTGTTATACAGCTTTTTATAAAACGCGCCGACACCGATTATTATGCCGAGCATAAAGAGCATCCAGTAAAAAGAGCCTATTACGTAGGGCATCTCGCTTGAAAATCCGAACACTCCTGCGGGCGAGTAGAAATTGAAGAAAACGTACGGAAACGGGTCTCCTCTTCCAAAGTCTACCTTTAATATGCAAAGTATACTTGCAAAGACAAGATAAATAAGCGGCGGAACTACCGAGAGCGCCACGTGACTACGCGATAATTTAACACGGTAGGTGTCAAGGAAGAAATCAACGACCGCAAGCGTCGGTACTATCATATGCGTTATTATGCTCGCGGGAGTCCAGGCGTTGTACCCGCCCTTGTGCGCCGTAGGCGCTAAGACCGCGCAGAATATAAAGGCAGTAAGCGTTATCGACACCGTGAATACGTAACGCACGGCATATAGCGTATTTTTAGCACGGGGTGACATATCCGGCATTATTAGCGGAGCTATAAGCAGTATAAGCACAGTCAGACCGATCCATATATTAGACTGCGCCGTGAAATAAAGAAGCCTTGTTGCCCAGTGTGAGTAGCCATCGGCTTCCGCGCTGAAAAAGCTCCATATAACCCCCGAAAACGAGGCTATAAAGATAGCAAGCTTTAGGTAATTTGAAATTTTGTTTTTCATTATGCCAACTTCGCTTTTTTTATTTGATTCTGCCATTAAAACGGCAATAAACAATTGCTCTCTTTTCGGCGGGCAAGAGCATTAAAAAGAGAGCAATAAAATCATCTTTTTTATCGGGTAATCTAAGCGGCGTAAAGACCGAAGGTTAGTCCTCGATCTCGTTTTTTATATCGCGGCTCATAAGACGCGACATTGCCTCGCTCGGTGTTGTACCGCGGAAAATAACGTCGTAAACCGCCTCGGTTATCGGCATTGAAACGCCGCATTTTTCCTTAAGCGCCATTGCCGCCTCAAGCGCGTGATAGCCCTCAACAACCATTCCGATTTCACGTGAGGCCTCGTCGTATGTCATGCCGCGGCCGATCATTTCGCCGCATCGGTTGTTTCGGCTGTGCTGCGAGGTGCAGGTAACGATGAGGTCGCCAATGCCCGCAAGGCCCATAAAGGTTCGCCTTCGGCAGCCCATAGCAAGACCGACTCGTGTCATTTCAGCTGCTCCGCGTGTTATCAGCATAGCCTGCGAATTATCGCCAAAGCCCATTCCTCTGTTAATGCCCGACGCGATGGCAATAACGTTCTTTATCGTGCCGGCAAGCTCAACACCGAGAACGTCGGTGTTCGTGTAAGCCCTAATGCACGAGCCGCGGAAAAGCTCCGCCACCACGGTCGCAACGCGCTCGTCGGTCGAAGCCGCAACGATAGACGTGGGCAGTCCGCAGGCAACCTCCTCCGCATGCGTCGGTCCGGAGAGCGCAACAATGCTTCGTTTAAGGTCGGGGCGTTGCGCGTTAATCTCGCTTTCTATTATGTCGGTCATGGTCATAAGCGTGCCCTTTTCGAGTCCCTTTGCCGCGCTGATGACGATAACTCCGTCGGAAAGATGCGGTGCAGCAGCGTTCGCGGTTGCGCGTACGTATTTGGAGGCAACCACAAACAAAACAATCTCTCTGCCGCGGCATGCCGCTGCTATGTCTTTTTCGTAAACTATTCCGTCAGGAATTTTTGCTCCCGGGAGATTTTTATGCGTGCGCGTCACTCTGATATCTTCAAGCTCGTCAGAAATCGCTGACCAAAGCGTAACGTCGTTGCCCATTTCCTTAAGAAGAATGGCAAGCGCCGTTCCCCAAGTTCCCGCGCCGAGTACAGTAATCCTCATTTTTTCTCCTCTCAGTACCGTTTTCAAGAATCTGTTATCACCATTATAGCATATAAAAAAGAAAAGTTCAAGCGGTGATTCAAGCCTTTTTAACGACTTATTTTCTCAAAACACCTCGTTTTAGCCGTGATGTGCACGTCCGGGTACATCTCGGAGTGAAAATATGGCAAAGTGCAAAATTTGAGCTGCCTTAAACAAAGAAGAGAACGATGAAAAAATGGGTAGCAATTGAATTCTTCAAAAAATATGATATAATTAATACGACGGATTCTCTAATGCTTTACCAAATCTTAATCACGTCTGTGATATAATTAATACTAACAAACAGGACTAAAAGAATGAGGTATCTATGAAAAAAGCAACCCGAAAGCATATAGTGGATATTGTACTTACCGTGTTGATTTTGGCTGCTTCCTTCGGTATCAGTTTATTATTTCAAAGGTTTGAGGTATCAGAGCAGATCACAACGCTATTTGCGTTTTCCGTTTTTCTTATATCTCTTACAACCGATGGATATCTGTACGGTGTTATATCCGCAATAGCAAGCGTTTTTATTATCAACTATACCTTTACTTATCCCTATTTTAATATGGATTTTTCTGCTTCATCAAGCATTATATCGGCAATCATTATGCTCATTATTGCCGTTCTGACGAGTGCATTCACCACGAGAATGAAGGAGTGGCAAAGAGTTAAGGCAGAAAGCGAAAAGGAGCGAATGAGAGCAAATTTGCTTCGTGCAGTATCCCATGATTTGCGTACTCCGTTGACATCTATCTATGGCGCAACTTCTGTTATCATGGAAAATTATGATTCTTTAAACAAAGAAAAGCAGCTGAAACTATTGGGAGAAATTCATGCGGAT
>JAZLCX010000133.1:0-2607 GCA_045614425.1 Eubacteriales bacterium | reverse complement strand
TTTTTTGTTTGATTTGCATAATAAAACCTGAAATCCGACATATTTTTTTGGAGGGGTGCTATACTTACCCGAGCGTTACGGTAATGTTAAAATATTCTTGTAAGTAAAAAACAAAGGAGTATAAAAATGTCAGAATACAAGGAGCTTTATTTACCGTTTTTCTTTTCGTGGGATTATATGACGGAGGAGCTGACAGACACCGAGCTCGGCCAGATTTTGCGCGCACTTCTTGCAAACTATACCGAGAGAAAGGTGCCCGACAATCTCACCGATAAAATGCGTATAATCTATAAATTTATGCTGGATGGCGCGGTGAGAGCGCATGCAAGTCAGCGGGAGCTCTCCGAAAAACGCCGCGAGAGCGCCAACAAGCGCTGGGCAAAATCCGCAAGCGCTAGCTCGGACGAGGAATGCAAATCTATGCAAAACGATGCAAGCGGATGCAAAGCTATAGAAGAGGATGCTATAAATGGAAATGGAAATATAAATGGAAATAAAAATGGAAATATAAATGGAAATGGATATTATAACCGCTTCGCGCAAAAAAACGAGAGAGAAAAAGTAAGGCATGGGAATTTTGACCCCGAGGAAGCGTTCCAAAGGGCGGTCGAGCGAAGCTACGGAAAGAAATTAAAGGATTAGCTGTCCGCACCGAGACGGCGAAGCTCCTCCTCTATCGCCGCTTTCGTCTCTTTTTCGGGTGTGAGAAGGGGAAGTCTCACCTCGGGTGTTGAGAGTCCGTAAAGGCTCATCGCGTATTTTATGGGAGTCGGGTTGGTTTCTCGGAACATAAGTCTTATAAAATCAAAAAGCTCGAGCTGTCCCTTGTGCGCCGCCGAAATATTTCCTGCGAAAAAGTTATTACATATTTCGCTTGTACGGCGCGGAAAAAGATTGGAAACGACCGAAATTACACCCTTGCCGCCAAGGGCAAGAGTCAGGAAAATCTGCGAGTCATTTCCCGCGTAAAGATAGAGGTCGTCGCCGAATTTCGAGAGCTCGGTAAGTCTGTCGGCCGAATCCGAAGCTTCCTTTATTCCAACGATATTTTCTACACGGGCAAGCTCCTCAAGCTGTTTTAAGGTGAGATTTACGCCGGTTCGCGTCGGAACGTTGTAGAGAATCAGCGGCAACGGGGCTGCATCGGCAATACGCTTGTAATGCTCGGAAACGCCGGCGTACGTGCCTTTATTATAATACGGTGTCACGACCAGCACCGCGTCACAGCCTATCTCGGCGGCGCGCCTTGTGTGTTTTTCGGCAACTCTTGTGTCGTTTGTGCCCGTGCCGAATATTATTTTAACTCTGCCTTGGGCCACTTCCTTTACAAAGGAAAAGCATTCGTAGCGTTCTTCATCGGTAAGGGTTGCAGCCTCACCCGTCGTGCCGCCTACAACGAGTGCAGACACACCGCCCGCAATCTCGTACTCTATTATTTTTTTGAGCGCTTCGTAATCTATATTTCCGTCGCGCATCGGGGTTATAAGCGCGGTTGCTGCACCGCGAAAAACAAGGTTCTTTTTCATAATGTCATCTGCCCTTGAAAAATGTTCTCATTTGGTGTATAATATATAATGCTGATATTATACACAGTATTATTTTATGAAATATACGCGAGAAAAGACAGATTATGAAAGAAATCAAAGAAGAAATAGTAAACGAACGAATAGCAACCGACCTCAAAACAAGCGATTTTTATTACGAGCTTCCCGAGGAGCTGATAGCGCAGACGCCGTCAAGCGAGCGCGATAAGTGTCGCCTTATGGTGCTCGACCGCAAAAGCGGAAAAATCGAGCATAAAATATTCTCGGATATTATAGATTATCTGAACGAAGAGGACATGCTCATAGTAAACTCATCGAAGGTAATCCCCGCAAGACTTCTCGGCACAAGCGAGAAAACCGGCTCGTCAATGGAGCTTCTCTTACTCCGTATGCTCGACTCGGGAGAGTGGGAAACCCTTGTCCGCCCCGGAAAGCGCGCGAAGATTGGCGCAAGCTTTGATTTTTCGGGAATTCTCCGCGCGACAGTTGTCGGAATGGCTGAGGGCGGTAACCGTGTCGTGCGTTTTGACTATGACACGGAAAAATATAAGAATATTTACGAGGTTCTTGACGAGGTTGGCAATATGCCCCTGCCGCCCTACATAACCGAAAAGCTTAAGGATAAGGGCGACTACCAAACGGTATATGCCAAGACCGAGGGCTCGGCAGCAGCTCCAACGGCAGGACTTCATTTCACCTGCGAGCTTCTTGAAAAAATAAAGGTTAAGGGCGTCGGCTACGGCGAGGTAACCCTACACGTCGGTCTCGGCACCTTCCGTCCCGTAAAGGTGGATAACGTAGAAAAGCATCTTATGCACGGTGAGTATTTTTACATACCCGACGAGGTTGCTGATGAGATAAACGAGCGCCGCAAAAGAGGCGGCAGAATAATTGCCGTCGGAACGACTTCCTGCCGAGTTCTTGAGAGCGTTTCCGACCCGGACGGCACGGTTCACGCAATTAAGGGCGAAACCGGAATATTCATATACCCCGGCTACAAATTCAAGGCGACAGATGCCCTAATAACTAATTTCCACCTCCCCGAAAGCACCCTCATAATGCT
>JAZLCX010000132.1:0-18188 GCA_045614425.1 Eubacteriales bacterium | reverse complement strand
CGAGGTTCTCGACCTTATAAAAACTCTCGCAAATACCGGAATGACAATGCTGATAGTAACGCACGAAATGGGATTTGCCCGTGAGGTTGCCGACCGCATTCTCTTTATGGACGAGGGCGTAATTAAGGAAGAGGGCGCACCCGAGGAGCTTCTCGGCAATCCAAAGAACCCGCGTCTTAAGGATTTCCTTTCCAAGGTGCTTTAATGTACGGAAAATGCGTTCAGACGCTCTATGCGTGCGCTAAGGTATGCTAAGGAATTTGTAGGGGCGACGCTCCGATTCTGAAAAATATCGAAAATTCGTTCTAATAAAAAAAGCAACTCGATGAGTTGCTTTTTTTATGCTCTCAGTATATCAAGAAGCTTCTTAAAATTGTCGGGCAGCTCGCATTCAAAGGTCATACGCTCCCGCGTTCTCGGGTGAGTGAATGAAAGCCGCTTTGCGTGAAGCACCTGACCGTCAAAGAGGGAGGGGTGCAGCTTTTCAAAGCGTGTTTTTGTACCGCCGTAAACCTCGTCGCCAAGGAGCGCGTGCCCTGTATATGACATATGAACTCTTATCTGGTGAGTTCTGCCGGTTTCAAGACGGCACTTTACGTAGGATAGCTCTCCGTATCTCTCCATAACCTCGTAATGAGTCACGGCAGGCTTTGCGTGGGCGTCGGGAGAGGTGAGAACCGCCATTCTTTTTCTGTCGGCGGGGTGCCTTCCAATCGGGGCGTCAACCGTACCCGTGTCGCATTTAAATCCGCCGCGCACGAGGGCGTGGTACTCTCGCTCAATGCCGTGATATTCAAGCTCCTCGGCAAGTATTTTATGCGCCGTGTCGTTTTTTGCGACAACGAGAAGTCCGCTCGTATCCTTATCGATTCTGTGCACGATTCCGGGGCGTATAACACCGCCGATGCCCGAAAGCGTGTCGGCGCAGTGGTAAAGCAGTGCGTTTACGAGCGTTCCCGAGTAATTGCCGGGGGCGGGGTGAACCACCATGCCCGACGGCTTGTTTATTACGAGAAGGTCATCGTCCTCAAATACTATATCCAAGGGAATATTCTCGGGGAGAATCTCCGACGGCTCGGGGTCGGGCGTCGTTATACTTACCGTATCCCCCGCCTTCAGCTCGTATTTTTTCTGCACGGGTGCACCGTTTACGGTTATATTTTCACACTCAATGAGCCTTGCCGCAGCGCTGCGTGAAAGCTCGGTGCTTTCGGAAACGAAGGCGTCGAGCCTTTTTCCTTTATCCTTGTCGTCTATAATGAAGGTCACGGCTTCTTACCCTGCTTTTCATTTTTTCTCTCGGCTATTATGTCAAGTAAAAGGGCTAAAATGAGCATGCCCGCACCGACAGAGACGAAGGAATCCGCTCCGTTGAATACCGCGAAATTTATAAGTCTGAAATCTATAAAATCGACCACGTAGCCGAGGGCAAGTCTGTCAATCATATTTCCGATACCGCCCGAAATAATCATTGCGGCGGATACCGTGTAAAGTCTGTTCGGGAGCTTTCCCGAAAAAAGAAGAGCACCGAAGAGAACTATCGCAACCGCTGAAATTACTATGAAAATCCATCTCTTATCGGCGAGCATACCGAATGCAGCGCCTTGGTTTTCTACGTAGGTGAGGTGGAGCACGCCGGAAATCAAAGGCTGTGTATCAATGGGCTTTAGAAATCTTACCGCCAAAAATTTTGTGAGCTGGTCTATGCCTATGCCAACGAAAATTATGACAGCGGATAAAATATAATCAAATAATCCTGTTTTTTTCAAAATCAAACCTCACAGTCGGCGATAATTTACCGAGCTGTTTTTCAAAACCTGAAATCTTTTTATAAGGCTATACCGCCGGTAAAATCATCTGGATAAAGGCTATCACAAAGTACGAAAGAGTGAACGACCAATCTATCGGCGTATTCTGGAGAATGTTGAATTTTACCATAAGATATCTCACCGGCATGATAAAGGGCTCGGTAAAAAGGGTGAGAAAGACTGCAAAACGGCTCTCGGCTGCCGACGGAAAGAAGGATAAAACCATTCTTATTATCATAGCCAAAGATACAGCCTCAAGCAGAACCGAAATAAATACGGCAAAGAAATGAAGTATCGCTATCAATTTAAAAACCTCGTTATATAAAACGCACAAAGGCGGTAGTAGAGGAAAAGGACAGAGAATTTTTCACGTTCTTTGTCCTCTTCTTCAATCAGTCAAGCCCGAAGTTTACGGGCATTCCTTTATTCTGTTTATTATTTGTCGATATTGATTCCGTTAGGGGTGATTATGTAAGTGCCCTGGGAAACGTTCTTGATTTCGCCGTTCTGAGTGTAGGTAACGCCGTTCAAGAAGTCGAGCATTCTGGTGATAACAGGTCCGTCAAGAAGCTCGAGGTTGAGCACAACTGTGCAGCCCGCAAGGAGATAGTCGGCAATGTAGAATATCTCGTCTATCGATTCGGGGCGTACAACCTTAAGCTCAATGTTGTTTCCTTCGATGGAGGAGTTGGGAGCGGGCAGTTCCTTGGGCGCGGGCTCGCTTTCCTCAATCTTTTCCTCGATATTCTTGAATACGATTTCTTCTTCCGGCTCGTTTGCTACACCGGCAAGCTTTTTTCTGAGTCCTTCAAACATTTCTATATCTCCTTAAATTATTTTACAAAAAGACTGCGTCCCACTCTTATGAGAGTAGAACCCTCTTCTACGGCAACCTGCCATGAATCGCTCATGCCCATAGAGAGTGTGGGGGTAGCACCGAAGCCGTAGCGCTCGTTTAATCTGTCGAAAAGTTTTTTTGTCTCTCTGAAGTAGGGGCGTATTGCCTCGGCATCGTCGGTCACGGGTCCCATAGTCATAAGTCCCTCGACAGAAAGGTTTTTGAATTCTGAAATTTCGCAAAGAAGACGCTCCGCATCATCGGGCATAACGCCGCTTTTTTGCTCCTCCCTTGCCGAGTTGACCTCGATCAAAACGGGAATTATTCTTCCGCGTGCCTCAGCGTGTCTGTTTATGTCACGTGCAAGCTGGAGTGTGTCAACCGAGTGTATCATACAAGCCACGTCGGCGACAAGCTTCACCTTGTTGCGCTGAAGCGTGCCGATCTCGTGCATTCGCGGAGAAAATCCGGCGGCAGTGAGTATCTCGTGACGTCTTTTAAGCTCGCCCGGTCTGTTTTCGCCGATATCGACGGCACCGGCGGCACAAAGTGCGAGAAGCTCCTCGTCAGTTCCGCTTTTCGTGACCGAAACAAGCGTTGGTGTCGGAACACCGAGGCGGCTCGACAGTTCTGTTAATTTTTCGTTGAGGGCGGAAAAATTGCGCCTGATATAATCAAAATTTTCCATCTTTTGCTCCTATTATATATAATTATAACATTTATAAAACTGCTTTGCAAGTATTTTTTAAAATAATTTACGCGCGCGGGGTGTTGATTTTTACAGAAAAACGTGCTATAATAGTTACACTATTAAAATTCCGGGGAAATAACCGAATGGACAATAAAAAATGCGGCGCGGCACTGCCGTCGACAGCGGCGCTCTCCTACCTCGGAGATGCGCGGCATGCCCTTTACGTAAGGCGGATGCTTGTCTCGCGCGGAATCACAAAATCCGCCGAGCTTAACAGCGAGGCGCTCAAATACGTAACCGCCGAGGCACAGGCGAGAATGTATGAGAAAATTGCCGACCTTCTTACCGAAGAGGAGCGCGACGTATTCAGGCGCGCGTCAAATTCCACACATCTCAATAAGCCCCGCCACGCAAGCGGACGGGATTATCGGTATGCCACGGGCTTTGAGGCGGTAGTCGGAATGCTTGAATGGCTCGGCGACGGAGACCGTCTTGAATTTTTACTTCAAAAATCACACATCGAGGAAATGGAAAATGATACAGAGAATTAAGGGAACAATGGACATACTCCCCACTGACACCCCACTTTTTAGATATATTGAGGGTGTAATGAGGGAAGAAGCTGAAAAATACGGCTACGGAGAGATAAGAACCCCCACTTTTGAAAATACCGAGCTTTTTGTCAGAGGTGTTGGAGATACCACCGACGTTGTACAAAAGGAAATGTACACATTCGCTGACCGCGAGGAGAACAGGTCTATCTCGCTTCGCCCTGAGGGAACGGCATCGGTCGCGCGCGCTATTATCGAAAACGGCAAATGCTCCGACCCTATGCCCCTTAAATATTACTACATAATATCCTGCTTCCGCCACGAGAAGCCGCAGGCGGGAAGAAGCCGTGAGTTTTTCCAGTTCGGAACCGAGCTTTTCGGCTCGGTGAGCCCCGCCGCCGATGCTACCGTCATTTCGCTTGCAGCGTCGGTAATAAGAAGACTCGGACTTAAGAAGGTTTCGCTTCATATAAATTCGATAGGCTGTAAGGAGTGCAGACCCTCTTACAGAGAGGCACTTGTTAATTATTATAACGCACACAAGGAGTGTCTTTGCGATACTTGCAAGTCCCGCCTTGACAAAAACCCGCTCCGCCTTCTTGACTGTAAAAATCCCGAGTGCGCGGCACTTGCAAAGGACGCTCCCAAGACGGTCGAGCATCTTTGCCCCGACTGTGCATCGAAATTTGACACCCTCAAGGCATCGCTTGACGAGATGGGCGTTGAATATACCGTTGACACCTCGATAGTACGCGGTCTTGACTACTACACCGGCGTTGTGTTTGAATTCATCGCCGACGGTATCGGAGCGCAGTCCACGGTGTGCGGCGGCGGAAGATACGACGGACTTGTAAAGTCGCTTGGCGGCCCTGAGCTTTCGGGTATAGGCTTTGCTATGGGACTTACACGTATAATTCTTGCAATGCGCGAGCAGGGACTCGATAAGATAGAAGAAAAGAAGCCTTTGCTCTATATTGCGGCACTCGGTGAGCGCGCTACGGTAAAGGCGCTTGCGATTACAGAGCGTCTGCGCCGCGAGGGTCGGTACGTTGAGTGTGACATAGTCGGCAGAAGCCTTAAGGCACAGATGAAATACGCAAATAAAATCGGCGCTGAATACACCCTTATTATCGGTGACACCGAGATAGACGAAAATCGCGCTCAGCTTAAGAATATGGCTGACGGAACTCAGACCGAGGTCGAGCTCGACAGCTTCACAATTTGATAGGGTAAAGGTCCGAGAGCTGTGGCTTTCGGGCTTTTCTCTAAAAATATTCGTATCAAAACAATTTTGCACCCTGAGAGGAGAATGGAAATGAAAAGGAGAGAGGATTTTCTGCCTGTAACACCGGCGGACGTCCGCGCGCGCGGCTGGTCCGAGGTTGATTTCGTTTACGTAACGGGTGACGCATACGTTGACCATGCGTCCTTTGGAGTTTCCATAATAACGAGGGTGCTCGAGGCGGAGGGCTACCGAGTTGCGGTAATATCACAGCCCGATTACAAAAGCTGTGAGGATTTTAAGCGGTTTGGCAGACCGCGTCTTGCCTTTCTCGTGTCTAGCGGAAATATAGATTCAATGGTCGCCCACTATACCGTGTCAAAAAAGAAGCGCACCTATGACTATTATTCTCCGGGCGGTAAGTCGGGAAAGCGCCCCGACCGTGCCGTTATAGTATACTGTAACCGCATAAGAGAAGCCTTTGGCGACGTTCCGATTATAATAGGCGGTCTTGAAGCCTCGCTCCGCCGCTTTGCGCATTACGATTATTGGGACGGTAGGGTGAGACGAAGCATTCTCGTTGACAGCCGTGCAGATATTCTGACCTACGGAATGGGCGAGAATATAATCACACGCATTGCCGCTCTTCTTGACAAGGGCGTTCCAATCAAGAAAATACGTGACGTGCGCGGATGCGTGTATCTTGCAAAGCGTGACGAGCGAGTTTTCTTTGATAAAATCGAAACCTACGATTACGACGTTTTAAAATCCGATAAAGAGGCGTATGCCCGTGCGTTCGGAATACAGTATAAAAATGCCGATTCGGTGAGCGGAAAGGCAATTATAGAATACTACGGCGATAAGATGCTCGTGCAGAATCCGCCGATGCCGCCCCTTGAGCGTGAGGAGCTTGACAGAGTTTACGCTCTTCCTTACGCGAGGGACTATCACCCCGATTACGAGGCGGAGGGGGGCGTTCCCGCAATAACAGAGGTTAAGTTCTCGGTAGTTCATAACCGCGGATGCTTCGGGGCGTGTAACTTCTGCGCCATCGCCTTTCATCAGGGCCGCGAGGTGCGCTCGCGCAGTAAGGAGAGCGTAATCCGCGAGGCAAGGATAATTGCGGCTATGCCCGACTTCAAGGGCTATATAAACGACGTCGGCGGACCTACCGCCAATTTCCGATATCCCTCGTGCGACAGGCAGAAGGAGTCGGGAGTTTGCCCGAACAGAAAGTGCTTAGCACCCGTGCCGTGTAAAAATCTGAAGGTTGACCATACGGAATACGCCGAGCTTCTTTCGGAGATAGAGAAGATAGACAGAGTAAAGAAGGTCTTTGTGCGCTCGGGTATCCGTTTTGATTATCTTATTTACGACAGCGACGATAAATTCTTTAGGCAGCTAGTTGAAAGACACGTTTCGGGACAGCTGAAGGTTGCCCCCGAGCACTGCGCCGCGGGAACTCTTGCTATGATGGGAAAGCCCGGTGTCGAGGTGTTCGAGCGATTCAAGAAGAAATTCTTCGAGCTTACCGAGGGGGCGGGACTTGAGCAGTACCTTGTTCCGTATCTTATGTCAAGCCACCCCGGAACTACGATGAAGGACGCTGTGGAAATGGCACTCTGGCTGAAAAAATGGGGCTACTCACCCGAGCAGGTGCAGGATTTTTACCCTACGCCCGGAACTATATCTACCGTAATGTATTATACGGGATTGAACCCGATAAATATGAAGCGCGTGGCAGTAACCACCGATTACCGTGAAAAGCAGCTTCAGCGCGCTCTTCTTCAGTTTTCACGTCCCGAAAACGCAAATCTCGTGCGCGAGGCATTAAGGCTTGCGGGCCGCGAGGACCTTATAGGAAACGGAAAGGACTGTCTTGTAAGGGCAGCCTTCGGACAGAGAGAAAACGCTCATTACACAGCCGGCGAAAAGAAGCCGGGAGTAAAGGTGCGGAGTAAATCCAAGCCTAAAAGAACGAGCCTTGGCAAAGCGGCCTCTAAGACCAAAAGAGCGCCGATTCAAAGAAGCTCTGTCAAAAATGACAAAAATCCCAAAAATGTAAGGGGAAAAAGCAGGTAATATGGCATAGATGCTCTGTGGCGTGTATTTTTTACGAACTCTGAAACGCAAAAATACGGGGCAGAAATGCAAATGTCAAAAAAAGCGGTCTTTTTGCCCTAATTTCTCTTTGAAGTGAAAAAAACGGAAAAGTGGATTTTTTCGAAAAAAACGGTTTTCTACATTCGCTTTCGGACATAATGTTGAAAACTTGTGGGCAAACACCCTGTCCGCGACGGAAAAACAATGAAAATCACGCTTTTTCGACAAAAAGTTTTCCACATTTTCAACAGTTTTTAATGTGGAAAAGTTGTTTTCGCCTTAACAAAACAAACAGACTTGAAAGAAAAAAAGTGACAAACGGACGAGCAAAAAAACAAATACTCGGGCGTTGATTTTTGGCGAAAGCGAAAAAGTCTTAGGAAAAATAATCGCACAAATTACGAAGTGTACTCATCGGAGGAAAAAATAATGGAAATACTCCAAAAAAGATACCTTGAAGCAAAGCGTGCTCTTTTTGATAAGGCCTACGGAAAAAGGCTTAATCCCGAGCAGCGCCGCGCAATATTCACGGCAAACGGACCTCTTCTCGTTCTCGCGGGCGCGGGCAGCGGAAAGACCACGGTTTTAGTTAACAGAATAGCATATATAATAAAGTACGGAGATGCATATTTTTCCGACGTTGTTCCTTCGGACGTAAGCGAGGCTGAGGTTTCGGAGCTTGAAGGGAAGATTTCGGCGAGCGCAGAGGAAATCGAGGAAATTCTCCCCGGCTTTGCTTATGGAAACTGCCCGCCGTGGCAGGTTCTTGCCATAACCTTTACAAACAAGGCGGCAAAGGAAATCAAGGAAAGACTCGCCGGGGTCTTCTCCGACTCGGCTGCCGCAGAGTCTGTATGGGCGGGTACGTTCCACTCTGTATGTATGAGGATTCTCCGTAAGCATCCGGAGCGCGTCGGACTTCGCGAGGGCTTTTCAATTTACGATACCGATGATAAAAAAAGGCTTATAGCTCTTTGCATGAAGGAGCTTTCCATAAGCGATAACACCCTTAATCCCAAGACCGTCGCAAACGCTATAAGCAAGGCAAAGGACGAGCTTATATCACCCGACGGCTTCGAAATAACCTACGACCCGAGAAGTAAATATATTTCTCGGATATATACGCTCTACGATAAAAAGCTTGCCGATTACAATGCGGTTGACTTTGACGATATAATAATGAAGACGGTTGAGCTTTTAAGAAACAATCCCGATATCCGCGAGTATTATCAGAAAAAATTCAAATACGTTCTCGTTGACGAGTATCAGGACACGAACTATGCGCAGTTTGTCCTGACCGAGCTTTTTGCAGGGGGATACAGGAATATAATGGTAGTCGGTGACGATGACCAGAGTATTTACCGTTTCCGCGGAGCAACCGTTGAAAATATACTTAATTTTGATAAAACCTACCCCGAGGCAACGGTCGTCAAGCTTGAACAGAACTACCGTTCGACCGAAAACATTCTTTCCGCGGCAAACGCAGTCATAAGCCATAACGACAAGCGCCACGACAAAAAGCTCTGGTGCGACAAGGGCGAGGGTGCTAAAATCACACTTCGCGAGGCAGTTGACCAGATTGACGAGGGAAAATACATAATAGAAAAAATAAGCGAGGGAGTAAAGACGGGCGAGAGAAAATACTCGGACTACGCAATTCTTTACCGCGTAAACGAGCTTGCGCGTTCTCTTGAGACCTCATTCACCAAAAGCGGAATTCCATACCGTATTCTCGGCGCGTTCCGTTTCTATGACCGCAAGGAAATCAAGGACGTTGCGGCATACCTTTCATTAATCAGCTCCGAGAGTGACGATTTGCGCTTGAAGCGTATAATAAACGAGCCTAAGCGAAAGATCGGCGCTGCAACGGTTGACGCCGTGGAGGCGATTGCGGCGGCGGAGGGCATCTCCATGTATGCTGTTATGCGGCGGGCTTCGGAATATGAGGCCCTCGCCAAAAGTGCGGACAAGCTTACCTCATTCGTTTCTCTTATAGAAAATATAAAGAAGGAAAATAAAAGACCGTCAGACCTTATAAGCTCGGTTTTTGAAAAAACGGGATACAAGGCAATGCTTGAAGCCGAGGGCTTCGAGGGCGAGGGAAAAGTCAATAACGTAAACGAATTTCTCTCTGCGGCGGTTGAATATGAAAAGCGCTGTGAGGAGAGGGAAGAGGAGCCGACTCTTTCGGGATTCCTTGAGGAAATCTCGCTTATTAGCGACGTAGATAAATACGACGAGAATTCCGACGCCGTCGTGCTTATGACCATACACGCGGCAAAGGGACTTGAGTTTCCCGTGGTATTCCTCGCGGGAATGGAGGACGGAATTTTCCCCTCTCAGCAAAATCTCGGAGAAAGCGAAGAGATGAGCGAGGAGCGCCGCCTTGCCTACGTTGCGATAACGAGAGCAAAGGAAAAGCTCTATATCACCTACGCCAAAAACCGTACTATGTACGGAAGAACCAACTACGGAATGCTTTCTGTATTCGTAAGAGAGGAGCTGCCGCGGAATCTCGTTGAGCGAGAAGTGCCGAGAAGAGCCCGTCAGGAGTATCAGAGCTACGGCTCGCGAGGCGCTTACGGCAGAGAGGACAGATTCAGGGAATTCCGCCGTCCCGCGACGATAAGCTCGGCTTCTCCGAAAAAGCAGGGCGCGGAGAGCTACGGAATCAAAAAGCTCGCCGAGGGCGCTCGCGTATCACACGCTATGTTCGGCGAGGGTAAAATAATCTCGGTTCGCGAGTTTGGCGGAGACATTCTTTACGAGGTGCATTTTGACAGCGGAGTTACCAAAAAGCTTATGGCAACCTATGCAAAGCTAACTGAGATAAAATAACCTTTTATTTTAGTAATAAAATCTTTAAAAGTACTTGACATTTCATAAAAAGAAGATTATAATTTAGTATATTAAATTAATAAAGTGAAGGGACCGGTAATGAAAAAACTTCATACAGAGGACGTAGATACCTTGTTTCGCGCGATACTTTCGCTGAAAACCGTCGATGAATGCTACAGCTTCTTCGAGGATGCCTGCACGGTTAAGGAAATAATTGAAATAGCGCAGCGCCTTAAAGCAGCGCGCATGCTCACATCGGGCTCAAATTATATAGCGGTATGTAACGAAACAGGCATGAGCTCAGCCACTATAAGCCGCGTTTCAAAATGCCTTGAATACGGCTCGGGCGGCTACGAAATGGTTATAAACCGTCTTGGAGAGGGAGCGGAAAAGTGATAGAAAGCAAAATATTAAACGCCGAGCGCGCTTCGGTCATTCTTCGCTCGCTTTACGGGCGTTACGGCTATCAGCCGTTCAAAATGATGAAATTTGAGGAATATGACCTCTATGCAACTAATAAGGACTTCCTTGTCAGCGACAACGTAATAACCTTTAACGATACCGACGGCAGACTTCTTGCCATGAAGCCCGACGTTACGCTTTCGATAATAAAGAATTTCAGCTATGAGCCGGGATGCAAAAAGAAGGTTTATTATAACGAGAACGTATACCGCGTATCAGGTAAGGTACACAGATTTAAGGAAATAATGCAGGCGGGCCTTGAATGTATGGGTGATATCGACACACTCGATATCTACGAGGTTATCGAGCTTGCGGCTAAGAGCCTTGAATATCTCTCGGATGATTTTGTAATAGACCTTTCGCACCTTGGAATACTTTCACGCGTTCTTGACGGGGCGTGTCGCGAAATCGGATTCAAAAAAGAGGCAGCTCTTTTGCTTGGCGAGAAGAATAGACACGAAATTTCCGCTCTTTGCAAAAGATACTCCGTAAGCGATGAGTACACCGAAATTATTGAAAAGCTCACCTCGATTTACGGCGCGGCTGACGAGGTGCTCCCGAAGCTGCTTCCGATTTGCGAGAGTGTCGGAGCTATGGATTCCTATTCCGAGCTTTCCGGACTTATATCGCTTTTTTCAAGGTCGGAGGCAAAGGATAAAATCAGAATCGACTTTTCTCTTGTTAATGATATGAACTACTATAACGGAGTCGTTTTCAAGGGCTTTCTTCCCGGAATTGCCGAGGGTGTTCTCTCGGGCGGTGAGTACGGAACTCTTATGAGGAGAATGGGAAAGGCGGCAGGTGCTGTCGGATTTGCAATATACCTCGATACGCTTGAGGATTTATACGTATCTTCACGTGAGTACGACGTTGATGTGCTCATAGTTTACAGTGAAAAAACCGACACGGGTGCGCTTATTTCCAAAAGAAACGAGCTCATAGACAAGGGTCTTTCGGTATCTCTTCAGAGAGGCGTGCCGAAGAGTCTCCGTTACAAAGAAATTATTAAGATGGATAGGTAAGATATGATAAATATAGCTCTTCCTAAGGGCAGGCTCGGTGAAAAGGTCTACGCCATGTTTGAAAAGGCGGGATACCCTTGCCCCTCTATTAAGGAAAACACAAGAAAGCTGATATTCGAGAACGAGGCGGCAGGCGTGCGTTATTTCTGGGTCAAGCCCTCCGACGTTTCGATATACGTAGAGCGCGGAGCGGCCGATATCGGAGTTGCGGGAAAGGACATTCTTCTTGAATACTCTCCCGAAATATACGAGCTGCTCGACCTCAACATAGGCAAATGCAGAATGGCGGTTGCGGCAAAGCGGGATTTCTTTGACGATAACACGAGAACCTTGAAGGTAGCGACGAAATTTGCCAATATTGCAAAGCGCTACTATGCTTCAAAGGGCAGAGATATTGACGTAATCAAGCTTAACGGCTCGATAGAAATAGCGCCGATACTCTCGCTTTCCGACGTTATAGTCGATATAGTTGAAACCGGAACTACTCTTAAGGAAAACAACCTTGAGGTGTTCGAGACGATAGCGCCGATAAGCGCCCGTCTTATAGCGAATAAAACCAGCTTCAAATTCAAAACCTCGGAAATCGAGAAAATCACCGAGTGTATGAAAAGAGAAATAGTATATGATTAAGATTTATAAGTACGGCGAGGTCGCAAACGACGAAATATTCGCCCGTGACAATATCGCCTCGGGCGTTGAGGATATAGTATCCGGAATAATAGATAACGTAAAGGCGCGCGGTGACGCGGCACTTTTTGAGTACTGCGAGAAATTTGATAAGGCAACCCTTACCTCACTTGAGGTAACCGAGGAGGAAATAAACGAGGCGTTTTCTTCGGTTGATGCCGATTTTGTAAAGGTTATAGAGGAAGCGGCGGAAAACATCCGCGCCTTTCATAAGCGCCAGGTAAGAAACAGCTTCATAATAAACGAGCGCGACGGCGTCGTAATAGGTCAGAAGGTTATGCCCATTGAAAAGGTCGGACTTTACGTTCCGGGCGGCACGGCGGCATATCCCTCGACCGTTCTTATGGACTCCATACCCGCAAAAATAGCAGGCTCGTCCGAAATAGTTATGGTGACACCCCCGAATAAAGAGGGCAAGGTAAATCCCGTTATACTTGCGGCGGCAAAGATTGCGGGAGTTGACAGAATATTCAAGGTCGGCGGAGCGCAGGCGGTAGCAGCCCTTGCTTACGGCACGGAAAGTATACCCCGTGTCGATAAAATAGTGGGCCCCGGCAACGCATTTGTCGCTGAGGCGAAAAAGCAGGTTTTCGGCAGAGTGTCGATAGATATGATAGCCGGCCCGTCGGAGATACTCGTTGTAGCCGACTCAACCTCGAATCCGAAATTCGTTGCAGCGGATATGCTCTCACAGGCAGAGCACGATAAGATGGCAAGCGCGGTTCTTGTAACCGATTCATACGAGCTTGCAGAAGCTGTAAGCGCTGAAATTGAAAGACAGATTCCCATGCTGCCCCGTGCAGAGATTGCCAGAGCTTCGATAGATAACAACGGAAAAATCATCGTTGCCGAGGGAAATCTCGGACTTGCGATAGATATTGCGAACGAGATAGCGCCCGAGCATCTTGAGCTTTCCGTGGACAATCCCTTTGATTATCTTGATAAGGTAAAGCATGCAGGCTCGATATTTATGGGCAAAAACTGTCCCGAGGCGCTCGGAGATTATTTTGCAGGACCTAACCACACCCTTCCCACAAGCGGAACGGCGAGATTTTCATCGCCTCTCGGCGTTGAGGACTTTGTAAAGACCTCGCAGTTTACCTACTATACCAAGGAAGCACTCGGCAGGGTGTCAAATAAAATAAAGCTCTTTGCTGAAAAAGAGGGACTTGACGCGCACGCAAGAAGTGCGACGGTTCGCTTTGAGGACTGATTTATGAGTAGATTTTTTTCGAAGAAATATTCATCGCTTGACGCTTACGTTCCGGGCGAGCAGCCGAAGGACAAGCGTTACGTAAAGCTTAATACAAACGAGTCACCCTTTCCTCCGTCAAAATCGGTTATAGATGCCGTAAGCCGCGAGGCGTGTGATTTAAGACTCTATTCCGACCCCGAGTGCACCTATCTTACGAAAAAGTGCGCCGAGCTTTACGGAGTATCCGAGGATATGGTCCTTATGACCAACGGCTCGGACGAAATACTTAATTTTGCCTTTATGGCATTTTCGGATGAGGCTCATCCCATAGTCTTTCCCGATATAACCTACGGATTTTACCCCGTGTTTGCGCGCCTTAACGGAATTCCGTACGAGGAAATACCGCTTACCGAGGATTTCAGAGTGGATTTTCGCGACTACGTCGGCATAGGTAAGAACATAGTTATAGCAAACCCCAATGCCCCTACGGGTATAGCTCTTCCGCTCTCGGAAATCGAAGAGATAGTAAAATCAAATCCCGATAACGTAGTCATAATCGATGAGGCGTACGTTGATTTTGGCGCGGAGAGTGCCGTGTCGCTTCTCGGAAAATACGACAATCTTATCGTTACAATGACCTTTTCGAAATCGCGTTCGATGGCGGGTGCGAGACTCGGCTTCGGTATTGCAAGCGCCGAGCTTATACGCGATATGAATACCATAAAGTATTCGACGAACCCCTATAACGTAAACCGTATGACCGCCAGAGCGGGACTCGCCGCACTGAACGATAACGGCTATTATATGGATAACTGCAAGGTGATAGCAGAGAATCGCGAATATGCGAGCGCCGCTCTTTCGGCTCTCGGCTTTGACCTCACACCGTCTGTCGCGAACTTCCTTTTTGCAAAAAGCCCCGAAATTTCGGGAGAGGAGCTTTACTTAAAGCTTAAGGAAAAGGGAATACTTGTCCGTCACTTTAAAAAGGAGCGGATTAAGGAATACGTCCGTATAACCGTCGGAACGCGCTCGGATATGGACATTCTGTTAGATGCAATTAAGATGATAATTAAGGAGAAGAGAAAATGAGAGTTTTTGAAATAAAGAGAAAAACCGCGGAAACCGATATACAGTTAAAGCTTTCTCTTGACGGCACAGGCGTCGGAGAAATTGACACGGGATGCGGCTTTCTTGACCATATGCTTACTCTTTTCACAAAGCACTCGCGATATGACCTTAGCGTAAAGTGTGTCGGCGACACCGAGGTTGATTACCACCACACAGTCGAGGACGTGGCAATTTGTCTTGGCAAGGCTTTCTGTGAAGCACTTGGAGACAAGAAGGGTATTTACCGCTATGGCGACAAAATAATTCCTATGGATGAGGCTCTCATAATGTGCGCCGTTGATATCTCTGGCAGAGATTATCTCGGATATGCGCTTGATATTCCTTCTTATAGGGTCGGGGATTTTGATACCGAGCTTTGCGAGGAGTTCTTCAAGGCGTTTGTAAGGGATGCAAAAATCACGCTCCACATAAGACAGCTTGCAGGCACTAATTCACACCACATTATAGAGGGTGCATTCAAGGCGGTCGGACGCGCGCTCAGTGCCGCTACCGCAAGGGATGAAAAATTCAAGGATGAGATACCCTCTACAAAAGGAGTTCTCTGATAAATGATAGCTGTAGTAGATTACGGTGTGGGAAATCTGTTCTCGCTCGCATCCTCACTTTCGGCAATCGGTGCTGAGAGTATCATCACGGGCGATGCCGACGTGATACGCTCCGCCGAAAAGATAATTCTTCCGGGCGTCGGTGCATTTGCTGACGCAAGACGGAGCCTCAGGGAGTGCGGACTCGACAGCGTTGTTATCGAAGAGGCAAGGCGCGGTAAAAAAATACTCGGTATTTGCCTCGGTATGCAGATGCTCTTTGAAAAGAGCCTTGAATACGGTGAGCACGAGGGACTTGGACTTCTTGCTGGCAAAGTAGTTGCGATGGAGGGAAGACTTCCCGCCGAAATGAAGATACCGCACATAGGCTGGAATGCCTTGAAAATAAAAAAGGCGCACCCGATTTTCAAATACGTCAAGGAAAACGATTACGTATATTTTGTTCATTCCTATTATGCCGAGGACTGTGAGAGCAGTCTTCTTGCAACGAGTGAATACGGCAGGGAAATAACTGCCGCAGTTGCTCTTGATAACGTTACGGGAACGCAGTTCCATCCCGAAAAAAGCGGAGAGGTAGGGCTTTCCATTCTGAGAGCCTTTGCCGAGTGGTAAAAGAGATTATGAAGATATTTCCCGCAATAGATTTGTACGAAAAAAAGGCGGTTCGTCTTTACAAGGGCGACTACGCCAATATGACGGTATACAGCGAAAATCCCGCTGAAATCGCGCTCGATTTTAAAAATCAGGGTGCAAAATACATACACGTCGTAGACCTTGAGGGCGCGAAGAACGGAACTACTCCGAACCTCGACGTCGTTGAAAAAATAGTTAAGGAAAGCGGACTTTCGGTTGAAATCGGCGGCGGCATACGCTCGTTTGAGGTGCTCGAAAAATATTTCAGCGCCGGTGTGTTTCGCGCAATACTCGGTACGGCGGCTGTGACCGACGAGGAGTTTCTCAAGGCAGCCGTGTCAAAATACGGCGAGAAAATTGCCGTCGGAATCGACGTAAAGGACGGCTACGTTGCAATACGCGGCTGGGTCGAAAAGAGCGAGTATACTCTCGACGAATTCTTCGCCAAAATACAGTCGCTTGGGGTAAAGACCGTTATTTGCACCGATATTTCGAAGGACGGCGCAATGGCGGGCACAAACCTCAAAATGTATAAGGAATTGTCTGAAAAATATTCGGTAGACATAGTAGCATCGGGGGGCGTGTCAACTATTGATGACGTAAAAGCTCTCAGAGAAATGAATATGTACGGTGCTATAATCGGCAAGGCGTACTATACGGGCGCTGTGAAAATTTCCGATGCTATAAGGGTGGCAGAATGATAACGAAAAGAATAATCCCCTGTCTCGACGTAAAGGACGGCAGGGTTGTAAAGGGCGTAAACTTTCTCGGTGTTGCCGACGTTTCATCGCCCGTAAAGCTCGCAAAATACTATTCCGACACGGGAGCTGACGAGCTTGTATTTTATGATATAACGGCCTCGCACGAGGGGCGTGCGCTCTTCACCGATATTCTTTGTGAGGTCGCGCGCACGATATTCATTCCTCTTACGGTTGGCGGCGGAATAAATACTCTTCTAGACTTTGACAGAGTTCTCAAGTGCGGCGCCGACAAAGTCAGTGTAAATTCGGGAGCGATAAAAAATCCCACACTCATACGCGAGGCGGCGCACAAATACGGCGACCAGTGCGTAGTAATTTCGGCTGACGTGAAGCGCGTGGGAGGAGAATTCCGAGTCTTTGCCAAGGGAGGCAGAGAAGATACCGGTATGGAGGCGATTTCCTGGATAAAGAGATGCGTTGATATGGGGGCCGGCGAGGTCGTCTTAAATTCAATCGACACCGACGGCGTCAAGCGCGGATTTGACCTTGAGATGCTGCGCGCGGTAAGGGCGGCGGTAAACGTACCCGTAATCGCCTCGGGCGGTGCGGGATGCGCGGAGGACTTCGTAACCCTCTTTAAAGAGATTCCCGATATGGATGCCGGACTTGCGGCGTCGATATTCCATTTCGGTGAGGTCGAAATCCCGGATTTAAAGAAAAAACTGCATGATGAAGGAATCGTTGTAAGATTATAAAGGAGAAATATGATGCTTAATATAGACGAGCTTAAATTTGATGAGAAAGGACTTATTCCCGCGATAGTTGTTGACTCAATAAGCGGAGAGGTTCTCACCCTTGCGTATATGAATAAGGAGAGCCTCAAAATATCTATGGAGAAGGGACTCACCTGCTTTTTCAGCCGTTCCAGAGGCGAGCTTTGGCTTAAGGGTGAAACGAGCGGAAATTATCAGCATATCGTTTCGATAACCGCAGACTGCGACAACGATGCCCTTACCGTAGTAGTTGAAAAGGACGGCCCCGCATGTCACACGGGTACGGACTCCTGCTTTACAAAGCCGGTATTTCAGAGTGAGGAGCTTTCAAGATTCACTCTTGACGGTCTTTACGGACTTCTGCTTGACAGAAAGGCTAAGATGCCCGAGGGCTCATACACTACCTATCTTTTCGAAAAGGGAATAGACAAAATTCTAAAGAAGGTCGGTGAGGAATGTACCGAGGTAATAATAGCTGGCAAGGCTGACGATAAGAGGGAAACGGTTTATGAGATAGCCGACCTTGCATACCACGTAATGGTGCTTATGTGTGAGATGGGTATTACGGTAGAGGACGTTCACCGCGAGCTTGCATCGCGCCACGTAATAGACCACAAGGTTAAGCAGGAAAAAATGACTTGAGGTGACTTAAATGAACGCCGTGCAGGAGAAATGGATAAAAGCACTCGGTAAGCCGTCGGATAACCGGAAAAACGGCAAAGCGACTCTTATCCACCGCGGAAGCCGCGATGAATTCGATTATGAAATATACAGTCAGGAAAACGGTAAGGGTAAAAGTCAGCGCACGGTAATGCTTTTTCCAAAGGAAATGAAAGAGCCTGCCCCGGCGGTGATAGTACCGTTTTATTATCCCGAGCGTATGATAGGATTTAATCTTGTCGGAGATGAGCCGGTCAACGTATGCGTTGATGCCGAAATGATGCTCCAGCTCGTGCGCCGAGGATATATAACCGTGTCTGCGGAGTCCTAC
>JAZLCX010000131.1:0-56177 GCA_045614425.1 Eubacteriales bacterium | reverse complement strand
TAGAGCGTGTAATGCTTGAAATTGACTATCACAGATTAAAGTCTTTGGAATATAAGTTGCCCAATGGAAAAAAGTTAGTGCGGATAGATTTTGGAAGATAAAATTCAATTTATCGAGATGAATGGGCGTTTAATGTGGTGTAATTTTGGTGCAAATTTGGTGCAACACTTTATAGGGCGATACTCACGATATTCACGATATTGCACGAAATCACACGATAAATGCACGATATCAAACGGTACTCTCAAAACTCCAAGAGATAATTTCGACCAATGGTCGAAACTTTAAAAAGCGCTTCGCATCACGCGGAGTGCTTTTTGTTATCTTCTTCGATGAACTAGGATGTAAGCCGAATATTTCAAATTTCTTTGCCGCCTATTTACTTCTCCTTTGTTCTGTGATATAATTTAGCTGACAAATCCGGCAGGAGAGTAGTAAAATGGCTGACAAAATACGACCTATGACCATGGCAGATAAGCCCGAAATTATCGAAATGATGCGGGTATTTTACGCATCCGATGCAGTTTCCACAAACGGCTCGGAGGAGATTTTCTCAAATGACGTGGACGCTTGTATAAGCGAAAGCCCTTATATTGACGGATTCGTTATCGAAGAATCGGGGGTAATAAAGGGATACTCTATGATTGCAAAAAGCTTTTCGACCGAATTCGGCAAGCCTTGCATATGGATTGAGGACTTATATATAAAGAAGGAATACCGCGGTCTTGGACTCGGAAGCACGCTTCTTAATTTTATAACCGAGAGCTTCCCCGACTCGATATTTCGCTTAGAGGTTGAGGACTACAACGAAAACGCTATTAAGGTGTATAAAAAATGCGGATTCGATACCCTGCCCTATATGGAAATGAAAAAATAAGCCGAAATTATAATAAAAAAGAGGAACTGTGCAAAATGCAGTTCCTCTTTTAATTTGCAGTAATAATTTAACCTAATGCCACCATACTGAATACGAGTGCAAAGAGCGCAACGGTTTCGCAAAGACCTACGACCGTGATGTACTGCGAAAATCCCTTGCCGGTTTCAGCCAAGGCATCTGCGCCTGCAGCGCCGGCTTTTCCCTGATAAAATGCGGAGAGCGCCATTGCAAGAGCGGAAGCTATTCCTATGCCGAAGAGGAAGGTGGAATCGGCAGATGAGCCCCTCATCTGCTGCATCAGAAGGAAGCCGTAAATTGTCTGCGTAAGAGGTGCACCCGCAAATACTGTAAGTATAAACGGTGCTGCTTTGTTGTTCATATAACACTTCTTCCAGGAGCCGATCGATGCCTGACCTGCGATTCCTATTCCGATTACAGAGCCTATTGCGGCGATTCCCATACTGAGTGCCGTAGCCAAAATTCCTAAATTCATAACTGTACTCCTTATATTTTATTAATTTTCAAACGGTTTGAATTTATGTCCGCTCCAGGACATATCTAAGTGAGAAGAAAACTCGAGGGTATTAAGTCTTATACCGTGAACTATAACAGACAGGACGTTCAAAATCATATTGAGTCCGTGTCCGAACACGAGAAGAACTATTGCAAGTATAATAAACATAAATCCGCCGAGCAGCGGTCCGACAAGGTCGTTTACCGTTGCGGATATTGCTGCACCCGCAAGACCGACTGCCCAAAGTCGAATGTAGGAGACTATATCCGAAAATACGTTTACTACACCGAGAAGGACCGATACGATATCTTTAAGGCTTGCAAGAATTGACTTTACTATACTTCCCTCATAGTTTGCGAAAACAAATTTCAAAAGGAATCCGACACCTATCAAGAGGATGGCTACCGTGCCGACAGGGATACCTTTTATAACAAGTCCGAAACTGAACACGTCGGAATTTACAACAAGGCTCAGTACAAGGTAATACATACCTAAAAGCTGCATTACCGAGCCGAAATCACCGAGCATTTTAATCGAACGACTGTTTCTCCGCGCTCCTTTTATATGAGCTACCGAGAGCTGCACAAGCGCCAGCGTAAAGCAAAGGATCTGCACGTTTTGTGCGGTAGTAAGTCCGACTGTGCCGCCCGTCCAGAACGGATACCATATCTTATCGCCGTACACGTTTGAAATTACGGGAACGGAGAGAGATTTCAACCAAGACGGAAGCATATCGGGTGAAAGACCGAACCAGGTACACGTGAGTGTGCCCCACAAAACAGTTGATAATCCGAACAGTCCCACAAGCAAGAATGCGGGGGACGGCTTTTTCTTCAAGACAAGCGACCTTACGATAGGCACGAGAGCGACAGCACAAATCAAGAGACCATAACCGCCGTCGCCGAAAATAATGCCGAAGAATATCAGTATAAAGGATAAAAACCAACCCGAGATGTCATACTCAAAATACCCGGGAACTGTGCCCAAAAAGTCCATTATCGGATAGATAAGGCTTACGAATCTGTTGTTTTTAAGCTTCGTCGGAACGTTATCCTCGGGTGTCGGGTCCTCGATAAGAAGTCCCCATGAATTGTCCGAGGCGGTTTTTTTCAGTATATCAGCCTTTTCAGCCTCTATATATCCCTTAAAATAGGCAATAGAAACCGCACGGGTGGCATCATCTGATAGCTTTTCAGCTTCCATCCCCTCCGAATAGGTCTCAAATTCAAGCTCTTTTTTAAGACGGTAGAGCTCCTTCTTTATTGCGTCTGTACAACAAAGATGAGATTCTATTTTTTTGTCGATTTCTTCGACACGGGTGGCAAGGCTCGAGATTTTTTCATTCATCGCGCCCGTTGATTCATTCGGCAAAGCGAGTCTGAAATTCTTAATAGCCTCAAGCGTCTCTTCCTCACCGTCAGAGCCGTTTTTCATAAGCAAAAACTTCACCGTAGACTTTGCCGCGCCTATTCTCACGGTTTTTATGCTGTCGGGAAGCGACTTATATTCGGATTTCGACATTTCATAAATTTGAAGCTCGACTCCGCGCTCCCGAAGCTCGCTTATGCTTTCGGGATCTATATCTCCCCAGCTCTTGAGTCTGTCAAGCTCTGCGCTAAGCGAAATAAATTCCGCTATACACTCTTTACGTTGCTCACTGAGCTCTGTGACCTCACGGGCTATCGACATGACGTCCGACGCGGCAAGGTCAATTTGAGGCACGGGCTTTCCCTTTCCTATCAGGAAAAGCACGTTTTCGAGATATGCGATCCTCTCGCTAACAAGAGTGATTTGATCTGACGACGCCTCTTTCACCTCAATGTGAATTATTCCGAGCTTACGGAGAGTCTTCAGGGTTTGTTCCTTTTTCTCTGTTCTTGTTATGAGAGAGATTTTTTTCATTGGTACTATCATAACGAATACACCTCCTCTGTGGGTGATTCGCTGCCGCGAACGGCAATCTTGCTCTTAGATATTTTAGAGCGTACCACGGCACTGACCTGTTGGTCTGCCATATAAATTGATATTTTCTTGATATTTTCCTCGGCTTCGGGGATTTTTACCTTTTCAAACAGATTTACTCTTTGAGAGGTCGAGCGTAGCTCCGACTCCAAAAGCCGCACCTGTTCATCTAACACTTCTGCCTCAAGGTCGAGCATAATAGCCTTTTCCATATGGTCTGCCGCCATATCTACCCAAAGCGGTGTGAAATACAAATCGTATTCACCGCGCGAAAAATCCGCTCCCTCAAAGGTAGGAATATCAACGCCGGCGATATTACCTTCACCGCGTCTTATATTGCTTACCTTAACTATTCCCTCGGGGAAAGCCTCTTTTTCGCTGAAAACACAAATCCAATCCCTAAAGCCCTCTTCGAGCTCGGTCTTCTGTTTTCTTACTTCTTTCGCTTTGGCTTCGATGGCGCGTATTTCCGACTGAAGCTGTTGTTTTTTGAGTGTCAGTGTAGGCAAATATCTTCGGTACATTTTGAGAGCGTCCTTCTGTACCTTTAACTCGTTTTTGGTTAATTTGATTTTTGCCAAGATTCAAGACCTCCTTACCCTTCGGGCCAAAATTCATCGGTCAATGCCGACTTAATTCCGGTCTCATCCTTGGCAAAGCAAGCTGCGAGAATTTTCCAGCCGAGGTCCAAGGATTCTTCGAGCGAAAGGTTAACGGACAAATCCATAAGCTCCTTTTCAAAGAGCTCGCCGTATTTAAGGAGCTTTTCATCCCAACGGCTCATGGAAAATCCCATGTTTTTCTTTTCAAGCGTTTCCTTATATTCGGAATAAAGACGAATCATTCCGTCCATAAGCGCTCTGTGGTCTTTTCTGGTTTTGCTGTTGACGTTCTGCTTAAGACGGGAAAGCGAACCAAACGGCTCAATTCGTCCTCCCTTAAGGTAATACTGTCCCTCGGTAATATATCCGGTGTTGTCGGGAACGGGGTGCGTTACGTCATCACCCGGCATAGTGGTAACCGCAAGCACCGTTACAGAGCCGGAATCAGCAAAGTCGACCGCCTTTTCATAGCGTGCCGCAAGCTGAGAATAGAGGTCTCCGGGATAGCCGCGGTTTGAGGGAACCTGCTCCTGAGTAATAGCGATTTCCTTCATAGCATCAGCGAAGTTCGTCATGTCGGTAAGAAGAACGAGAACGTCCTTATCCTGAAGAGCGAACTGCTCCGCAACGGCAAGCGCCATATCCGGAATCATCATACATTCAACGGTGGGGTCGGATGCCGTATGAATAAACATAACGGTTTTGCTGAGCGCGCCGCCGCGTGAAAGCTCTTCCTTAAAGTAGAGAAAATCGTCGTATTTAAGTCCCATACCGCCAAGCACTATGACGTCAGCCTCTGCCTGCATCGCAATACGTGCAAGGAGCTGGTTATAGGGCTCACCGGAAATAGAGAAAATCGGCAGTTTTTGCGACACGACAAGGGTATTGAACATATCAATCATCGGAATGTTCGTTCGTAGCATTCTGTTTGCAAGAATACGCTTTGTGGGGTTAACCGACGGTCCGCCGATAGGCTTCATATTGTCGGTAAGCGCCGGTCCCTTATCCCTCGGCTCACCCGAGCCGTTGAAAATACGTCCGAGCAAATCCTCGCTGAAGGAAATTCGCATTTCGTGACCGAAGAAGCGGATTTCGTCTCCCGTGGAAACACCCTTACCGCCTGAAAAGACCTGCAAGGATACGGTATCGCCGTCAATCTTAATAACCTCTGCCAAGGATTTTCCGAAGCGCGTGGTAATCTCTGCAAGCTCGTTATATCTTACACCGGTTGCCTTAACCGTAATAACGTTGCCGACGATGGATTCGATTTTGTTATATACCTTATTCATTTTCACTCACCGTCCTTTAACAAGCTCTCGGCAACACCTGTCAGTGTACCGGACTTTTCGCTGTAAAGCGCGTCGATTTCGCCCTCTGCCTTCTCAAACTCGTCGCTCTTGAATTCCGTATAATTCCAGTTGATGAATTTCTGACGCATACGGTTGAAGAATGCACGCGCCTCGTCCTTACTGTTAAGCTCGTAGTCACTGCCGAGAACCGTAATAAGCTTATCAATAACGTATCTTTGACGGTCTCTTGTGCAGTTTGCATCTACCAAGTCAAACGAGTTCTGCTGAAGATATACCGAATCGAGCATTTCGGATTTAACGTAAATTATATAATCGGCAAGTGTTGTTCCCTCTTCGCCGATAACCTTCATCATAGCATCTACTTCTCCGCCGTGATGAATGATATTTTTGCAGTAGTCGGTTTTCTTTTGGTCTATGACACCCTGATACTTCGACCAGGAAATGAGCGGGTCGATAGCCGGATACTTTCTGGCATCCGAGCGTTCGCGCGAAAGTCCGTGGAATGCGCCGACAACCTTAAGAGTTGCCTGGGTAACCGGCTCTTCAAAGTTACCGCCTGCGGGTGAAACCGTTCCGCCTATTGTAACCGAGCCCTTGGTGCCGTCGGGAAGAAGGACGTATCCCGCTCTCTCGTAAAAGGCCGCAATATAGGATTCGAGGTATGCGGGGAATGCCTCCTCACCGGGAATTTCCTCAAGTCTGCCCGACATTTCACGAAGCGCCTGCGCCCAACGTGACGTCGAATCGGCAAGAAGGAGAACGTTAAGTCCCATCTGACGATAATACTCTGCGAGTGTCACAGAGGTATAAACCGAAGCCTCACGCGAGGCAACCGGCATAGACGAGGTATTGCATATAATAATAGTTCTTTCCATAAGCGAACGGCCGGTCTTGGGGTCGATAAGCTCGGGGAATTCCGTCAGAGTTTCAACAACCTCACCCGCACGCTCACCGCAAGCAGCTATTATTACTATATCAACGTCTGCATATTTCGAGGTGGTATGCTGCAAAACCGTCTTACCTGCACCGAACGGGCCGGGAGTACAGTAAGTACCGCCCTTTGCCACAGGGAAAAAGGAGTCGACAAGGCGAACCTTTGTCTCCATTGTTTCGACAGGCTTAAGTCTTTCGCTGTAGCAGGTTATAGCGCGTTTTACCGGCCACTTGAACGACATTGTGACGGGTATTTCACGGCCGCGCTCATCGGTAACCACAGCGACAGTTTCCTTCACCGTATATTCGCCCTTATCCGCAATGGATTTCACCTTGTAGCTTCCGTTTAAATAAAACGGTATGAATATCTTATGTGTAAATGCTCCCTCGGGAACGCTTCCGATATACTCACCTGCACGGAGAGTATCGCCGACCTTAGCTATGGGGGTAAATTCCCACTTCTTCTCATAGCTTAATCCGTCCGCGTAGTTTCCGCGCTCAAGGAACCAACCCGCCCTCTCGGCTAATGCGGGAAGCGGATTTTGAAGACCGTCGTAGATTTGTCCGAGCAGTCCGGGGCCAAGCTCCGCGGAGAGCATTTCTCCTGTAAATTCAACGTCATCGCCGCATTTGATACCGCCCGTCATTTCATAGACTTGTATCTCGGCAACGTCTCCTCTTATACGGATAACCTCGCTTTTAAGCGAAGTGCCGTCAACCTTAACGTAGCATATTTCGTTCATGGAAACGTTTCCGTAAAATCTTACGGATATCAGGTTTCCGTTAATGCTGATAACCTTTCCAATATTTTCGCTCATCATTCAGCCTCCAGCTTATCTCCGCTTAAAACGGAGTCGTAAATATTTTTGTACGTGGCTTCGCCTGTTTCCCTATCAAACGCTCTTATCCTCATTAAAAGCTTAAGCTTCAGCGCGTAATAAAAAAGGTACTCGTCGGAGAAGCTGTTCATTGGTCTTGCCTCTTCCAATTTCAAAAGGCGGTGACAGAGGAGAAATTTTTCCGCTTCAAGCGGATTTTCTATTTCCACCGCTGATTTTGCTGTTTTTAAAATTTCGGACGGTATATTTCTTTTTTCGAAAACAAATTCGCGCCCCATTCTGTCCGCTCGCGCCTTGGCTAATGCTATGCGCAAATTCCGCTCATCCCTGCACCAAGAATCGACCAAAGACGAAGCTGATTTTTCCTCTTCGGGCGACGGTGTCAGCGTCAGTTTTTCAATTTCACCGAGCGTCTTTTTTCCTAAGTTACGGCGGCACAGCTCAAGAAATCCATCCTCCGTGATGGGAATCGGCATACCGTCACTTATGCCGTCAAGGGACGGCAGCTGTGAAATCAGATAATATTCAGCCATATATATGACCATTCCTTTCAAGTGCGACTATTTCGACTTTGTGCTGCTTCTAAACGTCGTTGTTTGAAAACTACCTTTTCAAGCCTTACGCCTCTTTCAGAAGCTTAACGACCTTGGGGCTGAGATATGAGGAAAGCATATCAACTACAGCCTCCGCAGAATAATCGTAATATGCGCCGTCAGAATTTACGGCAATACGGAATCCGCCGTCAAAATTATCGTTTGCCTTAAGGGTTATTCCCTTATTTATTTTTCCGTTCAAGCCGGCTAAAACGAGACTTTCGATTTCCGAAAGCTCCTTTTCGTTAAGTATTACGGCGATATTTTCGGCGTCGGGCATCTTTGCCCAATTTTCAACGCATTTGATTATAATGGCAGCAAGAGCCTCCGATGAATATGCACCGGCAACGCTTTCGCTTACGATAGCCTTAATCTCTCTTGTCACGCTCTCCCTAAAGGAAATAAGAAGATTTCGGCCCGCCTGGCGCAAGGCTTCCTCGCCCGACTTTACCGTGCGCTCGTTTTCGCTTTTGGCGTTTGCCATAAGTCTGTCTGCCTCACGGCGCGCATCCTGAACTATTTTTTCAGCTTCTTTCTTTGCCGCGTCGATGATGCTTTTTGCCTCAGCCTCGGCAGCCATGACGCCTTCTTTTTTGATCTCTTCAATGAGCTCTTGGAGCTGTACTTCCATAAATCTGTCTCCTTTTTATAAAATTTAACCGTAAAAAGACATAAGGAACCAACATCCCTGCAGACAGCTGGTTCCTTAGTATTCTTCCCTATGTATTATATAATTATTATAATTCTAACATACTTTATACACGCAGTCAATACCTATCAAAAAAATATACGTTATATTTAATGCATAGTCGGCTGAAAATCAGGCAAACTATTTTCAAATCAAGAAAAAGAGGTGGAAAAATGAACAACCAGAACAAAAATCAGAACCAGAATCAGAACCAGAACAAAAATCAGAATCAGAACCAGAATCAGAACCAGAATCAGAATCAAAACAAAAATCAGAATCAGAACAGTCAGAAGGCAAAGAACAACGACTGCAAATAATCAAATCGAAAAATGAAAAAGAGCAGGCCTGCGAGAATTTTTTTCCACAGTGCTTGCTCTTTTAATTTTTCAGTTGTCAAAGATTGGCCTCGGATAATCTTCCTTGTTTTCTATAACCAAATCCATAATTTCCTCAAAGCTCATCCAGCGAACCTTGTCGGAAAGATTGTCATTTATACGGCGGCCTATTTCGTCAAGCACCCGCATTCCCGTACCGAGTCCATTGGAAATCAAGCATTGCCAATGAGTTATAAGAATAGGAAATCCGCCGGTATTAAGAACGTCTATTATCGCACCGGATTTGCCGTCGGCGGTGATAAGCTCGTCGGCTACCGATGAAACGAACTCCTCGCTAACATCATCGCACTCAAGAGTCTTTAGAATTTTATCCCTCGTCGTGGAGGGGATTGCCACGAGTATTCTGCCCTCTCGGTCATAATCTACCCAAGGCCTTGCATTAGGTCTTTCGCGAAGCGAGCGTCCGAAGAGCCAGGATTTTTCCGAGCCTGTGACCTCATACACTGCCTTTGAAATGGAATACACGTACTCCTCTTCAACGAGCTTTCCAAACGACCATGGCGACGTTACGCCTATTGAATCAAGGCCAACATCCTTGAGAAGCGAAAGAGCCTTTGCTATGTAAGGAGTCAAAGTAGTCCTGTCCTGCGTTTTCGACCACTGACACTCGTCCATATTAAGTTCCTCGCCGCTTTCGAGGTCGATGGCGTTGCAATGCGTAAGCATCTCGGGACATATGCTGAATGACGGCACAAGTCTTTTACGTACTGTGCCGAGCCACTGCTGAAGCTCTTCATCGGGAACTCCGTGAAGTCCGTTTACTACGTCCCCCTTATTTCCCGGCATGGGAACTACCGAAAATTTTCCGCGCATTCCCCAGCGCTCAGCAATATCGCAAAAAGTATCTAAATAGCTGTTTGGAAAGGTGGGCATGAGCGGCTTTCCGTATTTTGTAAATTTGTGTGACGTGCCCTCGTATTGTACCGATATTATAGGGGCGGGGTCATCTATTATAAGGCTTATAGGTGTTTTCATAATTATTCTCCTTTTCTTTTTAACAGCGCCTCGGCGCACTTAATTCCGTCAACAGCAGAGGAAACTATACCGCCGGCATATCCCGCGCCCTCTCCGGCCGGATAAAGTCCCGAAATTGTGAGCGTTTGATATTTTTCCGTTCTGAGAATTCGCACGGGTGAGGTTGAACGGGTTTCAGGGCCCGTCAATACGGCATCGCCGTAACGGAATCCGGGCATCCACTCATCAAAGTCAGAGATTGACGCCCTTAAGGACTCACATATAAAGTCGGGCAAATATTCGTCGGGAGAAATCGGCTCAACACCTATCGGGTAGGTGGGATTAACCGATGAAAGAGAAGTCGGCTTGATTTATTTTCAAAATCCGACATAGTTATCGCGGGCGCTTTATAGCTGTTTGTGAGCTTATACGCACCCCTCTCTATTTTCCTTTGGAACTCAAGTCCCGAAAGAGCGGATTCCGAGCCGAAATCATCGGGTGTTACCGAAACGAGAAAGGCGGCGTTCGAATTCTCTCCGTCGCGCATATATTCGCTCATACCGTTAGTAACTATACCCTCTTTTTCAGAGGATGCGGCAACAACCGTTCCGCCGGGGCACATACAGAAGCTGTAAACGCTTCTTCCGTTTTTCAGGTGGGTTACAAGGCGGTAGCTCGCAGTTTCAATTCCGTCGGGAGCGTTATTTCCGTATACGAGTGAATTTATATATTCGCGCGGATGCTCGATTCTGACACCTATACCGAAGCCGCGCGGCTGAATTGGTACGCCGATGCGGAGTAGCATCTCAAAGGTGTCTTTTGCGCTGTGGCCTGCGGCAAGAATTATGCTTTCGGTAGGAATTTCTTCCTCGTGTCCGTCCTTTTCAAAAATCGCCGACTTCACCCTGCCATCCCTTATTTTTATGTCGGTAAGACGGGCGGAAAAGATAAATTCACCGCCGAGAGATATAATCCTCTCTCTTATATTCTTTACGATATCGGAGAGCTTATCCGTTCCGAGATGGGCCGATGAGGAATACATTATTTCCTCCTCTGCGCCTGCAGAAACGAACTCCGAAAGAACCTTTCTGTTATATTTGTCGGGAGCGCCGCTTTTCAGCTTTCCGTCAGAATAGGTTCCCGCGCCGCCCTCGCCGAACTGAACGTTGCACTCGGGGTCTATGACGGACAGGGTGTGAAATAAATCCACCTTTTCCCGTCTTTTTTCGACTGACAATCCTCTCTCAAGAACTATCGGGTGCGCACCCGCCTCAGAAAGCACGAGGGCTGCAAAAAGTCCCGCAGGTCCGCTTCCCACTACGACGGGGCGTGAGGTCAGGTTTGATTTAGGCGCTGTGAATATCTCCTCAAAATACGGGGAGACCTTCTTTCTCATTTTGAGAAGCCCCGCCTCGCGTTCTTCTTCAAGGTCTATTGCAACCGTCATTTTATAATGCAGCTTTTCCTTATCCTTTACGGAAAGGGTTCTTTTTATTATTTGAGAACTTTTGATTTCACTCTTTTTAAGCGGTATAGAGGAGATAATAGCGTCTTCAACATCGCTCTCGGTATATGATATCGGAACATTTACGTCAATCTTTATCATATTTATCTCCTTTCGCTTTGTTTTTATTTATTATATATTTTATCACCCCCGAGTCTTTTTTTCAAGTGGCATTTTGCTTTTTCATGAATATATTGCTGATTTTTGCAAAAAATAGCGCTAAACGTATAAAAGGCGGTGATTTTATGAAAAAAGTTATTTTAATGCTGCTCGTCGCAGCGTGTCTTCTCACCTCGCTCGTTTCCTGCGGCAGAGGTACGGAGGACGTATCTGTATTTTACTACACGTACAGCGACACTTATATTTCGGGTGTCCGCGGTTCAATGAACAAGCTTCTTAAATCCGCAAAGCTTGACTACCACAACTATGATGCGAACGGAAACCAGACCACTCAAACCGAGCAGGTGGACACGGCAATTGCCAAGGGTACGCGCCTGCTCGTAGTCAATATAGTTGACACGGGCTCGGACGATGCGGCAAAAACCATTGTTGCAAAGGCAAAGGCGGCGAATATTCCGCTTATATTTTTCAACCGTTCGGTAAGCGAGTCGGTTGTCTCCTCTTACGATAAATGCGCCTTTGTCGGCACCGACTACGAGATGGCAGGCCATATGCAAGGCGAGCTTATAGGAAACTATATTGCCGACAATTTCGCAGCTGTTGACCTCAACGGCGACGGAAAAATATCCTACTGCTTATTCAAGGGTCAGCAAGGTAATCTTGAAGCTGAGGCGAGAACGAAATACGCGGTCGAGGATGCTAATAAGATTTTAAAATCCAAGGGTAAGCCAAGCCTTGTCTTTTATGACAAAAAGAATACCAACGGATATCTTGTCGACCAGGACGGCACTTGGTCAAATGCCGCGGCAAACAATTATATGAAGACCATTCTTTCGGCATACAGCGAAGCCGGCAACAATATGGTGGAACTTATAATTGCCAACAATGACGAGATGGCGCTTGGCGCAATAGCCGCGCTCAACGAGGCGGGATACAATAAGAGCGGCGGAAAGACAATCCCCGTCTTCGGAGTCGATGCAACCGACGCCGCTCGTGCAAAAATAAACAGTGGCGCTATGACGGGAACCATCCGTCAGGATGCCGAGGGAATGGCTGAAACCATAGTAAAAATTGCAGAGAATCTTTTGCTCGATAAAGAAATGTTTGACGGAATCGAAACCGATAATATTATAGGCTCATGGCGCGTAAATATCCCCTACTCCGCATATACCGGTGAAAATGACAACAAATAATAACATTCCCCTTATAAAAATGGAAAATATAAGCAAGAGCTTTCCGGGGGTGAAAGCTCTTGACGGGGTTTCTCTCACGGTATACGGCGGCAAAGTACACGCCTTGATGGGAGAAAACGGCGCGGGGAAATCAACGCTTATGAAGTGCCTTTTCGGTGTATACCGCGCCGATAGCGGCAGGATATTTCTTGAAGGTAAAGAGGTTGAATTTTCGGGTGCGCGCGATGCTCTTGCAAACGGAGTTGCTATGGTGCATCAAGAGCTTAACCAAGCACTGAAGCTCACCGTAATGGATAATATGTGGCTTGGCAGATTCCCCCGTGTCGCGAAATTTATTCCTCTTACCAGCGAGAAAAAAATGTACTCCATGACAAAGGAAATATTCGACGGTCTCGGAATAGACACAAGCCCGAGGGCAAAGATGAATACCCTATCGGTCTCAAAAAGACAGATGGTAGAGATTGCAAAAGCTGTCTCGTATAACGCAAAGGTCATAGTATTTGACGAGCCCACCTCATCATTGAACGAGGCTGAGGCAGAAAGACTTTTTAAAATAATCGAGACCTTAAAGGCGCGTGGCTGCGCAATTATATACATCTCTCACAAGATGGAAGAAATACTTCGCATATCCGACGAGGTAACGGTTATGCGCGACGGCAAGCACGTTGCTACCAAGGCGGCATCCGACATCACTACCGATGAAATAATAAAGCTTATGGTCGGTCGTGAGCTTGAAGAGCGTTATCCGAAAAAACACAACACCCCCGGGGATGTTATGCTTAAAGTGGAAGGAATCTCCGGCAAATATTCCCGACTGAGATCTGCCGACCTTGAATTGAGGCGCGGTGAGATACTCGGTGTGGCGGGGCTTGACGGCTCGGGACGTACAGAGCTTATTGAAACTCTTTTTGGCAGAAGAGAGCGCGAGGGCGGAGAGATTTTTCTCGAGGGCAAGAGGATAGAAAACAATAATCCCCGCGAGGCGATAAAAGAGGGCTTTGCCCTTCTCACTGAGGAGAGGCGCGAGAGCGGAATTTTCGGAATCCTCTCGATAACCGAGAACGCAACCGTGTCAAGTCTGAAAAAATACCGCACGGGGCCCATTCTATCAACCGAAAAGATGAACCTTGCTACCGAGTGGTGCATTGAGGCAATGAAGATAAAAACACCGTCAAAAAGCACGAGAATCGCATCTCTTTCGGGTGGAAATCAGCAGAAGGTTATACTTGGAAGATGGCTTCTTACCGAGCCGAAGGTTCTGCTTCTCGACGAGCCCACGCGAGGAATTGACGTTGGCGCAAAATACGAGATTTACAGGCTTATAATCGAGCTTGCAGAAAAAGGTAAAGGGATAATTTTGGTTTCCTCCGAAATGCCGGAGCTTATAGGAGTCTGCGACCGAATCATAGTTATGTCGGGCGGACGTGTTTCGGGCGAGGTCAGCGGCAAGGAGCTGTCGCAAGAAAAAATTATGGACCTTGCCACAAGATTTGCCTAAAAGAAAGGAACACAAAGGGATTATGCCCGAAAACAACTCTAATAACAGAAACGATTCCATATTTACAAGAACTACGATGAAAATCAAATCCCTGCCCCAAGGTGTAGGACGGCGGATTTCCGAATTCAAGCAGCTGTCACCGAGAGAAAAACTCAACACGGTGTCGGATTTTATCCTAAAAAACGCAATGTATATAATAATCATAACGGCGATTATTGTGATTGCGATTATGGAGCCGAGATTCGTTTCAACCGCTTCAATAATAAATATTATTTCTTTAACAGCCGCAAGACTGCCTATCGCCCTTGGTATTGGCGGCGCGATAGTTCTTTCGGGCACGGATATTTCGGCAGGACGAGCAGTAGGTCTTACAGCCTGCATTGCCGCATCTCTTTTGCAATCCGCCTCTTACGCCAACAAGATGTTTCCGGGAATCGGAACTGTTCCGATTCCGCTGGTTCTCCTTGCAGTTATGGCAGCGGGCGCGCTTATAGGCCTTGTAAACGGATTTTTCGTAGCCAAATTTAAGCTTCATCCGTTTATAGTGACCCTTTCCACCCAGCTGATACTCTTCGGTCTTGTTCTTCTCTATTTACAGATTGGCGATAACGGCGGTCAAACGCTTTCGGGACTTGACGCATCATATCTGAGCTTCATAAGCGGTCCTTTGTTTTCGATTAACGGAATAGCGGTGCCGAAATACGTGCTTTACGCCGTCATAATCACGGTCATTATGTGGTTTATATGGAACAAAACCGTGTTTGGCAAAAATATGTTTGCTGTTGGTTCAAACGAGGATGCGGCTCTCGTTTCGGGTGTAAACGTATTCAGAACCATACTTCTTGTATTTATGCTTGCCGGAATTATGTACGGTATAACCGGATTTATAGAGGGTGCGCGAATAGGCTCAATAGCCTCCTACACCGGACTAAACTATGAGAGCGACGCAATTGCCGCCTGCGTTATAGGAGGAGTTTCATTCGTCGGCGGCACGGGAAAAATCGGCGGCATCGTGATAGGCGTTTTGCTTTTGCAGATAATTTTTGTAGGACTCAATTTCCTTTCGGTCGACCAGAATATGCTTTATATAATAAAGGGACTTATAATTCTTCTCGCCTGCGCTGTGGATATGAGAAAATATTTAGCGAAGCGCTGACGTCCTACACTCAGAAAGACGCTGTAATTAAAAAAACGGGTGGTCACTGCCTTTTGGCAGAGAGCATCCGTTTTTCTTTTTTATATTTAATTATCCTTATTTTCAGACTTCATATCCAAGACAGCTATGAGCACGCTTGCCGTAACTACCAAAGCCGTACCGAAAACCGTTGCGATATTCACCTTTTCACTAAATACTATTGCACCCGCAATGACTCCCGTGACAGGCTCAAGAGTACTGAGAATCGATGCTCTGCCGCCGCCGATGAGAAAGGTTCCCTTCTGAAAAAGAACTACTGCCACGGCGTTGATTAAGAACGCGAATAAAACGACCAAGAGCCAACCCTTGAGCGAGCTCGGAAAAGCAAGAGTGCCGCTGACAAGACATACGATAAACATAGCCACCGAGCAAACCAATGCTACATAAAGAGCAAAGGTGAAGGTCGGGATATCTTTGTTCTTGTAGCCCGAAAGCGAAACTACGTATACCGCGTATGCCAATCCCGATAGTAACGCGAGAATGCTTCCGCCTGCGTTTATGCCGCCGCCGTTATAGAATAGGAATATACCGACGACACAGAAAAGAACGCTTAAAACGTGAGCACCCTTTAATTTTGTTTTAAGGAAAACGTACTCACCGATTGCCACAACAGCGGGATAAACAAAATGAAAAACCGTAGCCGTTCCCGACGGTATGTAATTATAGGATATAAAGAGTAAAAGCGGCGTCACACAACAGCCCATCATCGCCATAAAGGAAATCATCGGAAGCTTTGACGGCTTGATTTTAACCGGGCTTTTCGTGACGAGCGCCAGAACAAAAAGCGCGGGTATTGCAAGAGCGCTTCTCAAAAAAACAAGACTCTCGGAATTTACTCCCTCTTTATATATAAATTTTGCCATAAGGGGCATAAGTCCGAAAATCACAGCGCTCAGCATAACGAATATATACCCTGTAATTATTTTTCTCTTTTTCACAGATTTCACCTAAAACGTAATTTTAAAATAAAGCCTCAGCCTCTTTCGTACATTAGAAAGCATGTTCTCTGCCTTTTGCGGCAGCCACATTTCAAAAGAGTCGGCAATACACACGGACACGGCATTTTAATTTTTTAAAACGGGGCGGCAGGGCCGCTCCCCTACATTAGCTTTAAAAGAGGTATTGTGTTAAACAACACAATACCTCTTTGTTTTTTTATTAGGTTATGCTCAAATCCGGAAGCCCGGGGATTAGCCGACAAGACCGGAACGCTCAATACCCTGTACCAAGAACTTCTGGCAGAAGAGGTAAAGAACAATCAGAGGCGCAATTGCCATCATTGCGGCTGTATTCTTGAGCATAGGGCTGTAAAGTCCCCAACCCGGGTGAGTTGAATAAATCTTTTCCACTGCTACGGGAACCTTTACAACGTCGGGCATAAGGTAGGTTGCATTCGTTGTTGCATCGGCTGCCGGGAAGCATATTCTCGTATAGAATACGTCAGACCACTGCCACGAGAACGAGAACAGGAATATTGTAATCATCATCGGAACAGACAGCGGAATTATAATCTGGAAGAAGGTACGGAAGGTGTTTGCACCGTCAACGTACGCAGACTCTTCAAGCTCATCGGGAACGCCCTTGAAGAACTGACGCATAAGGTAAATATAGAGTCCGTTCTTAAAGGCAAGACCTGTAGCTGAGAGAAGTATGAGCGGCCAGAACGTGCTGTTAAGGTGAAGTGTATCACCGAAAATCATCTTTATCGGTCCGTCATAGTTCCAGGCAAATACGTGGAAAAGGTCAAAGTTTATAAACTGAGACTTCATAGCGGAACTGAGCGCTACGTGCGGGATAATCATTGTAATAACAACAACTACCATTACCGCGCCGTTACCCTTGAACTTGAACTTTGCAAGTCCGTAGCCTACAAGACATGCTATAAACGTCTGAATAATAGCACATGCAAGCGAGAGGAAAAGCGTGTTTGTCAAGGCTTCAAGGTAGTGGTTCTCTACCGCGATTATCTTATACGATTCCAAGGTAGGCTTCGTAGGGATAAGGGCAACGGTAGGAGATACGATATCGTCTATAGTCATAAACGAACCGGCAATGTTAGCAATGAAGGGATAAAGAATAACGTAGGAAACACCAAGCATAAGGATAAATCGGCATACGTTTACAACAGCCTTTATCCATGTGTTAGACGCTTTGAGCTTTTTCGCAATCCTTTCTTTAAAGGACAACTTACCCTCGTAGTCAACGCGAATTCTATTCTTTGTCTCTTTTCTTACAACTGTTTTAGAATCCATATTGCTACCTCCTTAATCCCTTCGCTGATAGAAGATGAAGGTTGACATAATCAACGCAACAACTGCTACTATCAGCATAACTATGCCGAAATAAATCCAAGACGTTGCAGCTCTGAGAGAGTCGTCAACAGTATTGGTTATATGGACCATAGTCGGGTTCGTACTGCGTGTGAACGCATTAATTGCCGAATATACTGCGTTTACGAGTATCATCGGAGAAATCATCGGGAAGGTTATTTTCCAGAATGTTTCCCATCCCGTTGCGCCTTCTATCTGGCTCGCTTCATAAATTGAAGGAGATATCGACTGAAGACCTGCAAGGAATATAAGCATCTGTACACCGGAGTAGTTTATGTAATCGTACACGTTGTTAACGATAGCAACAACGTAACCGACAAGCTCCGTACCAACCTTCATCGAACCGAAGAGCTTTTCTACGTCGAGAACCGAAATAATATCGTTCGAAGATTGAGCGTCCTGCTGTTCACCGGTGTTTACACCGCCTTCCATATAGTCCGCTGCGCTGTTGTTTGCAAGAAGCTGCTCCATAAATCCGGTAGAAATAATAACCGGAACGAAGAATATCGCACGGAACACTGCTCTACCAAGCATCTTTTGGTTCAAAACAACCGCAATGAAGAGTGAGAAAATAACAACTGCGGGAATTTCAAATATAAGCTGCTGCAAACCTGCAAGAAGCGCCGTTATGAAATTAGTATCACCGATAGCGGTTCTGTAGTAGTGAAGTCCGGCTGACTTGTAATACTTAACGAGCTCGCCTGCTACCTCATCGGTATAAAAGGCGGTATCGTAAAAGCTGAACCAAATCGAGTCAAGGAGGATAGGTATATAAATGAGAACTATACCAATGATAAACGGAGCGACAAAGAAATATCCTTTTCGAGCTTTGCGCGCAGAAAGCGACGCTTTGCGTCTTTTTGGAATTTTAAGCGATTTTTCCATCATATTTTCCTCCTATCTTAGATTCTTACAAATCCGTACGCGTCAAGCGTATAGGATTCTGTTTCGCCGAGTCTTACGGTTACTTTGTAGTTGTTGTAGTTGAGAATAAATCTTACTACGCTATCACCGCACTTATAAGTAACCATGGTTACGTTTCCGTTATCAACCGTAAAGTCGGTTGCGATATAATCCTTGCCGTCAAGAGCCAAGGAATAAGTAACGTAAGAGTCTGCAATGTATACGAACGCGCTGTACTCAATCACAAGAGAGAGTGCGGGGTCGTATTCACCGTCTTCATGGTAACCGTCATAAACACTTGTGTACTTAGCAATAACTGCGTCGATTTCCGCACCGATCAAAGTTTCGATTTCAGAAACGTCCTTATCGAGTATTTTTGCAAATCTCGAAACGATTGCCGCTCTGTTAACGTTAAGTCTTACAATATCGGGGTCATAAGCGCTGTACTTGCCAGCCAAGTCTGAGAGCTGATCGTCAAGCGACATTGTCAGCATCTTTGCAAGAGAAAATTCAAAGTTTACCGTAACGGTATTTGCTGCATCCGAAGCGCCTTTGTATTCAGCCTCAAATTCATCGGCAAGAGCATCGATTCTCTCACTGAATGAAAGTGCATTTGCAGAAGGACGAACATCAAATCTATCCTTAGAGATATTAAGAATACCGGCAAATGCATCGATTATGCTATCTCTCGATATTACAATCTTTATTCTCTTGTCATAGTTCTGACTGTTGCCCTTAAGACCTGCAAGAGCTTCGTCTACAGTATTAATAATCTGTTTTTCGAGAAGAACAAGAAGTTCCTCTTCGATTGCGATGAACTTAGTTGCAAGCTCATCTTCAGCAACCTCGCGCTCAGCCTTGAGAATGTCATGGTCAACGATCTCGTATTTCTGAAGGTCGCCAATATAATCGTTAAGAATCTTATAGTTCTCTGCGATAAGGTCAAACCAGTTGTGATAGTCAACACCGTAGTACTTGTTGAGATCCGCATCGTTCTTCATATACGAGGTGTTTCTGAAGCAGACGATGTAATAAAGTGCAGCACCGCTCTCTATTGCACGAAGTCTGTCGTACGCGGGAGAACCTGAATAGTTGATAGGCTCACCGGTGTAATTTACGTAGCTGTGAAGAACCATTCCCATAAAGGGTACGGTATATGACGTGTATCTGTGATGGCTCGAATCAACGGGAGCGTTAAGAATATGAGACGCATATTTGAGAGCATATACGTTTCCTGTATCGGTCATCACGTTGTATCCGTTAGTGTTAACCATCGTATCAAGAACGCTTTCAACCATTCCGAGAGCATCTTCACGGTTTATAGCATCGCTCTTGTCGAAGTTTGAGTTAAGTGTAACACCCATCGAGGATACAGAGATATTCTTGTTTCCGTATGAGGAATACTTGCTGTTAAATTTATTGTAAAGCGACTCTAAAACGCCGGGATTTACAACAAGAGAGCTAACAGTTTCAAACTCCTGAATTACGGAATTGTAGGTCTGCATGGACGCATAACGGTTGTCAACGAGCATTGAGGCTGTATCCTTTACGGATATTCCGTCAAATGTTCCCGTCTTGTTTATGTACATAAAATCAAAGTCGGGATAGATGTTAAACGCGCCTTCGCCGCTTGCGTTTACAGCATCAGCTTTCGCTAAGAGATTCTTAAAACCGGATTTTCCGCCGCACGCCTTAACCCATTTAAGCTTAACGGGATACGTGGACTTCAATCCGCCGTTAGCAAAGCCTGTAAGCTTGAAGTTTATGTTTTTAATATTCTGTATGCTTCCAATAAGCTCGGCGTATCTTTCAGCCTGCTTTTCATACTGATATTTCTGAACCGCATCCTCTTCCGCTTCAGCGAGTTGCTTATACTCTTCAACCTTCTGTACTACTAATTCCTCGCACTTTGAAAGCTCGTCGTAAATTGTAGCAACGTCATTAAAGGTAGTAAGAGCGACATTCTTTGTAATCGGGAAAGAAAGGAATTTAGCAGTTATATCCATTGCACCGAGAACCTCAATATAAAGAGGAAGATCCTCATTAAAGTTCTCAATTGCCTTGAGCGTACCGTTTTCCTTCAGATAATCACGGTAGCAAGTTGCCATGCCGACGTAATCCGAAGAATAGTATCCATTCTCACCGTAATACTTCACACCAAGCTCATCGTCGGCAAGCATTACGTATCTGGTTACGTAAGAACCCGTATATTTTGAATCGGAAACGATTTTGTATATACCGAGCGAACCAACCGAAAGAGTTTCGGAAAGGTCATACGTATCTGAGGGGTAAGGCGTGTAATATGCGTATGCTCCTATAAATCTGTGGGAGCTACCGCCGGACATAACCATGAGGTTTGCAAGAGCCGAGCCCTCTTCAATTATTGCGAAATATCCGTTTGTCACGGTTTTTATTTCGGGGTTTACAAGAGTTGTTGCAGGGTTTGCCTTAACCTCGTTAACAACGCCGTAAACCGGCATTGTTACCTGCTCTCTGTGCGATATACCGGCTATACTGTTAATCTTAGAATAACAGTAATCAAGACCGTACATAGGCGCTTCAAGAACTATACCTACAGTCTTCGCATCGCCGTAGAAATCCGAGAAGTTGATAACAGTTCCGCTTCCGTCGGGATAGAATACGTATCCGTCATTTGTCATGTCGGCACCGCCGAAATACTGAAGAGGAATTATATCGTTAAGGATATATACGGTTTCATCGAAAGTGATTGAGCTCGCGGGAAGACGTACCGAGAGCGTATTGTCGCTGTTGAATGTGTATTCAAGAGCACATCTGAATACGGGCTGCTGTGCCGAATCATCCTCGTATCCGCACTCCTTCTCCTGCTTATACATAAGAGAGAAGGTGTAATCAGGGCAATATTCCTTGATTATGTTTGCAAGCGGACGCTTTGCCTCGGGAAGCTTAGAGCCTGAATAAACGTAGATAGCCTCGCCATCCTTGGTTACGGGATAATCCTTGTACATAGTTTCAAGAGTATCCTTGTAACTGCTCTTGTCTATATACTTTGCAGGAATCTTAGCAGAATACGCCTGCATTATCTTGTTTATATCGGTTCTGAAAGCGTTGAGCTGCTTATATTCAGGAGAAGTTCTCTTAAGTACATCCTGATATATAGTCTGCATCTCCGAGAAGTATTTTCTCGCTGCAGTATAGGAAATACATTCGTATTCGTACGCAGCGTATCTCGGGTTATCAAAGAAGCTGAAGTTAACGTTCGGATATTTTCCGGAGCAATACTCCTCCATTTTGAGAGCGAACTGCTCAAACATGGGTTTGAGTATAGATTCCTCGAAGTCGTCAGCCTTAACCCATCCGGGAAGAAGGAATCTCGCAGCGGTATCACCAAGAGTATAGTTAACTCTGAATCCGCCGGATATGGGACTTACCGAAATCTGCGAACGCATAGCAGCCCATCTGAAGCTGGTATAAGTTTTAGCCTTAGCAGAGTTTTCAGCCTCGGCAAAATTTATAACTATCTGGCTCATAAGAGTCTGTTTGTCATCTACACCGGGAGCCTGTTTAGGATTTATCGGGTTAGAAGTAAGTATCTGACCGGTAACGTTATTTACGTAATAAATAAAGCCCGTATACTTATTGACAAACATCGTGTACTGCATACCCGAAGAGTTGGTATAGTAGAGGTATCCGCGCTCGAGCTCATAATTAAGCATCTCGCCGGCACTCGCAAAATCATACTCAACGTATTCCGCAAGATAAGCTTCAAGATCTGCCTGGTTAAGATTTGCTTCTTCATATCCTTCAGGAATGTTAGCGTTTGCCGTCGCGCTTGACGGTGAGTATGCCGCAGACGCAGCAAACGGAACCGCAGCAATAAGCGTCGTAAACAGCATGACAACAACCAAAGCAGTTGATAATATTCTCTTTATATTCATTTTACATTACCTCCTGCTTCTAAATTCGCCCGGCAAGCTCGGAGCTTACCGCAATAATGAATGATACCATCTTAACAACGAGCGACGAGAACAGAATTATAACGAACATAATTACTGCCATTGCTACTATTGTTCCAATAACGGTTATGAAGTTTTTGCCCATTGTGTAATCGTGAACAACCGACATACCGAAGAAGAGAAGGAATCCAACCCATACGTAACCGATAGTTACGATAAAGCCGGTCATTGTACCCTCTTGAGCGGTCATCACGTTTGTAAGCAAAGTAGAAATAACCACGAAGAGAGGAAGAGGTGCAAGAGAATATCCCGTTGCGATGAAGATATCCTTAAAGCTTCCTTCTCCGTCGAAGAGTGTTGTAAGACACCAGTTGCCTACGCACCAGAGTATTACGGGAACTGCTACGGCAAGAACCTGGAATATAACCGTTGAGTAGTCACCTCTCGGGTTGAATGAATATCCCTGACCTATTGCCTGATAGAAGAATGCTGCTACTGTAATCAGCATTATCGTAAGAGAAGCTCTTACGGAACCGCGTTTCTCGTGCTTCAAATCCCAGAAGCCGTCAAACGGGTGGAATACAAGGTGGAATGCGTAAATAAGCTCCTCCCAGTAGGTCTTACGGCCAACCTTAAGAGATACCGCCTTGTTGGTCTTCTTAGCGTATCCGAGGAACTTAAAGAAGAGCCAGAGAACAACTATTGCCGCTACCAGAATAAGAGGAAGCCATTTCTGGATGATTTCCTTTCTTATTTCGACAAACGCCTTATCGTGATAGTCGGTTTCATAAGCACTTTCGAGCATCGCCTGTGCTTCCTCGTACTTACCCTGATTAAACAGCGCCTTACCTATACCTATATACGCAAGGTCAAAGTTATTGTTCTGGGTAAGAACGTCCTGCCAATAGGATATTGACTCGGAGTAGTTGTGCTCGTTGTGATTCTTAAGTGCTGCTATGATAGTATCGTAGTACGGAGACGGAGTATAAACGGTAATTCTCGCTCCACTCGTATCGTTATCGAGAAGAAGGAAGGAATAAACACCGTTTACTTTGTGATAAGCAATCGAAACCGCTTTTTCGTTTTCAATGTTACCGTTCTGTTCGCCGACACCGCCAAATGCGAAAAGCAGGTTTCCGTTCTGGTCATAGGTGAAAACTCTCGAACGGGACTTATCAAGAATGGACCATGATCCCTCCTGACCAACTGCTACGTCGGTGATAACGGAAACCCATTCACCGCCTTTGATATCTACCTCTCCGCCGGGATCGAAGAAGCCGTTACGCTTCATGATTTCATTACCTGCGGAATTAAGCTTTTTAACAGGGGATGTCGCTGCACTCTTAGAGCGTATCGAAGAATACTGCTGCGTTTTTCCCTCAATGTCGGAAGGTGAGGTGGTAACGTAAACGAATCCGTTCTCATCAACCGTGATATTGTTATAAGGATTTGCAAGGTTCTTCGCAGCAGACGCTCTCTGCTCTGCTGTCTGGAACTTACGCCAAATCATATCGATAAGCGAGTAAGTAACCTTCTGAACACCGATAAATCCGGTGAACAGACCCTCGCTCGACATAACGACTACGCCCTCGAAACAGGATTCCGAAACTACGAAAATTCTGCCGTAAAGGTCAACTGCAACTGCAGAAGGCTTAAATGCATCGGTCGCAAGAAGCGGAGTATCCGGCTTCTCGATGATTCTTTCGTAGACGAACTCTCCATTTTCAGCCTCCTTCATAACTACGAGACGGAAGTTCTGAGTATCGCAGATATAAATAAGTCTGGTCTTTACTCCGGTATTCGCATCTATATTTGTAGTTACAAAAAGTCCTCTCGGCTGATTAAAGGTCTGTGTTACGCCGAACTCGTCGACAAAGCTGCTTATTTCAGCCTTTGCCGTATAGTACTTATCAAGAACGATAATTCTGTTATTACCGGTGTCTGCGATATAAACATTTGAGTCATCATCGGTAACTACATCGTTGGGGTTCTTAAGCGATGTGACGGAAGAAACTCTGTCAAGCTTCATATCAAGCGCATCAACTACGCTCTCCGCTCTGTACGCCGTGGGCGACTTAAGCGGTGTTCCGTCAATCGAGTAGGTATAGGTGTCATAAGGATCAGATGCCGAAACCGGAACTAATCCGACAAGCATCACTGCGACAAGCGCAAATATTATTATAGATGTAATCTTTTTCATTTGCGCCTCCTTAATCCTTCATACCGGACGAGCCCATCGTCTCGATGATCTTGCTCTGGTTAAATACGAATACCAGAATAGGAACGAGCATCATTACGACTGTTGCTGCCGCGCCGGCACCGGAACGTGCAATACCACCCGTGACGATCTGGTTGATTGCGTAGTTAAAGCTCTTAAGCTCCTCCGAGTGAATGTAAATGGATGCTCCGGCGTTCCAGAGTCCCTTAAAGCACTCGATTATAAGCGTGAGCCACGCAGGCTTAACCATCGGCATAGCAATTATAAGGAAGGTTCTGAACTCGCTTGCGCCGTCAAGACGGGCGGATTCAAGTACCGTATCGGGAACCGAGGATTCCATAAACTGCTTCATGAGGTAAAGTCCCATAGTGGACGCCATAGAAGGAACGATTATAGAAAGGTATGTATCAACCCAACCGAATGCCGAAAGAATGATAAAGTGAGTAACGGTGTTAACGGTGGAGTGGAACATAAGCGACATAACTATGATCTGGAAGATAGCATTTCTTCCGGGGAAGCGAAGCTTCGCAAGAGCGTATGCCGCCATAGACGAGAAGATAAGGTTACCGACAGTACCGCAAAGAGTGATAAATACCGTGTTGAATATGTATCTTGAGAAAGGTACCCACGAGTCACTGAGAAGGGTAAACAAATCGGTAAAGTTGTCAAACGTAGGATTGATTACGTAGAAGCGAGGGGGGAACATGAAAAGTTCGTCGAGGGGCTTGAACGCCTGGATGACAACGTAGTACATGGGAAGGAACATAAATATTCCGAGTATGGTAAGTACGATGGTTATACCCGTGTCGCCTCCGGCCGAACGGTTAAGTACGACTCGGTGACCCCTGGTTCTTAATTTTTTAAACTTCGCCATTACTACTCACCTACCTTCGAAAGTGCCTTCTTAACCGCAATGTTACTTACGAACATTATTACGAAGAGCACCACGGCTATTGCCGAAGCATAACCGATTTCATATCGCTCACCGCCGTAGTCACTTAGGTGGTGCATTATCGTATGCGCAGCGTAGTCAACCGACGGGAATCCGCAAAGTGCGTCAACTACCGCACCGAATCCGAACGAACCCGTGATTGCAAGCACCGCACCGAACATCATCTGAGGACGCATGGTCGGGAGCGTGATAAACCAGAGCTCCTGCCAGCGGTTCTTAATTCCGTCAACCGCCGCCGCCTCATACATTGAACGGTCAATGGTCTGGAAGCCGGCAATGAAGGACAGGAACGCCGTACCGAGCGAGGTCCACAGTGCAACTATAATACAAAGCGGCATTACGTAGTCGGCGTTTTCAAACCACAGGATAGGTGAATTTATTATACCTAAATCCATTAGCGTGGCGTTTGCCCAACCGTGTGAGTCGGAAGAAAAGAGTGTCTTCCATATAAGGTAAACCTGACCCGAAATCGAGGGCGAGTAGAAGACAAGCGTTACTACCGCGCGGATTTTGGGAGGAAGCTCATTGATAAACCATGCTACCAAGAGCGAAAGCAGATACGATACAGGACCTGTTACTGCCGCGAAAATCAGAGTATTCTGACACGCGAGAATAAATATATCGTCCTCGAGGAAGAGTCTTGTATAGTTGGAAAGTCCCTTCCAATGAGGCATCTGCAGCATATTGAAGTCCGTAAGGCTCAAAATTATCGAAAGAAATACCGGCAGGACCGTGAAGATGATGAAGAGGATAAAGAACGGTGCGACCATGAAGTACGCCGTTTTATTCTTCTTCATCTCCTTCCACGTCCACTGCAGCTTTGACATTTCAGAGCGTTGTGTCGGACGTTTTTTTGCATTTGTCTGTGACATTTATTTATCTCCTTGATTGTAGCTATTAACTTGGGTCGCCGGTTTTAAGGCCGAATTCCTCGCGTTTACGGGTTATCTCGGCGTTAATTGCATCAATGTATCCATTGAGTGCGTCAACGGGGTCTGCGCCTTCGTTAACGGCATCAAGGAATGCAAACTTGATATATCTTGCGATATAGTAAGAACCAGGGTAGTTAACTATAGATGACATGTGCTCAATCTGGTCGAGGATAGCATCCTTTTCACTTGCAGTCCAGGAAAGGTCCTGTATTGCATTGATGTTACCTGTCTCATACTTTGCGGAAGGTCCGAGAATCGAAACCATCTGGTTGCCGTAGCTGGACTGAATGTCAGCCGAGGTGTGCCACTGCATAAATTCCCAAGCAGCATTTCTCTGTTCGCCTTCACAACCGTAGAGTATTACACTCGCACCAACGCTCGCAATGGAGTCGTAATTGATGTAGGTTCTGTTGCCCTTATCGTCGTAAGTTGCACAGCCGGGAAGCGGGCAGAATTCCCACTTACCCTCAATTTCGGTAGCATAAACGACGAGCTGGTTGTAAAGCGCCGTATAGCCACCTACGAGTACGGGCATTTCACCGGTTCTGAAGCGGTTAGCCGCATCGTAAGATACCGGGAAGGAATAGTCACTGTAAAGTCGGCATACAAAGTCAAAGGCTTCAAGAGCTACGTCGCTGTCAAGGTCAACCTTTGAACCTGCATACTCGACAAGCGCGGGATCCTCGTCATACTTCCACATTCCGCCGCCCTTCTGATAAAGCATGTAGTCAAGCATACCGATGTAATCTATACCAAACTGCATGTTGTTTGACTGAAGTACGGGAAGCATCGAAAGAAGGTCGTCCCAGGTCTCAGGCACTTCCTGACCGAGCTGGGCGAGAATGTCCATACGGTAGAACATCATAGAGAAGGTCATCGTCTGCGGCAATCCGTACGACACGTCAAGAAGAGTAAGCGTATCAATCGCTGCGGGAACGAAATTCTCCTCCGCATACTGCTTATAAGGAAGAGAAACGAACGAGAGTCCGTCTTTGCCCTTATACTCAGTGGTCTTTTCTATACCGTTTTCGCTCTTATAAGTATAAATAGTAGTATTGAATGCTGTGTTATCGAAATTCTCGCCGCCGTAGTTTCCGCTGACGCCAAGAATCGCATCACGAATAGCGTAGTTAATTACCGTCGCTGCCGGAAGTCCCATGTAAACGTCTGGTCCCTTTCCTGCAAGTACCGAAGGCAGAAGCGTCGAAGCTGTAACGAGCTTAAGGTTTACAGCGTAACCGGTTCTGTCGGTAAAGCCGTCTTGCGCGTCCACCATTCTACGCCAAATATTCGACTGGTCACGTCCCATCGCAAGCCAAACGTCAATGGAAACGTCGTTGTCGGAGTTGATTTCTGTTACACCCATTTTGTCGTAATCGGTTATGAACGAGTAGAAGAAGGATGTAATTTCAAACCAAATGGACTTAAAGAAGCCCGCCTTTGCGCTGGGAAGATCGCTTCTCGACGTATCCGAAGGACATACGCTGATAGAATCGAGAATGAGCTTGCCCTTCTTAGAGTCGTTTACCCAAGTACCGAGAGTACCGAGATAAGCCTTGAGAGTAGAGAGGTTCGATGCTATGTTATAACCATCGTTTCTGCTCATGTCGTCAAGAAGAAGCGCAACCGTACCGAGTGTCGATATATGTGAGCCGTTCGTTCCGCAAAGGTTCTTGAGCTCAAGTCTTATTCTCTCAAGCTCCATCGCCTGCTCACCAAAGCTGATAAGAACGTCGGGCATTATTTCAAGGAAACCATAATCACGGTATTCGTCGGGTGCTGAACCCGTAAGCTGCAATATTCTGAGGTAGCAATCGTTGAGCACGTTAAGAGTGTTCTCAACCGACTGTACAAGGTTGTTAAGCGAGCCGAGCGAGCACTCAATGTAGAGCGTATACTCGACACCCGCCTCGAAGTAGAACTCAAAAATGTTTCCGTTGCTGTCGCCTGCGAACGATGACTGCCAGTCCTTGCTATAGGGGAACTGGGTGTCATACGCTTCCATAAACGGAACCGTAGGCATACCGTCAGCGTCGCTGTACATTCCGCCCTGAAGCTTCAATGTACGGCAGAGATACATACCCTGCAAGGTGCTTTGCTGATAACGCATATTGAGTTTGTAAAGTCCGGTCTTATCAACCGAGAACTTGTAGGCTGCCCACTGACCGAGAGCGTCGTAGCTGTTCTTTCCGATTACGTTATGAAGCTGCGCCTTCGAAACGGAAGGATAGGTTGCCGAAGAGGTTTTATCGTTAGAAGGATAAACCGAAGAGTCGGAAACGAAATCCGGGAATTCCGCCTGAATGTTCGTAATCTCGCCGTCCGCAGACTGATATCCCTTATCGGCGTACATCTGCTTAACGCTTTCGTAAGAAGGTATCGCATTAAGTGCAGGGTCATAAGGCACGAGCTCTATTCCCTTGATGATTACCGGCTCACGCACAGCGGCAAGAGTTATCTGGTGATTTCCGGAAGCAAGATAGAAACGGAAGTACCCCTGATAATAACCCGATTTGTCCTGGCAGTAATAGGTGCTCCACGAGGGAGATGGAGTAATAGACGGTGCCATAGAGTTTCCGTTTATGTCCTGCGAAAGAACATAAGTGGTAACGGTCTTCATGCCGTCTTTAATTACCGTAGATATCTTGTAGTATCCGTCACTCTTCTGCTCGTACACCGTTGTAGCTCCGTCGGGCTCATCGGTGGGAACGGGATCAGCCGTGATTATATTGGTGTATCCCCACGTTTTACTGAGTGATATGTAGCTCGCCTCATCAAAAGGTACCATACCGTCGATGTAGAGCTTACGCTCAATCGTACTGATACTGCTCTCCGCGGTTATGCAGGAGAAATAATCGAGCTTGATGTAATAGTAGCCTGCTACATCAATACGGAAATTCCAGGTTACCTCTCCCTTATCCGAAATGTAGAGAGAGCCCTCCTGGTTGTTGCCGAAGCTGAACCAGTCCTCCGGATTTTCCTTCATCGCGTTCTGGCAAAGCAAACTATCCGCCACAATCTCTGCATATTCCTTTGAAATCGGGTTGGTAACATCGACCTTAACCGTTTCCATTCCTTCCTCGACGGAAGGCTCTCCGTACTCAGCGAGGTACTGCTGATATGACGAAATGCCTACCAGAGCCTTCATATCTTCAAGCGACGACGCAGTGTCGCGGTTTGAAGAATATCCTCTGTCGTACGAGGAATCGGCGCTCGCGGTAATCGCGAAGACACCGAGCAGGATTGTTGCAGAAAGAACAAAGCAGATCACTTTCTGAAACAAAGACTTCTTCATGAATTGGTTTCCTCCAAAAATTCATTTTAACCTCCGCCACACCGCAAAAACGACATAGCTCGGGCATTAGTACGGAATAAATTATAACATACGTGTAAATAATTGTCAAGAGTGTAAATGTGTGCCGAACGGCAGGCAAAGGCTGATTTCAGACTGCTGCAAAAACCCGCAAGTCGCAAAATGTAAACACTTCTTTACATTAAAAAAACGTTAAAACGGAAAAATAAGGCAATTGTAAATTATATTTGCTTTTTATCCTTGAAATTCGGCATATTTTTATCTGTTTTCGGTATTTTGTAAGTTAAATTTACTATTTTGCCATTGTTTTTGTATATTGGGGATATTTGCCAGCGAATGCCCGTTTTGTCAATATTGCACAAATATTTCAAGCTTTTTTCTACGTCAATAACAAGCAAAAGCGGACAATAAAACCGACAAAATTCGGCTCTTATCATCCGCCTTTAATATATTATATAGGTAATTTAAACAATAAAACCGCCCGCCAGAACGTCATCATTCTCATAAAAAACAGCCGATTGCCCCGGTGTTATAGCTCGCTGCGGAAGGTCCAGTTTGACCTCTGCTCTTCCCCCGCCGAGATATTCAACAGTACAGGAAACCGGCGGTGCAAGGTATCTTACCTTGACTTGAAGCGACAGCTTCTCGTTTATTTTCGGTTCGGAAATTCCGGGAAATACCATGTCACGAATTGAGAATCTATCCCCGACCTTATCCTCCTCGGAAAGAGTCACAGTATTGTTTTCGGCGTTGATTTCAGTAACGAAAACCCGCTTTCCCATAGCGATACCCAGTCCCTTGCGCTGACCGACCGTATATCTTATGATACCGCTGTGCTCACCGAGTATTTTTCCTTCCATATTTATATAATGACCGTGGGGAGACGGCGCTGTACGCGCTTCTATAAACGCCGCGTGGTCATTGTCCGGAATAAAGCATATTTCCTGGCTTTCACCCCTATCGGCAGCCGTTATTCCGAGGTTTGACGCTTCATTCTTTATATCAATCTTCTCTTTATCGGAAAGAGGCAACAGGAGATGGGAAAGTATATCTTCAGAAAGTCTGTAAAGCATATAGCTTTGGTCTTTTCTTCGGTCCTTCGCTCTTGACACGGTATGCTTTATGCCGTATTCTCCGGCTCTTTCTGCTATGCGAGCATAGTGCCCCGTCGCGATAGCATCGAACCCATGTGAAATTGCGTAGTCGTAAAGGACTCGCATTTTAACCTCGGCATTGCAGACTATACAAGGATTAGGAGTACGTCCCGCAAGATATTCCGATATGAAATTCTCAACTACTTTGCTTTCAAAAAGCTCGGAGCAGTCTATTTTGTGCAAAGGAATTCCGATGCCGTCAGCCGCCTCCTCGGCAGCACGAATGTCGGTGTGAGAATGCATGACAAGAACTGCGCCCTCAACGTCATGGCCGTCTTCTCTGAGACGGCATGCCGCGTATGCGCTGTCAACTCCGCCGCTCATTCCAAGTAGTATCTTCATATAAATCCCCCAAAATTCAGATTACGGGAGCTAAATCGCCCCCGCAATTAGTTGAGAATTATTCCTCGTGGCTCTTCTCTATCTCAAAATCCACCGGCTTACCGATTTTTTCATAGTAATTTGCAACGGCAGTTTTGACAGCCTCCTCCGCAAGCACGGAACAGTGCACCTTTACGGGCGGAAGTCCCTCGAGAGCCTCTACAACCGCCTTATTTGTAAGCTTTAACGCATCCTCGACACTCTTTCCCTTTATAAGCTCGGTCGCCATTGAAGAGGTTGCTATAGCCGCTCCGCATCCGAATGTCTTGAATTTGCAGTCGGTTATCACGTCATCCTCAATTTTGAGGTACATTTTCATTATATCTCCGCATTTTGCGTTTCCAACGGTTCCCACGCCGTCGGCATTCTCTATTTCGCCCACATTTCTGGGATTTGTGAAGTGGTCCATTACCTTTTCGCTGTATTTCATTTTACTTTACTCCGTTATTTTCTTTTACTACGTCCTCCCAAAGAGGGCTCATATTACGCAATTTTTCAACTATACCGGGAACGGTTGCAATTATATAATCGATATCCTCGTCCGTTGTCTCGTGAGAGATGGAAAGCCGGAGCGAGCCGTGTGCCTTCTCGTGCGGCACTCCCATCGAGAGAAGCACGTGAGAGGCTTCGAGAGAAGCCGAGGAGCAGGCAGAGCCCGTCGACGCGCAGATTCCCGATATATCAAGCCACAAAAGCAAGCTCTCACCCTCGATAAATTCAAAGCTTACGTTAACGTTGCCGGCAAGTCTTTCGGTTCTGTGTCCGTTAAGCTTGGAATAAGGGATCTTTGTGAGGGCTTCGATAAGTCTGTCACGCATTTTCGCAACGCGCGGCATATCCTTAAGTTTTTCGTTTGCAATTTCCAAAGCACGTGCAAGTCCTACGATATAGGGAAGGTTTTCGGTTCCCGCTCTTTTGCCTCTCTCCTGTCCGCCGCCGTCTATGAGGTTTATTATATTGGTACCGCGGCGTACGTACAGAGCTCCGATTCCCTTGGGAGCATGCAGCTTATGTCCCGAAAGCGAAAGCATATCCACTTTTAAGAGAGACAGGTCGATTTCAAGGTTTCCGACAGCCTGTACCGCGTCGGTAAACATCAATGCTCCTGCCGCGTGAGCTATATCGGTTATCTCGGCAATAGGCTCGATAGTTCCGACCTCGTTGTTGGCAAACATTATTGCAACAAGTGCGGTTTTTTCGGTAACCGCCGCCCTGATTTCATCAAGGTCGACAACTCCGTTTTCATCAACGTTTACGTAGGTTACGGTAAATCCGTCACGCGCAAGAGCCTCGCAGGTGTTGAGAACCGCATGATGCTCGATTTTACTCGTAACGATATGCGTTCTTCCCTTTTCGCGCATCTTATATGCTGCGCCCTTTATCGCCCAGTTGTCAGCTTCGCTTCCCGAGGCGGTAAAATATATTTCAGAGGAAAGACAGTTGAACGCCTTAGCTATCTTCTCCCGTGCGGCATCAAGAAGTTCCTTTGCCTCTCTACCCTTCTCGTGAACGCTTGACGGGTTTCCGTACACGTCCGTAAAGCAGGGCATCATGGCCTCGAGCACCTCTTGGCTGACCGATGTTGTTGCCGCGTTATCCGCATATACAAATCTTGCCATTTTTTCTATTATCCTTCATTTGAAAAAGTGCCGAATATTTCGACAAATTTTATTTCTCATATATTCTATACCAAATTAGTCAATTTTTCAATAGTGTATCAAAAAAGAAAAGTGTTAATTTTTTGTGAACAAAACGCGCATACGCGAAAAAACGCTTTTTTCTTCTATTCCGTGACGGTATTTTCTGCTGAAATTGTTTGTTTTTTTACATTTTCCGTTATTTTTGTACACCGAGAGCGGCGGGGCGCTTAAATTTGCTTTTTTGGGGGATATTGACTTTTTTAAAAAAGGGGTATATAATTATATATATTTTTATTCAGGTGGACTGTATGAACATAATCATAGTTGGATGCGGTGAAATAGGCACTGCCCTCGCGGCAGAGCTTGTACAGGATGCAAACAATATATCCGTCGTTGACCTCTCGGCAAAGAAGGTTAACGACCTTACTGCGAAGCTCGACGTGCTTGGTATCGTCGGCAACGGAGCGACCTTTACTACGCTCAAGGAGGCGGGAATTGATAAGGCGGACCTTCTGATTGCCGTTACGGGCTCGGACGAATTGAACATTCTCTGCTGTATGATAGCTAAGCGCCACAGACGCTGCAAGGTTATCGCAAGAGTTCAAAATCCGGTATACAATGCCGAAAGCGAATATTTGAAAAACGAGCTTGAGCTTGCCATGGTCATAAACCCCGACTATGCCGCAGCCGAGGAAATTGCCAGAATTCTGCGTTTCCCCGCCGCAACTCAGATTGAAAGCTTTTCAAGCGGCAGAGTCGAGCTTTTGAAGTTCAGAATTTCCGAAAATTCTTCTCTCATCGGCTCGTCGGTTAAAAGCATTACGGCAACACACAAGTGCGATATACTCTTCTGCACTGCGGAAAGAGACGGCGAGGCTCATATCATAAACGGAAACTTCATATTCCTTGAGCGCGATGTTATATCGATCATCGCCACACCGAAGAACGCTTCGGCTTTCTTCAAAAAAACCGGATGCGAGCTTCATTCCATCAAAAATGCTATTATTCTCGGTGCAAACGATATTACCCATTACCTCTGTGATATTTTGAAAAAGCAGCCGATTTCCGTGAAGGTTATCGACAATGACGCAGATGCCTGCGAAAGCTTTGCCAAGAGGCACGATGAAATAACGGTTATTCACGGTGACGAAACCGACAGAGCCCTGCTTCTTGAGGAAGGCATCGAAAATGCCGATGCAATGGTTACCATCACCGACACCGACGAAGAAAATATTATGCTCTCGCTCGCAGCGCAAAAATCCTCGGTAAAGAAGACTATAACAAAAATCGACAACTCCGAGTACGACGAGATAATTGAAAAGCTCGAGCTTGACAGTGTAATACATCCAAAGCTCATCACCTCCGACATAATCGTCCGCTTCGTAAGGTCGATGAAAAAGGCTGTCGGCAGCAATATGGAAAACATGTACACGCTCATAAAGGGCGAGGTTGAGGCTACCGAATTTTTGGTCGGCGAACGGACGCCTGTCATAAATACTCCCATCGCAGAGCTTGCGAAAAAGCTAAAGGATGACGTTCTTATCTCTGCAATCTTGCGCGGAAAATCCGTAATAATACCGCACGGTCAGGACGTTATTTTGCCCGGTGACAGCGTCGTCGTCGTTACAAAGCATCTCGGCCTTAATAACATTTCGGACATTTTAAGGTGATATTAGATTATGAATTACAAAATGATAAAATACACTGTCGGGTGGCTTCTCATTTTTGAGGCGGCATTCTTTCTTTTGCCGATAGCCGTCGGCATCTACTTCCGGGAGGGTGCGGCGTTATCTTTCCTCTGGTCGCTGTTGATTGCGGCGGCGATAGGTGTGCTTTGCGTTTTCAAAAAGCCCGAGAATCAAAAGCTTTACTCACGTGACGGATACGTTCTGGTTGCTCTCTCTTGGATATTCTTAAGCCTTTTCGGAGCACTCCCGTTTATGTTCTCGGGACTTACGGAATCCTTTGTTGACGCACTTTTTGAAACGGTTTCCGGCTTTACGACAACCGGCTCGTCAATTTTTCTTTTGCCGGGTGACCTTCCGCGCTGTGTAAACATCTGGCGTTGCTTCACAAACTGGATCGGCGGCATGGGAGTTCTCGTCTTCGTTATGGCGTTTCTTCCCCTCGGCGGTGCTCACAACATCAACATAATGAAGGCGGAGAGCCCGGGCCCCTCGGTTTCAAAGCTGGTACCCCGTGTAAGAACTACAGCTTTTATTCTCTACGTTATCTACTTTGTGATGACACTTTTGCAGTTTATTCTTCTCCTCATTGACGGCACACCTGTTTTTGACTCGGTATGCATTTCCTTCGCTACTGCGGGAACCGGCGGATTTGGCATAAGAAACGACGGGTTCGTATCCTATTCTTCCTACGTTCAAATAGTGACTACGGTATTTATGCTGCTGTTTTCGATAAATTTCGGAGCGTATTTCCTTGCTCTGCGTGGCAAATTCAGGGAAGCATTAAATTCCGAAATCAAGGTTTTTGTGCTAATCGTAGCCGTTGCGATAGCTATAATAACGGTTGACAACCTTTCAAGCTTTGAAACTCTCGGCGAAGCTATAAAGCACTCAGCGTTCAACGTTTCCTCGATAATTTCAACTACAGGCTTTGCATCTGCCGATTTTGCACAGTGGCGCAATCTTTCGCAGACTGTACTAGTGCTTCTTATGTTTATCGGAGCGTGCGCGGGCAGCACGGGCGGCGGTATTAAGGTTTCGAGAATACTCATTCTGATTAAGGGTATGGCAAGGGAGCTTAAGGCGCTCGTTCATCCGAGGCAGGTCAAAAAAATCACGCTTGACAAGCGTCCCGTTGAGCACGAGGTCGTTCGCTCGATAAATGCGTATATCATTTGCTTTTTCATAGTTTTCGCTACATCGGTCATTATACTTTCATTTGACGAGTATGACCTTGTCACGAATTTCACAGCGGTTACAACCGCTATAAACAATATCGGTCCGGGTCTTTCTACGGTCGGCCCCATGTCAAATTTCGCCCATCTTTCGATACTCTCAAAGCTTACCCTTACATTTGATATGCTTGCGGGAAGGCTTGAGCTTTTCCCAATGCTTATACTTTTCACGCCTGCGACCTGGAAAAAATAAATTATCGAAGAGTCAACTCCCGTTGGCTCTTCTCTTATGACAACTCTTATAATACTCGGAGAATATATGCAACGCCTCAAAAGCTTCGTCAAAACGAACGTCGTTATGCTTATAGCCGCGCTTGCGGCCACAGTAACCTCTGTGATAATACCGCCCGATAAGGAATATATCGGATATTTTGATTTCAAAACACTTGCCTGCCTTTTTTCTGTTCTTGCCGTGGTATCTGCCCTACGCAATATACGCTTTTTCTACACGCTCGCAAAGGCAATAATCCGCAGATTCAGAAACGCGAAAATCTGCATTCTTGCGCTCGTATACATAACCTTTATCGGCTCGATGCTCATTGCGAACGATATGGCGCTTCTCACCTTCCTGCCCCTCGGTTATTTCATTTTACATGCCACGGGTAAGGAGAAATACATGGCGTTCACCTTCATAATGCAGAATATTGCGGCAAATCTCGGCGGTATGCTGACACCGTTTGGCAATCCCCAAAATCTGTACCTATATACGAAATTCAACATTCCCGACCTCGAATTTGTCTCGATAATGCTCATACCGTTTATCGTTTCAATGGCGCTTATAACCTTCTTTTGCCTTGTTTTCGTAAAAAGCGAGCCGCTCGAAATAGAGGAGCGCGCGGCAAGCCTTCCTGTTATGCGAACTCTTGTCTATCTGCTTCTGTTTGCCCTTTCAATTCTTATCGTTTTCAGATTAATTCCGTATTACGTCGGTCTTATCGTGATTCTCGTATCCCTTTTATTTCTCGACAGACTTGCGCTATGTCAGGTCGATTACGGACTTCTTTTCACCTTTGTTTTTTTCTTTATTTTCTCGGGAAATATGGCAAGAATAGGGGTGGTGCGAGATTTTCTCTCGATGCTTCTCGAAAAAAACACGCTGGTTTTCAGCGCGCTCTCCTGTCAGTTTATAAGCAACGTTCCGTCGGCAATTCTGCTTTCTCAGTTTACCGACAACTACCGTCACCTGCTCCTCGGTGTAAACATCGGGGGCGTCGGCACTATGATATCATCTCTTGCAAGTCTTATAACCTTCAGAGAATATTCAAAGCAATCCCCGGGACACACGGCAATGTATATTCTGAAGTTCTCCATTTTCAATTTCGCATTCCTCGGAATACTCATTCTTGTTTGCTCCGTAATATAAAAAAAGGAAGCTCGGCTGACGCCGGCTTCCTTTTTTTATTAATCTCTTTTAGGAAATTCTTCCTCCATTTTCTTCCGCAAAAGCTCTGTTACTGCTGCACGGTCTCCGCCCTCCGCAAGCGTAAGCGAGCCGTAAATCAAAGCGCGCACCGCATACTTTTTAAGCTCGGCGTCATACTCCGTGCCGACGCAATATTCCTCTATCAAGGAAAGAAGAGCGCCGTCAAAGTCCAAAAGCGTATTAGTTCCCGACGGGGAGAGCGACATAAAGATCGAGCGGTAGTTCGGATTCGCTATCCAGAACCTGAGGTTCAAGACGGCAAGCTCGATTATCCTACGGCGTAGGTCGTTTGAAAACGCCTTCTCAATCTCACGGTAAAGAAGCTCCCACCTTGAAGCTATGTATTTTATTATTTCGGAGAGAAAATCCTCTTTGTCGCGAAAATGACGGTATGGCGCGGCACATGACACCTGTGCCCTTATTGCGCATCTTCTGAGAGAAAAATCTCTTATTCCGCGCTCTTCAAGCTCGCTGATACCAGCTATTATAAGCCGTGTACGCACACTGCTCTCGATATACGATTCCTCCATAAGTGAGATTCCTTCCACGCAAGTTAATACTGTTAACAGTATATCAAACATTTCCTAAAAAAACAATACTTTTAGTAAAAAATCCTCTAAAACTATTGACTTTGTTATTTTTTGCGGATATAATAGTTATATCAAACTATGTTAACACTGTTAACTTGATGCTATGAGGGTTATTATGAATTCACTTGAAAAGGCAAGAAACAAGCTCAACGAAATTGATAAAAAGATGGCAGAGCTCTTCACTATGCGTATGAGTGCAGTAAAGGCGATCGCCGAGCATAAAATAGAGCACGGACTGCAAATCACCGATTCGTCGCGTGAAGCCGAGGTTATCGCGAGAAATTCCGAATTGGTTTCGGACAAAGTGATTCGCGAGTATTACGTAAATTTCATAAAAAACAATATTTCAATCTCGAAGGACTACCAGAGACGGCTTATCGAGGGAATGAAGATAGCCTATTCGGGAACAGAGGGGGCATTTGCGCACATTGCCGCCAAAAAGCTCTTCCCCTCTGCTGCAAAGATTGCCTATGACAACTTTGAATGTGCATATCACGCAGTTGAAAACGGCAGCTGCGATGCCGTTGTACTTCCGATAGAAAACAGCTATAACGGCGAGGTCGGTCAGGTAACAGACCTTATGTTTTCGGGTTCTCTTTATATAACCGATACGATAGAACTTCCGGTTTCACACGACCTTCTTGCTCTTCCCGGTGCTTCGCTCTCGGATATAAAACGGGTAATCAGCCATCCTCAAGCACTTGGACAGTGCGCCTCGTATATAAGAGAAAAGGGATTTTTGCAGCTTGAGTATGCAAATACAGCCCTTGCGGCGAAGGAGGTATCCCGCTCAAACGATAAAACGCTCGCCGCGATAGCTAGCGAGGAGGCTGCGGAAATCTTCGGGCTTCAGGTTCTTGAGAGAAATATAAACGTGGCAAGAACCAACACGACAAAATTCGCGGTGCTTTCACGCGCTGAAAACAGATATGAGACGAACAGCCCTAATATTCACACCTCGCTTATGTTTGCAGTACGCAACGAGGCGGGAGCGCTTGCAAAGGCGATAGAAATTATAGGAAAGCACGGCTTTAATATGCGAAGCCTCAGAAGCCGTCCGATGAAGGAGCTGCTTTGGCAGTATTATTTCTACGTTGAGGCTGAAGGAAACGTAAATACCGAAGATGGCGCTGATATGATGCTCGAGCTTCGGAAGTGCTGTGACAGGCTCAAATCTCTTGGAACGTATATTAAAGAATGATAGTGTAAAATAACGGATTATCTGCCGGCGGCGGAATGGAGAATATTATGAATAAGCTTAGAATTAATCTTGGAAAAGACGGATACGATATATCGGTCGGTGCAGGACTTATCGACTCCGCGGAGGAGATATTCAACCTTGAGAGAAAGGTATTTATACTTACGGACACCGGTGTTCCGAAGGAATACTCGGAAAAAATACTTAAAAAGTCTAAAGAAGCGGTTATTTTCACAGCTCCCGAGGGCGAAGGCACAAAAAGCCTTGCGATGCTCGAAAAGATTCTCTCGGTTATGCTCGAATTCGATATGTCGCGCGGCGACTGTCTGGTTGCGGTTGGCGGCGGTGTTGTCGGCGACCTCGGCGGCTTTGCGGCATCGGTTTATATGAGAGGAATCGATTTTTACAATCTTCCGACGACGCTTCTCTCTCAGGTGGATTCCTCGATTGGCGGAAAAACCGCCGTCAACTTCGGAGGAGTAAAAAACATTGTCGGCGCATTCTATCAACCGAAGGCTGTATTAATTGACCCCGAAACGCTTAAAACCCTTCCCGAAAGGCAGATTTCGGCAGGCTTTGCAGAGGTCATAAAGATGGCTCTCACCTCGGACAGCGAGCTTTTCGCTACTTTTGAAAATGAAAGCTCGCTCGACATTGAGGATATTATTATTCGCTCACTTAAAATCAAACTCAGTGTGGTTGAAAAGGACGAGCGCGAAAGCGGTCTTCGCAAAGTTTTGAATTTCGGTCACACCCTCGGACACGGTATAGAATCGGTTAAGGACGGTCTTTATCACGGCGAATGCGTCGCGCTCGGTATGATACCTACCTCTTCGGAAGCGGTAAGAGCACGTCTTATAAGGGTTCTTCGGAAGCTCGGACTCCCCACCGCTTACGACGGAAATATCGAACAGGCTCTTGAGTTTGTAATACACGACAAAAAATGCCTTAACGGTGTCATTGACGCCGTATTCGTAGATGAGCCGGGAAGCTTCCGAATGGAAAAAATCACGGTCGACGACTTTTCAAATCTTGTGAGAAAAGAGATGTTAAAATAATGAAAAACACTTTTGGCAACAGCCTTACCGTTACCATCTTCGGCGAAAGCCACGGAAGCTGTGTCGGCGCTGTTATTGACGGAATCGCGCCCGGTATAAAGATTGATGACGGGTATATAGAAAAAAGACTTTCTGAAAGACGTCCCGCGGGTGAATTTTCAACGTCGAGAGTTGAAAAGGACAATTATTCCTTTGTTTCCGGAGTGTTTAACGGCTATACGACAGGCGCTCCGCTGACTGTTATAATACCCAACGAAAACACGAGAAGCTGTGATTACGAAAAAACGAGAAATCTCCCCCGTCCCAGCCACGCCGACTATACGGCAAGCATTAAATACCACGGATATGAGGACTATCGCGGCGGCGGACATTTTTCGGGCAGAGTCACAGCGGCGCTCGTCCTTGCGGGTGCTGTAATCCGCTCGGCACTTCACGGAATCGGAATAGAAATAGGAACGCATATATCCCGCCTTCACGGAATAGCTGACAGAAAATTTGAAGACTATTCCGAGGATATCGCGCTTCTTTCGGAAAAAGTCTTTCCCACACTTTCCGACGATGCCGAAGCTCTTATGAAATCCGAAATCAAAGCGGCAAAGGAAAAGGGAGACAGCGTAGGCGGAATTCTTGAAAGCGCTGTCATAGGCGTTCCCGCCGGCATCGGTGAGCCTTGGTTTGACAGTGCGGAAAGTATGATTTCACACATACTCTTCTCCATCGGCGGCATCAAGGGCGTTGAATTCGGTGAGGGATTTACACTTGCGGATATGCTCGGAAGCGAGGCGAACGACCCATTTATCCTCGATGACGGAAAAGTCCAGACCGCCTCAAACCATAATGGCGGTATAAACGGCGGCATAACGAACGGAATGCCTATCTTAGTGCGCTGTGCAGTGAAGCCGACACCGTCGATTTTCAAGGAGCAAAATACGGTTAACCTTAAAACAATGACCGAGGAAAAGTTAAGTCTCTCGGGCAGACACGACCCCGCAATAATACACAGAGCCCGTGCCGTTGTCGACTCGGCAATAGCAATCGCAATTGCGGATATGCTTACGACAAGATACGGAACCGACTTTCTTCGCGAAAAAAGTGAACAATAGTTTACAAAAAAGGAAGTATAGAGATGAAATACGGTTTAATAGGCGAGCGACTTTCACATAGCTTTTCAAAAGATATTCACGGAAAGCTCGCCGATTACAACTATGAGCTTTGCGAGATACAAAGGGAAGAGCTCGACACTTTTATGAAAAAACGCGACTTTCTCGGAATAAACGTTACAATTCCCTATAAGTCCGCGGTAATTCCCTATCTCGATTACATAGACGGCTCCGCAAAGGAAATCGGAGCTGTGAACACGGTAGTCAAAAGAGGCGATAAGCTTTACGGCTACAATACCGACTACTACGGTATGCTCGCCCTCTGTTCGCACGCCGGTGTGTCTTTAGCCGATAAGCGTGTTGCGATTTTAGGCACGGGCGGAACATCAAGAACCGCTTTGTGTGCGGCTCGTAACTCGGGTGCAAAAAGCATAATCCGTGTCAGCAGAACAGCAAAGGACGGAGCGGTAAGCTACGAGGATTTTTACAAAAATCACAGAGATACCGAGGTAATAATCAACACCACCCCCGTGGGTATGTCCCCAAATATATTTGACACGCCCGTGTCTCTCTCGGGATTTGACTGTCTTTCGGGAGTAATCGACGCGATATACAATCCCTTGAGAACGCCGCTCATTATGTCGGCAAAGGGGCTTGGAATTTCGGCTTCCGGCGGACTTTATATGGTCGTCGCGCAGGCAGTTCGCGCATCCGAAATATTCCTCGATACGAAGTACCCGGACGGTATAATCGAAGAAATTTACCGGAGCATGCTTAAAGAAAAGGAAAGCATAGTACTGACAGGAATGCCGGGCGCCGGAAAAAGCACGGTTGGCAGGTTGCTTTCGGAAAGACTCGGACGTAAATTTGTCGACACGGATGCCCTCATTGAAGAGCACGCGGGCAAAAGCATCACCGAAATCTTCGAGAATCACGGTGAAGAATATTTCCGCGACCTTGAAAGCTCTGTCATCGCCGAGGTGTCAGGGATGTGCGGTGCTGTCATCTCGGTCGGCGGCGGAGCTGTTTTACGAGGTAAAAATGTTTCGGCGCTTAAGGAAAACGGTCGGCTTTATTTCATTGACCGCCCGCTTTCAGCCCTTATTCCCACGGATGACAGACCTCTTTCAAAAAGCCGAGAGGCTATTGAAAAGAGATACAAAGAGCGTTACGGCATTTATATCGGCACAGCAGACTGCAAAATAGATGCCGATTGCGATGCTGACGGTGTCAGGGAAAGAATTGAAAGGAATTTCGGAATATGAATAAAATATACATCATTAACGGACCGAACCTTAATATGCTCGGCATAAGAGAGCCCGATATTTACGGGCGCGAGGATTATGCGGCGCTCACCGGTATGATTGAATCATACGCAAAGGAAAAGGGCTTTGACGCCGTTATCTACCAGTCAAACCACGAGGGCGCGCTCGTTGACAAAATTCAAGAGGCATACTTCGAGGGGGCTTCGGGCATTGTTATAAATCCCGGCGCATATACACACACGAGCATTGCCCTTCTCGATGCCGTAAAGGCTGTCGGAATAAAAACCGTTGAGGTTCATATTTCAAAGCTTGAGGAGCGCGAGGATTTCAGACAGGTAAGCTACATAAGACGGGCAGCGGCAAAGACCGTGAGCGGTCATGGAATCCGGGGTTACCTTATGGCTATCGACTTTATTTTGGAGGGTGCTTCTCAGGAATGAAAATAAGAATTGAAAAAGGCACGGCGAGAGGCAAAATCTCCGCTCCTCCTTCCAAAAGCATGGCGCACAGGCTATTGATATCCGCTGCTATGTGCGACGGAGTAAGTACAGTACACGGTATTTCCGACTGCGATGACGTAGAAGCAACTCTTGACTGCCTCACCTCTCTCGGAATAAAAGCAGAAAAGCACGGCAGCGACGTTACCGTTTTCGGTAAGAATTTCAGAAACGCCACCCCTACCGCCCCTCTCCACGCAAGAGAAAGCGCAAGCACTCTGCGTTTTATGATACCTTTAGCAATGCTCTCCGGCAATTCCGCTGTTTTTTACGGTTCGAAGAGTCTTATGCGTCGTCCTATGGGAATTTATGAGAAGCTTTTCGAAGAAAAGGGACTCACGTATATAAACGACGGGGAAAGCATAGTAGTAAGAGGTCCTCTCACAAGCGGCGAATACTGTATTCAGGGAAACGTAAGCAGTCAGTTCATAAGCGGTCTTATTTTTGCTCTGCCGAATCTCGAGTCGGAAAGCATTATAAAAATAATACCCCCGATAGAAAGCCGTTCTTATATTAATCTCACGGTAAACGCCGTACGGGAATTCGGAATTTCGGTTGAATGGGCAGACGAATACACGCTGAAAATTCCCGGCGGTCAGGTCTTTACCCCCCGCGACGTAACCGTTGAGGGCGATTATTCAGGTGCGGCATTTCCCGATGCACTCAATCTTTTCGACGGACAGGTGAAAATTTCGGGACTTTCACCCGACAGCATTCAAGGCGACAGAGTTTACAAGCGTTATTTTGATATGCTTGCCTCAGGCTCTCCCGGTATACACATAGGCGATTGCCCCGACCTCGCTCCCGTTCTTTTTGCGGTTGCTGCGGCTAAATACGGCGGCGTCTTCAGCGGAACAGCGCGTCTCAGAATTAAGGAAAGCGACCGAGCCGAAGCTATGGCTAGGGAGCTTCGTAAGTTCGGTACTGCGGTCAGTGTTTACGAGGATACGGTTGCTATATATCCGATAGACTTTCATGCTCCGACCGAGGTACTCTCGGGACACGGCGACCATAGAATAGTTATGGCACTCTCGGTTCTGCTTACGCTTGTCGGCGGTGAAATTGACGGCGCTGAGGCGGTAAAGAAGAGCTATTCCCATTTTTTTGAAAATTTAAAGGCACTCGGAATAAAAATCTTTGAAGATGTCAAAATTGACACTTGAGGTATAGAAAATGGAAAATATGATTTTTTACAGAAAGCTTCCGATTCCAAAGGAGCTTAAGGAACAGTTTCCCGTTACGGACACAGTACTCAAGTACCGTAAGGAAAGAATAAGCGAGCTTAACGATATTTTCGCCGGACGGAGCGACAAGTTCATTCTCATAATAGGCCCCTGCTCCGCCGACAGCGAAGAGCCGGTTCTTGATTATATTCACAGACTCGCGCGCCTTCAGGAAAAGGTAAGCGATAAAATAATGCTCGTTCCGAGAATATACACAAACAAGCCCCGAACAACCGGAGACGGCTACAAGGGAATGCTTCACCAGCCCGACCCCAATGCATCGCCCGATATACTTAAGGGTATCATAGCCATAAGAAAGATACACATGCGCGCAATTTCCGAAACGGGACTCGGATGCGCGGACGAGATGCTCTATCCCGAAAATTACAGATATCTTTCCGACATTCTGACCTACGTAGCCATCGGCGCGCGTTCGGTCGAAAACCAGCAGCACAGACTTACCGCGAGCGGTCTTTCGGTTCCCGTCGGAATGAAAAATCCTACGAGCGGCGACATAAATATTATGATGAACTCAATAAAGGCCGCTCAATCCTCGCATATGTTCTCATACAGAGGCTGGGAGGTAAAAACGCTCGGAAACGAGTACGCACACGCAATTTTACGCGGTTATATGGATAAACACGGAAAAATGCACCCCAACTATCATTACGAGGACCTTTACGCTCTTTACGAAAGGTATTCCGAAAGCGGACTTTCAAATCCTGCCGTCATAGTAGATACCAACCATGCAAACTCAAACAAGCAGTACCTCGAGCAGATAAGAATCGCAAAAGAGGTCCTTCACAGCCGCCGTCACTCGAACGATATCAAGGGGCTTGTCAAGGGACTTATGATTGAAAGCTACATCGAGGAGGGCTGTCAGACGATACACGAAAACGACATTTACGGAAAATCTATCACCGACCCCTGTCTCGGCTGGGAGAAAACCGAAAGGCTTATTTACGATATTGCAGACGTCCTTTAAGGAAAAGAAAAAAAGCGGAGTGCTCCTGCACCCCACAAGTCTTTGGGGAGATTTCGGAATAGGTGTACTTGGCAAGGAGGCGTGTGAATTTTGCGACCTTCTTGCCGACTCGGGCTTTGGTATTTGGCAAACTCTGCCGTTCTCACCGCCCGACAAGTACTCTTCGCCGTACAAATCTCCTTCACTGTTTGGATTAAACCCATATTTAATAGACCCCGTGTCACTTTATGACAAAGGTTATATCACCAAGGAAGAGCTGTCGTCCGAAAGGGCGGCGGCTCTCTTGTCAGACGGATTATCCCATATAAAGTCCTCACGGCTTGAGCTGCTCTTTCTTGCGGCATCGCGCGCGGCGAAAAACCCCACACTCTGCTCCGAAATTGATTCTCTTCTTTCGGAGTGGCCCGAGCTATCCGCTTCTGCGGAGTTTCTCACACTCGCGGAGGAAAACGGCGGCGCGTGGCAAAAATGGACAAAATTCGAACCCGACAACGACAGACTTTTCGGTTGGAAATTTATTTATTACGAATTTTTAGAAGAGTGGAAAGCGGTTAAAAATTACGCTAATTCAAAAGGCATAGAAATTATAGGCGACGTGCCCATATACGTTGACCTGAACAGTGCCGACGTCTACTTTAACCGAAAGAATTTTCTTCTTGACGGGAACGGTTTCCCGACTCTTGTCGCAGGAGTGCCGCCCGATTATTTTTCAAGCACGGGTCAGCTTTGGGGCAACCCGATTTACGACTACAGGTATATGGAAGCTGACGGCTTTTCATTTTGGAAAAGGCGGATGGAATACGCGGCTAAGCTATTTGACGGAGTAAGAATCGACCATTTCAGAGGATTTGAGCATTTTTACGCAATCGACGGAAATGCAACCGACGCACGAAACGGAAAATGGATAAAAGGCCCGGGGCGGCTTCTTATAGATGCTATCAAGCCGTACACCGAAAACAAAACGGTAATTGCCGAGGACCTCGGCGACATAACCGAAGATGTAAACGAGCTCCGCTCTTACAGCTCCTTTCTTGGCACGCGTGTTTTACAGTTTGCATTTTTCGGTGACGAAAGCTCACCTCATCTGCCAAAGAATCTCACCTCCGACACTGCGGCTTACAGCGGCACCCACGATAACAATACCCTTTTCGGATACGTTTCCGAGCTTGATTCCGTAACACGGGGACGTATATTTGATTATTTCGGCTCTCGCGGTGCGAGCGACAAGGAGCTCTGCGACACAATGATTGAGGCACTCTTCAAAAGCAAGTCAAGCCTTGTAATTTTCCCTATACAAGACCTTCTTCACCTCGGAAGTTTTGCGAGAATGAACACCCCGGGCACTAAGGACGGCAACTGGAGCTTCAGGCTTCGGCGAGGTGAATTCGAAAAATTCGACCGCAAAAAATATGCCGACCTGAACACTGTTTACGGAAGATAAAAAAGCACTGCATTTCACCCCCCGGTGACGTGCAGTGCTTTTTTTGTAAGTTATGTTTTTTTCTTAAAGAGGCTTCTTTTAATTTTTCCGAGAAGGCTTCTCATCTTGCGCCATAGGACGCGAAGAGGATATATATAGTGCCAAAGTCGGGAATAGAGCTTATATCCGAATTCGTCGGTGCTGTGACGCTTGCCGTTTCTGTTAAACGCGACCATATACGCGACTACTCGCTCGCGCGGTACGTATTCCTTGACAAACGTGTTGTCGCCGCGGATTATAAGGCAGTCTTCGCGAAATCCTATTACACGGTGCAGAATATGTCTGCCCTTTGCATCGCTATAAAATACTACGTCGTATTTCCTTATTTCGCGTTCGGGAGCTTTAAGAAGCACGACGTCTCTGTGCGTCTTGAAAAGGGGACGCATACTTGTGCCGACCGTATTCGTTGCATACGTACCGTGCTCTTTGATTTCTTCCTCAACCGTTGCGCACGGCTTGTCCGAGCCCATCGCCTAGTCCTCTATTATTCCCGCGCCGCGAAGCTTCTCTTCAAATGCGACAATTCCGGGAAGAACGTCATTTTCGGTAACACCGTCGTAGGCTGCGACAACCTCTTTGACAAGCTCGTCACGGCTGACGTCCTTTTCCTTAAGAATCTTCCAAAGGAAAGCGCCCGTGGCGTTAAGTCTTACCATTCCGTTAAAATCAGCCGCACTCTCGCCGACAGCTACGGCAAGATATGAGCCTGCGACCTCTTCGAGTACAAATCCGCTTTTTATTTTCATCGCAAATCTCCAAACACCTTGATGAGATTAGTATATCATATATATATTTTTTTTGCAAGTGGATTTTCTCTTTATTTATTGACTTGGAGGCGGATTTATGATATATTCAAATCGGGGGTATGAATTATGGAAATTAACGTAAAAGAAATCTTAAAAAGGCAAAGAGATTTTTTCAGTTCCGGAAGAACGCTTCCCGTAAGCTTCAGGATTGATATGCTGAAAAAACTCTACCTTGCCGTAAAAGAAAATGAAGAGGCAATTTTTGAGGCGCTGAGGCTTGACCTTGGAAAAAGCGAGTATGAAAGCTATATGTGCGAGGTGGGACTCTCGCTCTCCGAAATATCCTATCTCATAAAGAACACGAAAAAATTCGCAAAGCCAAGGCGGGTAAAAACACCAATTGCACAGTTTGCGGCAAAAAGCTATGAGATACGCACGCCGTACGGAAATACCCTTATAATGAGCCCCTGGAATTACCCCTTTCTTCTGACTGTGACACCTCTTGCCACTGCGATTGCGGCGGGCAACACTGCCATAGTCAAGCCGAGCGCCTACGCACCTAACGTAAGCGCGCTTATTTCGGATATGCTCGGAAAAATTTTCCCCGATGAATACGTCGCCACGGTCAGTGGCGGCCGACGTGAAAACGCGGCTCTTCTCTCGGAAAAATTCGATTTTATCTTCTTTACGGGAAGTCAGTCGGTTGGAAAAGAGGTGCTAAGGCGTGCCGCCGAAAATCTCACACCCGCCGTGCTTGAGCTTGGCGGAAAGAGTCCCTCTATAGTTGACGAAACGGCAAAAATTCCCCTTGCGGCAAAAAGAATCGTTTTCGGCAAGCTTCTTAATGCGGGGCAGACCTGCGTTGCGCCCGACTATATTCTATGTCAGAAATCGGTAAAGGACGAGCTTGTGCGTGAAATTATCCGTGAAATAAAAGCGCAGTGCGGAGATAACCCACTTGAAAACAGCGAATACGGAAAAATCATAAATGAAAAGCATTTTTCGAGAATTCTTTCCTTAATTTCAAGCGAAAAGGTGGTCTATGGCGGCGAGTATAACGAAAGCTCGCTGAAAATAGCTCCTACCGTTATGGACAACGTAAGCTTTGACGATGCGGTTATGGGCGAGGAAATTTTCGGCCCTATTCTTCCCATCGTCTCGTTCGACTCCTTTGATGAGGTTTACAAAATACTTTCGGAAAGAGAAAAGCCCCTCGCACTCTATCTTTTCACAGAGGATAGAAAAAGAGCGCGTGAGGCTGTAAGAAAAATATCCTTTGGCGGCGGCTGCATAAACGATACCGTCATTCACCTTGCCACAAGCAATCTCGGATTTGGCGGTGTAGGTGAGAGCGGTATGGGCGCATATCACGGAAAGGTGGGCTTTGACAGCTTCTCTCACACAAAAAGCATAGTTGACAAAAAGACCTTTATCGACCTTCCGATGAGATACCGCCCCTATAAAAGCGAATTTTCAAAGAAGCTTCTCCGCCGCTTTCTGAAGTAAGAATTTTAAATACCGTAATTTGAAGAGAATAGCTCCTCCTCAATTTTCATAAGTCTGTTATACTTTGCGGTGCGCTCGGCTCTTGCGGGCGCACCCGATTTTATAAAATCACAGGATAAGGCGACGGCCAGGTCGGCGATAAAGGTGTCCTCGGTGTCGCCGCTTCTGTGCGACATTACTGTTTTGTAGCCGCCCGCCTTTGCGGAAAATACAGCGTCGGCGCACTCGGTTACGGTTCCCACCTGATTCGGCTTTATGAGTACGGCATTGGCAACCTTTTCCGACATTGCCCGTACAATCCGCTCCTCATCCGTAACAAAAAGGTCGTCTCCTACGAGAATACACCTCTCCCCAAGTCTTTCGGTGAGTCTTTTCCAGCCGTACGTGTCGTCCTCACCGACGGCATCCTCTATACTCAGAATCGGATACTTATCACATAACCCGTCAAAGTATGAAACAAGCTCATCCGCAGTATAACGAATCTGTCTTTTCGGCAGCACGTATCCGCCGTCTACGTACCATTCGGACGAAGCGGCATCAAGTCCAAGCATAAAATCCTCACCGGCCTTGTAGCCGGTTTTTTCTATTGCCTCAATTACTATTTTTATTGCATCCTCATCCGACGGAAGAAGCGGCGCAAAGCCGCCCTCGTCTCCGACAGCCGTCGACAGTCCCTTTGACGAAAGTATATTTTTAAGAGTGTGATATACCTCGGAGCACATACGCACTCCGTGCGAAAATCCCGATGCGCCAGTGGGTATTATCATAAACTCCTGAATATCAATATTGTTCGCGGCGTGCGCTCCGCCGTTTAATATATTCATCATAGGCACGGGCATTTTCCCGACAAGCGCACCGCCGAGATATTTGTAAAGCGGCATGCCGAACGACGTAGCTCCCGCCTTAAGAATTGCTATGGACACCGCGAGAGTGGCATTAGCGCCGAGAACGGATTTATTGTACGTGCCGTCAAGGGCTATCATGACCGAATCCGCCTCATCAATATCGGTAACGTCGATGCCGACAAGCGCCGGGTCTATTTTCTCGTTTACGTTGCTTACCGCCGTCATAACACCGCGTCTGTGATACCTCTCAAGCTCTGTGTCGCGAAGCTCTGCCGCCTCGTGCTTTCCCGTTGATGCGCCTGATGGGACGCTAGCCGCGGCAACAGTTCCGTCAGTCAGTGTGACCTCCGCCTCCACCGTAGGGTTTCCCCTTGAATCAAGAATCTCTCTTGCATATATTCGGCTTATTTGTTTCATTTCGCACTCTCCTTTTTATTTTTTCGGTATGATTATACCCAAAGGCGTAACGAGTAATGCAGAAAAGGAATAAAATACAAATAAAAAAGGAAAGGATACGACCTATGAAAATTCATACAGTTAAAGCCGGCGATACTATTTTCAAAATTGCAAGACAGCACGCGACCTCACCGATGAAAATAATTGAAAATAACGAGCTTGAAAACCCCGACAGACTCGTCGTCGGAGAAAAGCTTCTCATACTTAATCCGACGAGGACCTACAGCGTAAGAGGCTCTGATACCCTTGATAAAATAGCCGACAGATTTGACGTAACGTACGAAAATCTCCTCGCTAACAACCCCTACCTTTCGGGTACGGACAAAATATATCCCGGTCAGCTTATAGCGATAAAATACGACACGGCTCCGTACGGTTCGGCATACGCCAACGGATATTATTACAAAAGCACAACGCCCGACCGCCTTGCGCTTGCCCTGCCCTATCTCACCTATATCACCGTTTCCGCCGCCAAACGCGAGGGCGATAAAATAAAAATGCTCTTTTCCGACGATGAAGTCCTAAAGGCCGCAAAGGAAAATAAAAAAATCCCTCTTATCCGAGTCTACGACGAGGGCGAGGATTTTTCCGAGGGATACCTCAATACGCTTATCGACGTGGCGAAATCAAGAGGATATAGGGGCATAACGCTCGCGGCGTACAGAGCGGCAAAAGAGTCGCCCGAGGCACTTTCGGAATTTATAAAAAATATGAAGGCAAGGCTTTCAGAAAACGGATTATTGCTCTTTTACGAGCTTGACGGCAATTCCGATACGGAAATTCCCGAGTCGTGTGACGGATACGTAATAATGTACGAAAAGGCACATCTTCCGATAATTCCCTCATTCGAAGACGGTGAGAGGCGGGTCATGACGTCATTTGCAGAGCGAGGCGAAGCAAGACGCGCTTATATAGACATACCTTCATTCGCATATATGGACGATGAGGAGCTTAGCCAAAAGGATGCAAAAAGGCTCGCATATTCCTCGGGACAGGAGATTTTATACGACACGGGGAGCATGATAAACCACTTCAACTTTAACAGATACGAGGGCGGAGAGAAAAAATCGGTGAGAGTCGCATACGAGTCCCCCGAAAATATAAAAGCCAAGCTCGAGCTTTTATCCGAGCTTGGCTTTATGGGAATAAGCTTTGATATTATGCAAATACCGATAGAATATCTTATGATGTTCCATACGATGTTCTGCCATCCCCGTCCGTATATAGATTAAATTCCGAAGAATCTTCTTGCGTTTTCCTCGGTCACAGCCGCGCACTCCTCGGCGGAAATTCCGAGGCACTCGGCAAGAATGCCGTTTGTGAATTCAAGATAACCCGAATGATTAAGCTTTCCTCTGTTCGGGTGCGGAGCGAGGTAAGGGGCGTCGGTTTCTATAAGCACCGACTCCTTCGGCAAGGAAGCGGCAACCTCCCTCGGCCGTTTTGCGTTGGTGAACGTAACGGTGCCGGAAAAAGAAATCATATAACCGAGACCGATAAGCTCCTTTGCCATTTCGGGCGAGCCCGAGAAGCTGTGAAGAACACCGCGGACCCGAGGGAAGCTTCTTATAACCTCCATTACGTCTCCGTGCGCCTCTCTGTCGTGTATTGATACGGGGATTGAGAGCCTTTCGGCAAGAGCCATCTGCGCCTTGAAATATTTCATCTGGCAATCCTTGTCGGTATCGGGATAGTGATAATCAAGACCTATTTCGCCAAGGCAGACACACTTGTTTTCGGGATTTTTTATAAGCGCCTCAATGTCCGAAAGAGCCTCGTCAAGCCCCACGCCGAGATACTGCGAATCCGAGGGATGAATGCCAACTGCAGTGTACATATTCCCGTGTTTTTTAGCCTGGTTTATAGCAAGGCGTGAGGTTTCGGGTGATGTGCCCACATTTATAATAAATGACACGCTGCCTGCGAGGAGGGCGTCGATAAGATTATCGACGCCCTCTTTACATTCGGATTCAAAGCGCTCGTCATAGTAATGGGCGTGTGAATCAAAATATTTCATCAGTGTACTCTGTCTCCGTTTTTCGCATCCTTGTCGAGGAATACCACCTTAACGTCCTCTTCGCCCGAAGCGAGAAGCATTCCATAGCTCTCGACACCGCAAAGCTTTGCGGGCTTTAAGTTTGCTACTATAATAACCTTTTTGCCGACGAGCTCATCCGGCTTATAGAATTTAGCTATTCCGGAAACGACCTGACGCTTCTCATAGCCGAGGTCAACCTGCAATTTCAAAAGCTTTTTAGCCTTCGGTACAGGCTCGCACGCGAGAATCTCCGCAACTCTGAGCTCTACCGCGCCAAAGGATTCTATACCGATTTCCGCCTCGTGCTCGGGCTCTTCAACGGGGGCTGCCTTAGCCTCTGCAGCTATGCGCTTTGCCTCCATCTCTTCGAGGAATTTCTTCTCGTCTATTCTCTGGAAAAGCACGAATGACTCACCGAGAGGCTTACCTGCGACAAGGCCGCCAAAGGATTCAAGGGTGCTGTAATCGGTAACGTCGGTTGCGAGCTGCTTGAATATAGCCTCCGAGGTCGAGGGAATATAAGGAACGAGAAGTGCCGCGCCGACTCTTATTACTTCGAGAAGGTTATATATAACCGTTGCAAGACGGGGGCGGTCGGCTTCATTCTTTGCAAGTGCCCAGGGCATAGTTTCGTCAATGTACTTGTTTGCGCGTCTTAACATTGCAAATATAGCCTCGAGCGAATCTGCTACGCGGAATGCATTCATAAGCTCGCGAGAAGTCTTTACCGCCTCAGCGACAGCCGCCTTAAGCTCACCGTCAATCGCCTCCTCAGCATTGGGTGCGGGAACGATGCCGTCGAAATACTTTTTGGTCATCGCGTGTGTTCTGCTGACGAGGTTTCCGAGGTTGTTTGCGAGGTCGTTATTATATCTCGAAATAACGCTCTCATAGGTTATTGAGCCGTCCGAAGCATAGGGCATTTCGGAAAGCGCGTAGTAGCGCACGCCGTCAACACCGAAGGTTTCGGCAAGCTCGTCGGCAAACACGACGTTGCCCTTGGATTTACTCATCTTGTCGTTTCCGAAGTTAAACCAGGGATGTCCGAACACCTTTTTCGGAAGCGGAAGCTCAAGCGCCATAAGGAATATGGGCCAGTATATAGTATGGAATCTTAAGATATCCTTGCCGATTATATGAACGTCGCAGGGCCAGTATTTCTTGAATTTTTCGTTCTGCTCCTCGTAGGACTTGTCGGGGTCGTAGCCGAGGGCGGTTATATAGTTCGTAAGAGCATCAAGCCATACGTAAACAACGTGCTTCGGGTCGAAGTCAACGGGAATTCCCCACTTGAACGACGTTCTCGAAACGCAAAGGTCCTGAAGACCTGCCTTAAGGAAATTATTTATCATTTCCTTCTTGCGACTTTCGGGCTCGATGAAGCCGGGGTTGTCCTCTATATGCTTTATAAGGCGGTCGGCATACTTCGACATCTTGAAGAAGTAAGCCTCCTCACGCGCCTGCGAAACGGGGCGGCCGCAGTCGGGGCACATTCCGCCCTCAACCTGAGTTTCGGTAAAGAAGGACTCGCAGGGGGTGCAGTACCAGCCCTCGTAATATCCCTTATATATATCGCCCTTGTCGTAAAACTTCTTGAATATTTTCGTAACGGCACTCTCGTGATAATCATCGGTCGTGCGAATGAAGTAATCGTAGCTTGTGTTCATAAGGTCCCAGATGCCCTTTATTTCACCTGCGACGCGGTCAACGTACGCCTTGGGCGTGAGCGATGCTTCAGCGGCGAGATTTTCTATTTTCTGACCGTGCTCATCGGTTCCCGTACAGAGAAAAACATCCTTTCCCATTCTGCGCTGAAAACGCGCGAAGGCATCCGCCATTATTATTTCGTAGGTATTGCCGAAATGAGGCTTCCTCGATGCATAGGCTATTGCCGTAGTAAGATAAAACTTTTCCATAAAATCTCCAATCCCGACCAAATGAGGCCGTTTTGGTTCGCCGCTCAACAAAATACGTCAAATGACGGCATCACCGTTGTTAACAATTATTTTACCATAATCTTTACGGTTTTACAATATTTTTTATATATTTATTTAAAAAATTCTACCATTGACTTTTCGGAGTTTTACTGATATAATAAATATGTATATTTTTAGGTAGAATGGGGGCTCGTATGAGAGAACATTTCTCGTCGCTTTACGGAAACGAAAGAACGAAAAAACGTCTTTTTGCGTCAATTACGGGCGCAACGCTTCCCCATGCACTCCTTATCGCAGGTCCTCTGGGCTCGGGCAAAAAAACTCTCGCTCTTGAAATCTCGGCAGCGCTTAACTGCGAAAATCGGGAAAAGGGCGACCTGCCTCTTCCCTGCGGTGTGTGCAACACCTGTCGGAGAATCAAGGACGGCAACTTCACCGATATTATGCACCTCTCGCGAAAGGACGGAAAGGCAACTCTCGGCGTAGAGGAAATACGCCTTTTCAGAGAGGATATGTTCCTTTCCCCGAACGAATCGACGAACAAAATATATATAATTGACGAGGCGGATAAGCTGACGCCCAATGCACAGAACGCACTTCTCACCGTACTTGAAGAGCCGCCGAAAAACGTGTATATAATGCTTCTTGCCGACTCAACCGACAAGATACTGACGACCGTCAAGAGCCGCGCACAGCTTATCGCAACCGAGCGCTTCTCGCAAAGCGACCTCAGAAAATTTCTGACGAGCGGCTTAGCTCCGATGCAGGCGAGGTCGAAGAGCGGGGGAGAGCTTGACGAAATAATTATGTCCTCCGACGGAAGAATAGGAAGACTTCTTTTGCTGCTCGGCGACAAGGCGGGGCGTGAAAACCTGGAGGACAGACTTCTCACCGAGCGAATCGTAAACGCCCTCCACCCGTCGGTGCCCTATTCGGAGCTATACTCGGTGCTCTCCGAGCTTCCCGGGGGACGAGCGGAATTCAAGACGGCAATAGAGGACGTTATATGCGCGCTTCGTGATATCATCTTGACAAAGCTTGACAGTAACGTGACGCTCCTCTTTTATCCCTCCGTCAGCAAGGTGCGCGAGGCAGGCAGGGATATGAATACCAAAAGAATTCTCGCTATTTGCGAGCTGCTCACATCAGCGCTTCAGGATGCCGAAGGCAACGTAAGCATTTCTACGATTGTGGCGGATATGGGCGCAAGAATAAAATTAATGTAAGGGACGGTAAAAACAATGTCCGAAGAAAAAGAAATAAACGTAACAAACGCGGCTGAGATGCCCGAGGAAAACACCGAAATCGTAGGTGTTAATTTCCGCGAGGCAGGAAAGATTTACTATTTTGCCCCCGGTAAATATAAGCTTTCGGTCGGCGAGCGCGTTATAGTTGAAACCTCACGCGGTATTGAGATTGGAACGGTAAAGCTACCGAACAAAATCATTCCCTCGTCGGAAATAGTAACTCCGCTTAAAGAAATTACACGGCCGGCAACCTCCGACGACCTTGAGAAAGATCGGAAGAACCGCCAGGCTGAGATGGACGCGGCAATCTTATGCAAGGAAAAAATAGCGAAGCACGGCCTCGATATGAGCCTTGTTGCAGCTGAATATACCTTTGACAACTCGAAGCTCACCTTCTATTTCACCTGCGAAACCAGAGTCGATTTCCGCGAGCTTGTAAAGGACCTCGCCTCAACCTTCAGAACAAGAATCGTGCTCCGTCAGATAGGAATTCGCGACGAGGCAAAGATGATGGGCGGTCTCGGCATTTGCGGAAGAAAATTCTGCTGCTCGGGATTCCTCACCGATTTCGTGCAGGTTTCGATAAAGATGGCAAAGGAGCAGAATTTCTCGCTTAATTCCGCAAAGGCATCGGGCGCTTGCGGCAGACTTATGTGCTGCCTTCGCTACGAGCACGAAACCTACGAGGAAGCGATAAAGAGAACTCCCCCCGTCGGCGCAAGCGTCAA
>JAZLCX010000130.1:0-24844 GCA_045614425.1 Eubacteriales bacterium | reverse complement strand
CCGACACCCGCCTCATTCGAGAAAAGTCCGCGCTTTATGCCGTACATAACGCAAGAGCCGCCAAAACCGCCGAATATGGCTTTGACGTCAAATGCGCCGATGAAAATTTCTTTTATTACGTTCGGAAGCGCCGCCGCGTTTATCAGCGTAATAACTATCGCAAACAAAATATAGAGAGCTCCCATTATCGGAACTAAAAAGCTTGTCACGGATACGATTCGCTTGCCACCGCCGATAAGGCAATATGCGACAAGAAGTGCGATTACAAAACCGATAATCCAGGGGGTGTAGGACGCGTCGTAAAACTTGTAGGCCGAGAAGGTCGACTGAAGATTATATGACGCGAGCATATTAAAGCCGAGACCGTACGTGAGAATAAGGAACACCGAAAAAACTATCGCAAGCCATCTCTTCTTCGTTGCCGCTTCTATATAGTAAGCAGGACCGCCGTAGCATCCGTCCTTGCCGCGCTTTTTATAAATCTGGGCAAGAGTGCTCTCTATAAATGCCGTAGCCGCTCCGATAATGGCGATAACCCACATCCAGAAGACACTGCCGAATCCGCCGAGACATATAGCCGTCGCAACACCTATTATATTACCTGTTCCGACGCGAGAGGCTGTGGAAACCATAAGCGCCTGAAAAGACGAAACTCCGCTTCCGCTCCCCTTTTCGGTTACTTCCTTAAACTGCTGACCGATAAGGCGAAACTGCACAAAGCGCGTACGCACCGTGAAGTAAATGCCGCCAAGCACCAGAAGGATTATAAGTATGTAGCTGTATAGCGCATCATTTGTAAAGTCTATTATTTTTCCTAACATTAAGCCCTCCGAAAGATTTTACCCGAAAGTCGATTTTGATAATCCCGACTGTCAATTCATACAATCGGTGCTTCGACCAAAAAAAGCGCTTTCTCATTTAACGTTATTATACCATAAAAGCGGAACAAATACAATACGTTTGCAAAAAAGGGAGCAAGTCGGATTTACTTGCTCCCTTCTTATTTGCTTTATAAAGATTATCTTGCCTTAAGTGCCATTCTCTCTTCAAGAATTCTTTCGCAGACCTCAAGATCCTCGGGCGTGTTAATTCCTCGCAAGTCATTTCCGTCCTCGGTAAAATAGGTTTCAACCTTCATCCCGTGCTTTCTCATAAGCTCGGGAACCTCTGTTACGTAATACTCACCCTGAACGTTCTTGCATCCGACCTTAGGAAGCATTTCGAAAAGAGACTTGCTGTTAAATACCATAACTCCCGAAAACAGCTCCTTTACTGTTGCTTCCTCGGGCGTGCAGTCCTTACCCTCAACGATTCTCTCAAAACGTCCGTTTTCATCACGTATAACGCGTGCCCACATTTTAAGCTCGGGATTTTCCGCAGTCATAAGCGTGCAATCCGCTTCCGTTTCCTTATGTAAGCGGCACATAGCCTCAAGCTCTTCACGACGGAAAAGAGGCATATCGCCAAAAGTCACGAGAACACTGCCGTCAAAATCGGCAAAGTCGCTTGAGCACTCCATAACAGCGTGCCCTGTTCCCAACTGTTTTTTCTGCTCAACGTAGTTGTATTCACTTCCGAGATGCTCGATTATTTTATCCTTGCCGTAGCCCACTACGATGTATATATCCTTCCTGTCAATAAAGGATATATTATTAAGAACAAAATCAATCATCGGTCTACGGTTGACCGAAAACATCGCCTTAGGCATATCTCCGCTGACCTTCTGAAGTCGGCTTCCTTTGCCTGCCGCCGGCACGATTGCTCTTATTGCTTCCATCTTTTACTCCGTAAATTTTTTGTTTTTATATAACCTTGGCGTCAAGGCCCAGCTCATCATAAATTTTCTGCAGAATTTCTCTGATTTTCGGAAGCTTTTCTTTCATGTCCGAAAGAAGCTTCAGCTGAGTGCGCGCTCTGTCAAGATTCTGACCGGGATAGTCGATATGGTAGTAGGTATCCCCGTTTATGTGGTCGGTTAAAAATCTGATTCCGTCCTCCACCGTTATTATGAGAGCTGCATACGGGAAGAGCTCAAGCTCCTCTTTTGTAAGAATATCTCCGCACGCCTCCATATATCCGCGCGCATATACCTCAAAATATTCAAGATTGCAGGAAACCTTGCTTAAATCCTTTTCGTCATCCTTTGTCGTGCAGGTTCCGATCCTCATGCTGTCGCCGAAGTCGTAAAGAGGCGACGAGGGCATGACTGTATCAAGATCAATAATAGCGACAGGAAGACTTGTTTCTTCATCAAAAAGAATGTTATTGAGATTGCAATCGTTATGGCAAATACGCGTGGGAATCTTCCCGCTTTCGAGCGCGTCGGATATCTTTCCGTACAAATCCTTATTGTTGCGCACAAATTCTATTTCCTGAAGAACCCCTCCGACTCTGCCGACAGGATCCTTAGAAACAGCTGCTTCCAAATCGTAATAACGGCTCTTCGTATTGTGAAAGTTAGGAATTACCTCGCGTATTCCGGAAATATCAACAGCGCGCATTTCCTTGATGAATCTTCCGAAAGAAACGCCGGCATAGTAAAACTCGTCCGGACGCTCGGGTATATCAAGAGTGTAAACGTTATCAAAGAACCTCATCAATCTCCACACGCCCGATTCATCCGTGAAGTAAAGCTTTCCGTCCTTCGTAGGATAAAGAGTCGGAACCGTGCCGCATCTGTGATGACCGGGAAGCACGAGATGCTTCGAAAGGCAATCTGTCGTCAGGCAAAAGTTGCTTATCAAATCATTAACGTTGGGAAAAACGTAAGTGTTAATGCGCTGAAGCAGATACTTGTGTACGTGATTGTTTTCCGACAAGGTTTCTACTCTGTACGTACAGTTTATATAGCCTTTTTTAATTTTGACAATATCCGTGATATTACCGTGAAGAACAAACTGTTCAGCTACGTTCTTTAAATTCTGCATAATTCATTTCCGTTTCCGTTATTTCTCGTCTTTAAAAGTGAGATGAGTGCCGAAAGCGCCGAAATTAAAAGTTGAAGTATGTTCGAATAATTCGGTCTGCCGTCTTTATGGCAAAAAATACTATATGCCATAAATAAAAATGATACCATTATCTACCATTATAGCATACGATTTTTATTTTTTCAAGTCTTTTTATATAATATGTATTATTTAATTATAATATTTTTCGGTATAATTGTAAGATTTAGACTGATGCGTGCATCAAAAAACAAAAAAATGCCCGATTCATACTGCCGATGCGTCAAGACCGTTTTCACTCTTTTTATTTATTCATTGATGAAGAAGTCACGGATTTTTACCGCAATTCTTCTTTAATATAAAACACAGCCGAGGTACTGAAAAAACAATACCTCGGCTCTTTTATTCGGTTGTGTCAAAACCTTATTTTATTATTCCCACTCAATCGTTCCGGTAGGCTTCGGGGTAATGTCATAGAGAACTCTGTTGATTCCCTCGACCTCGGTTACGATTCTGTTTGTTATTTTATGAAGAACGGCGTAGGGGATTTCCTCAATGCTCGCAGTCATAGCGTCCTTGGTATTTACCGCACGGATAATTGCGGGCCATCCTTCGTAGCGGCTGTCATCCTTCACGCCGACGCTCTTTATGTCGGGGATAACTACAAAGTACTGCCATACCTTCTCGGCAAGTCCGCACTTGTCAAACTCATCGCGGAGAATAGCATCTGCCTCGCGAAGAGCGGCAAGACGGTCGCGGGTAATAGCGCCAAGGCATCTTACGCCAAGACCGGGGCCCGGGAAGGGCTGACGGTATACCATAGCATGAGGAAGACCGAGTGCTTCACCTACAACTCTTACCTCATCCTTGTAAAGAAGCTTAATGGGTTCAACGAGCTCGAAGTTAAGGTCCTCGGGAAGTCCGCCAACGTTGTGGTGGGACTTGACCGCCTTTTTGCCCTCAGCCTGCTTAATGCTCTCGAGAATGTCGGGATAGATTGTTCCCTGCGCGAGAAATTCAACACCCTCAAGCTTGCGCGCCTCGTCTGCAAATACCTCAATAAACTCCTTACCGATAATCTTCCTCTTACTCTCGGGATCGGATACACCTGCGAGAAGGTTAAGGAATCTGCCGGTCGCATCAACGTATATAAGGTTTGCATCAAGCTGATTTCTGAACACCTCAATTACGTTCTCGGACTCGCACTTGCGCATAAGACCGTGGTTAACGTGAACGCACACGAGCTGTTTTCCGATAGCCTTTACAAGAAGTGCTGCAACAACCGAGCTGTCAACGCCGCCCGAGAGAGCGAGAAGCACCTTTTTGTCGCCTACCTGACGGCGCACAAGGTCAATCTGTTCCTCAATAAACGCATTTGCAAGCTCAAAATTTGTGATACGTGCCATAGAATCCGGTCTTTTGTTGGAATCCATTTTAGTTTCTCCTTAAGATAAATAGAAAATTATGTAAATATTATACTACACTTTTATGAAGATTACAAGGTATAATTTTAACAAAATTATTTTTTTTGAATACCCTAAAAATATACCACCTGCGAAAAACAAAAAATCTCACCGAAAGGATTTTTATGCTGGTCATTAGCCCTTATATCAGAGAAAACGCGCTTCTTTATGCAAACCGCTATGCTCTCTCACAAAACCCCATATTCGGAAATTTCGCCGGATTCGGCGGGAACTGCACGAATTTCGTGTCGCAGTGCATCTACGCCGGCACGTGCAAAATGAACTACAAGCCCACTTTCGGCTGGTACTACATATCTCTTAACGAAAGAGCGCCCGCCTGGACGGGTGTCGACTATTTTTACAATTTTATCACTACTAACACCGACGTCGGTCCGTTTGGAAGAGATGCCACCCCCGACGAAGTAGAGGTTGGTGACGTCATACAGCTTGGCAAGGAGGGGGAGGGATATTATCACACCCTCTTTATCATCGGCTTCGAGGGGGATGACCCATTGATTGCTGCGCAGACCGACAACGCGCTCGGCAGAGCCCTCTCAACCTACACGTACGATTTTTCGAGGTATATAAAAATTCTCGGTGTGCGCCTTGACACCCCTACGAACAGCGACTGCTTTGAGAGCGTATATAACGGGATTGCGATAATCAACGATAACAGCTCTAATGCACCTGCGCCTTCACCGTCGCCGGCACCGTCCCCTTCTGCCTCGCCCTCACCGTCTCCGGCCACACAAAATGAAATAACGGAAGATAACACGTCAGATTAGCCGTAACTATTGACAAAAAGCGCCATCCGTGTTAAAATATCCACTGTATTAAAACACGGAGACTTTTATGAAAAGTTTAAAAAAGTACCTTTCCCCTACTCTCCTCGTCCTCGCGGCGATGATATGGGGTCTCGCTTTCTCGGCTCAGGATGCCGCAACAAGCGTTCCGCCATTTACGCTCGGAGCTGTGCGCAGCGTATTTGCAACGGTTTTTCTGATTTTCGTCATAATTTCCTTTGACAAAATTTCAAATACGGGAAGACGCCTTTTTTCGAAAAAGAAAATAATAGACGTAAACCGCACCGAGATCATCGGCGGCACTTTATGCGGCGCTATACTGGCGGCGGCGAGCTTTTTCCAACAGACCGGAATCTCGGTCGGCACCGAAGCCGGCAAGGCGGCATTCATTACCTCGCTTTACGTAGTCCTTGTTCCCGTTTACGCCATCTTTTTCAAGAGGCGCGCCGCACTCAACGTATGGATAAGCATGCCCATTGCGATAGCAGGCTTTTATCTGCTCTGCATAACCGAAAATCTCTCTATGGTTTTTTCGGACGTTTTCGTTCTTATCTGCGCCTTGATTTTCCCCTTTCACATACTTGTTATTGACAGATTTTCACCGCAGTGTGACGGAATTCGTATGTCCTTCATTCAATTTTTCGTCGCTTCGCTTATAAATGCTATTTTGGCCCTGATATTCGAGTCTCCGATTTCTTTTTCGCTTATCGGAGAGCATATTATGCCTCTGCTCTTCCTCGGTATCGGCTCGAGCGGCATTGCCTATACTCTCCAGATAATAGGTCAGCGCGGTGCAAATCCCGCGGCAGCATCGATTATTATGTCTCTTGAATCGGTGTTCGGTGTTCTCGGCTCGGCTATTTTCCTCGGTGAAGAAATGCTGACAAGAGAATACATTGGCTGCGCTATCCTGTTTGTTGCGGTAATAATTTCGCAAATAGACGTATCCGTGTTCAAAAAAAAGCAAGGGAAACGGTGACACACCGTAAATCAAAACAGCCAAGCGGCAATCTTTTTAACCTTATCCTGTTTACATTCTTATCAAATAAAAAAGAGGAACTGTGGTTTTCACAATTCCTCTTTATTTTTATCTCTTGTTCGCGATTTTAAAAAAATCAGATGTCGAGTTCTCTGTTTTCAAGTGCCGCAAGCGCTATTCTGAAAGCCTTTGCGCTTACGAGACGCTCCTCTTCGTCATCTCCCGTGAGAATCGGATAGAACTGTCTGAATATCTCGCCCTTAACCGACATATCGCGCTTATAGCGCTCCGTACCGAAAAGAGGGAGCGTTTTATCAATAAGCTTGAAGTAATAGAGTCCGAAGGCATCATTCTCTATATTCTTCGGTACCGAGAACTGCGGCTCTACACTGCCGACAAGCTCCACACGAAGTGCTGTTTCGTTGTCGTACTTTTTATCGCTTATCATACGGCTTATGCGATTTATTATCTCGTTTGAGGTGTTAACGCCGGTAACGTCAAGCTCCTCGGTCTTGAATCTTATATGACCGAAGCTTACACTCTTGTTTTCAATTGCAACCTCACCGTCGCTGTAATCAATGGTTATAAGGTTCACGCCGCCGAGACCGTTCTCATCAAAGCCTGTGCACTCAATAGCTCCGGAATAGCTGTATTTAGATGCGCCGACAGTCGCAAACTTGGATGCTTCGTGACGTGAGCCGAGAGCATAATAGTCCGCGCCGAATTTTTTAAGGTCCTGAGTCGATATGGGGCAGGATGTTGAATCAACGTCGCCGTTAAGGTCGGCATAAGCGCAGACAATATTAACACGGGAGCTATCGTCAACCTGTCTGTCACGAAGAGGACTTACCGTCATTGTGTCCGACATAAATGCCCAACCGTAGACCGTTATGTTGTAGTCCTCAAAATCAAAGCGCGAGAGCGCATCGGATGAGAAAACGTGACAGTTGTCGGGAAGACGTCCGGATGCATATATGGGGTTGTCGGTATAAAAATCGTGCTTTCCGGGCGAGATAATGAACTCGGTGTCCGGACAGTTTTTGAATTCTCTGATGAGAACCTCTGCCGTCGTATTTGTCGCGTACTCGGTATTAAAAATATCTCCGCTCATCAAAACGATATTGATATTCGTTTCGCGCACGTACTGCATCATTTTAATAAATGAACCGCGCAACATTCTGCGCCTCTCCTCGCTCTTCTCAGCCGAGAGGCCGACAAAGGGCGTGTCAAGATGAATGTCGCTGCAATGCAAAAATCTGAGACGCGTCTTTACCTTTTCACTCATCGGAAGCTCCTTTTATAATTTTGCTTTTATATATTTACAGTATAACACCCTTTTAATTATTTTGCAAGATTTTATCGAAAAAAATCTGAAAACATCTTGAAAGAGACTTCAATGTATGCTAAAATGAAGTGTAGATAAAACGAGGCAGAATTTTTAAGGAGATTTATCAATGCTAAGTCTTGCAGTAAGAAATACCGGAAAACTCATAAGAGAAAAATCAAAAAATGAAAACATAAGACTTGGAAGAATTTTTACAAAAAAGGATACGGCTCGTCTTATGGCGTCCATGTTTGATATCGATTCGACCAAAACCGCCTTTACAGTGCTTGACCCGGGCGCAGGAACCGGCATCCTTTCGGCTGCAATAGTCGAGGAAATCTGCAAAAGAGCTCCCCTATGCAAACAGATATTTCTGACCTGCTACGAAACCGAGGCGGATTTTATTCCGATGCTTACGGACAACCTTGAGCGCATAAGAAAAAAGTGCCGTCACGATTATAACGTAAAGCTCTACGTAACTATTTACGAAGAGAATTACATAGTAGATGCAAAAAACCACTACACCGTCACTTTTTTTGACACGGTAGAGGACAAATACGATATTATCATTGCAAATCCCCCGACCGAGCTTGTGGAAAAGGGCTCTGACGAGGCGGAGAGCGCCGGCGGCGTAACTCAGCTTAAGGTAAGTGCAGCATTTCTTTTTGCACGCATGGCATCCCGTCATCTTGAGGATGGCGGTCAGCTTGTAACGGTTCTCCCAACCACCTACGCGACAGCATCTCAGATTTCCGCGCTCCGCCGCGACATTTCAAAAAAGCTTGCAGTAACTAAAATTCACCTTTTTGTCGGAAAGCAGAAGAACACGAAGCGCGCAATTCCGCTCAAAAAGAATTTTATCATAGCCTATTCAAACAGCGAGCGCCCCGACGAAATTACCGTGACAACCTCCACCGATTCGGGCAAGGATTTGACGGCTCTCCCGCAGCTTGCCTATGACTTCATAGTTGACAAGGATACGGGAATGCTCACTCTCCCAAAGAGCGTTGAGGACACCAAAATCGTAAAATACATTTCGGACTTCCCCGAAACCCTCTCAAGCCTTGGATTAAAGATGTCAACGGGACTTATCGTCGACTCAAAATGCGAGGGGCTGCTCTTCACCGAGCCGCATCAAAGCACAGTTCCCCTCATTCGAGCAGCAACTATCAAGGGCGGCACCGTAAACTTCCCTCAGCCGATTAAAAGGCAGTATATCGCCCCCGTAAGCCCGTCGCTCATTCAGAAAAACAAGAATATGATAATCATTAAAAGAGTGCCTGCAAAAAGCGACGAGCGCTTTGTAAACTCGGCGATTTACCTCGCCTCTCAGCTTCCCTCTTATAAATACATAAGCACTCACAACAAAATCAACTTCATTGATACCAAGGATAAAAACGCCGAGATGAGCGCCAGATTTGCATTCGGACTCTTTGCGCTGCTCAACTCAACAATATATGACAGATACATTTCGATAATGTCAAAATCGAAGCAGATAAACTCAAAGGAGATGAGATCGCTTCCTCTCCCCCCGAGAAATATTATCGAAAACATCGGCATGCGTCTTATGGAAACCAGGCAAACGACGGTTCAGACCTGCGACCGCATCGTAAATCCGACTCTGCATATAATCGAAAAATGAGGATGAAAAACAACGAAAGCACTAAAATTGACAATCTTTGTTTATATTATAGCGAAAAAAACTGCAAGCGTTAATTCCGCTTGCAGTTTTTATTTACATTTCAGCCTCTACCTTTTCAAACACCTTATACCATTCTTCTGCAATTACGGAAGCACCCTTTACGGTCGGATGAATTCCATCCTGAAGAATAGCGGTATTTCCGTACTTTTCACCCGCCTCGGTGAGCTTATCCTGAAGAAGAACAAGCGGAAGATTAAATTCTCCGGCAATCTTCTTTACGATTTCCACGTAGCTTGGCAAAGCAGCAATAACCTCTTCAATTTCACGGTTTGCTTCTGCGTAGAGAGCAAAGGGCTCGCAGAGAATAATTTTGGTTTTCGGAAGCCTTTCAATCGTGTCGGCGAGAAGCATTCTGTAAATGCGCTCGAATCTCTCGGGCTCGACACCGTTAGGATGATCGCCTATATCGTGCCAGATATCGTTAACACCGATAAGAATACTCAGAACGTCGGGCTCGATGCTCCAACAATCCCTCTTAATTCGCGCGTAAATATCAACCGTGCGGTTGCCGGATATTCCGCGGTTATATACGTCGTATTTTCCGAGGTCCTTTTCATACATTTTTCCTGCAGCAATAGTGGGGTAGCCGTAACCGAGACAGACGTTGGGCAATGTTGTCTCTCTGTTTCTGCCGGCATCGGTTATGCTGTCACCGTAAAATAAAACCTTCATTTTTGTTTCTCCTCATCACGTAAAATGTCTGATGCTTATAATATAACATAAAAATATAATAATATCAAGTTTTTCAGAATATTTCTTGCCATTTTTGCAAAAAAATGTTAAAATGTACATATATGCTTATGGGAGGAATATATGTATACCTTTATAATACTGTTTTTGGCACTCATATTCATATTTCTTTCCGTATGCTACATTACCTTTTCGCACACCTTTTATACGAAAAGAAATTTACACGCCACCCTATATCACGGACTTGACGGTGAGCTTGACGACAAAAAGAGGGCGAGGCGTGCGGCAATAGAAGAGCTTTCCAAGCTTCCGTATGAAGAGGTGTTTATCAAAAGCCGAGACGGCAAAACGCTCTTCGCAAGGTATTATCACAAATCCGAATCCGCGCCCCTCATAGTACAGCTTCACGGTTATCGCAGTATGGCACTCAGAGATTTTTCAAACGCCGCGCTCGAATGTATAAGTCTTGGGTATAACCTGCTTCTGATTGACGAGAGAGCGCACGGCAAAAGCGAGGGTAATATAATATCCTTCGGTATCAAGGAAAGATACGACGTGCTCTCATGGGTCGATTATTGCCACGCGCGCTTTGGCGACGGTTCAAGAATATTTCTCTATGGAATTTCTATGGGAGCGGCAACAGCCCTTATGGCGTGTGAACTAAATCTGCCATATTGCGTTAAGGGAATTATAGCCGACTGCCCGTTTTCCTCACCCTCGGAAATTATAAGGAAGGTCTCCCGTGACAGAGGGTTTCCGAGCAGACTTCTATACCCTTTCATAAAGCTCGGAGCTATTATTTTCGGCGGCTTCAATCCCGATGCCTCATCACCCGTATCAGCTGTCAAAAAAGCGAGAATTCCTATTCTTTTGATACACGGGCTCGGGGATAGCTTTGTTCCCGCCTATATGAGCGACAAAATTGCGTCAGCCTCAGAGTGCGTGCGATATGTCAGAATAAAGGATGCTCCGCACGCCCTTTCAATACTGTATGACCGCGAGCTGTACGTATCATCAATAAAGAATTTTATCGAAAACACCTAAAAGGAGTAAAGCCTAATGAAAGTTAACGAAAATCTGTTTGGATTCAGAATAAAAAACGCCACCGAAATTCCCGACATCAAGGCAACGCTTTTTGAGGCTGAGCATGAAAAGAGCGGCGCAAGGCTTCTCTTTTTAGACCGAGAGGATGAAAACAAAACCTTCTCCATCACCTTCAAGACCATTCCCGAGGACAGCACGGGCGTCTTTCACATAATAGAGCACTCGGTACTGTGCGGCTCAAAAAAATATCCCGTCAAGGAGCCGTTTGTTGAACTTCTTAAGGGCTCTCTCAACACCTTCTTGAACGCAATGACCTTCCCCGATAAAACCATGTACCCCGTTGCCTCCCGCAACGACAAGGATTTCTTGAATCTTATGAGCGTATATCTTGACGCCGTGTTTCACCCTGCTATTCTCGATACTCAGAATATCTTCTTACAGGAGGGCTGGCACTACGAAATTTCCGACACGGATGGCGAGCTTTCGCGCTCCGGCGTCGTGCTTAACGAAATGCGCGGCTCATTTTCATCCGCTGACGAGGTTGCGTCCTACCATATAAACGAAATGCTCTATCCCGACACCTGCTACCGCTATGAATCGGGCGGTGCGCCAGAGCATATTCCGACTCTCACCTATGAAAGCTTTCGCGCGGCGCACGAAAAATATTACCATCCCTCAAACGCCGAGATATTTCTCGACGGCTCGGTAAAGCTCGACGAGGTGCTTCCCCTGATAGATGAGGTGCTCTCCGAATACGATAGAAAAGAGCTCGACTTTGATATTCCCGACCAGCCTCCGATTGCACCGTCAGCGCGGGAAATCGAATATGAAATTTCACCAAACGAGTCGCCGAAGAACAAGGGACGCCTTGTCCTTGGATATCTCGCATACCGCTTTGACGAGCAGGAAAAGGGGGTTGCGTCAGCGATTCTTTTCGATGCCATTGCTTCCTCAAACGAATCCCCTCTGAAAAAGGCGATAATAGACGCGGGACTTTGCGAGGATATGAGTCTTATTCCCCTTGATGCAATAAAGCAAAGCTCCGTGACCGTCGAATTCAAGAACGTGAAAGACGGAAAGGAAGAGGACCTTTACAACTTCTTTATAAAGACGGTAAAGGACATTAGAGAGTCGGGCATCGATAAAAAAATGCTGACGGCATCGCTCAACAACCTTGAATTCAAGATGCGCGAAAAGGACTTCGGAACTCTGCCGATAGGAATAATTTATGCAATGTCTACCCTTGAAAGCTCTCTCTACGGTGCTAACCCCGCGCAAAACCTATCCTATGCAAAGAGCTTCGAGTCGCTCCGCGAAAAAATCTCAACCGATTATTTTGAAAAGCTCCTCTCCTCGCTCTTTATAGAAAACACTCACAGAGCAACCCTCGTAATGAAGCCGTCGGCAACGCTCGGCGAGGCGCGCAAGGAAAAGGAAAGGAAAGAGCTTGAAGAAATCAAGGCGAATCTCTCGGATAAAGAGCTGAAAGAATTGGCGAACACCGAAAAAGAGCTGAAGCTCTGGCAGCAAAGACCCGACACGAGTGAGGGCCTTGCCACCATTCCCGAGCTTAAAATATCCGACATTTCAAGAGAGGTTGAAAAAATCCCCGAAAGCATAGACACCGTCGGGGGTGCGACGTTACTCACGTACGATATAGCAACGAACGGTATAACCTACCTGACTCTTTACTTTGATGCATCCGACCTCACCCCGAAGGAAATATTCAAGACAAGAATGCTTCTTTCGCTTATAGAGAACGTAAAGACGGAAAAACATTCCGCAATAGAGATTCAGAATCTTATCAAAAGCGAGCTTGGCTCGTTCAGCGCCTCTTTGAGTCCCGTGACGCGCGGCAACGAAACAAAAATATACGTCTGTATCTCGGCGAGCGCCCTTGACGGAAAAAGAGATGAGCTTGTCAAAATTCTCGCTGAAATTCTCTACACCTCAGTATACACGGATAAGGAGGCGGCTCATAACGTGCTCCGCCAGATGAAGCTTGCAAGCGACGAGAATTTTACCACGGGCGGCCACCTTGCCGGATTTTCACGCGCTGCGGCATATACTAACACCGAGGCTGCAATTCTCGAATATTATTCGGGTTATGAGGCGCATAAATCAATGAAGGAGCTCGAGGAGCACTTTGACGAAAGCTTTGATGCGCTTGCTGAGGAACTTCTCGGAATTGTAAAGCGTATATTCACGCGCGAGCGACTGACTGCTGCAATAACCGGTGCACCCGATAAGAAATTCAGCGAGAAGCTTATAGAAATAGCTCCGGAGGGCGATTGCATCACACCCGTGTGCAATATTTCGCCGCTTGGAATTCTCCGCGAGGGTATCTTAGTTCCCTCGCAGACCTCTTACGCGACCCTCGCGGCAAACCTTTCGGATTTTGGCGAAGAGCTTTCCGGCTCTCTCAGCGTTGTGCGCTCACTTCTCTCCTACGGTTACCTTTGGAACACCGTTCGTGTTCAGGGCGGCGCATACGGTGTTGGACTTATAGTCCGTAAAAACGGAAACGTCGGATTTTACTCTTACCGCGACCCCTCACCCGAAAAAACTCTGGAATGTTACAGAAAATCCTCTTCTTACCTTCGCGATTTTGCAAAATCCGATGAGGATATAACGAAATTTATCATAGGCGCGGTAGGCGACTCCTCACCCCTCACAACTCCCAAGCTTAAAGGCACGCTTGCCGCATCGAGATATCTGCGCGGCGTGAGCTACGACGATGAATGCCGCCTTCGCAAGCAAATTCTGAAAACCGACAAGAATGAGCTTCTTCGCATTGCGGACATTCTGGATAAGGTCTGCAAAAAAGAGGCTATTTGCGTCGTCGCCGGCAAGGATAAGCTTACGGCGTGTAAAGATATCGGCACTATAATAGAAATATAACCTAAAGAAAAGAGACCAACACGGCGAAAGCCATCGGTCTCTTTTTGTTTTATTCAATTTATATGTTGCCATCTTCAGCTCTGCGTCTTGCTTCGCGCTGCTTGTTGCGCTCTATATTCCGCGCTATTATCTTTTCAATTTTTCCTCTGAAAAACTGCATTATAATAGCGAAGATTATTCCCGATACCATCGTTATAGCGAAAACTATCGGGTTTTGACTGATAAGCTTAAATCCAAACATATCGCCAAGCATAAAAATGGAAATCGGAATAGCCCCGGCAAGCAATACACCGATAATCGCAACAACAGCCGCTCTCCATTTTGTATACGGACGGCAAAGAGCAACGAGGTTTATAAACGCCACCAGAATAATTACCGCCATTGCCATAGAGTTTCTCACTTCCTTTGTAAGAAGCGAGGTCGGCAAAAATCTTTCCGTAATCATTAGAATGAATACCGGGGCAAGCATTGCAAGAGCATTCGGGAAACTTCGTATTATTACCGTATCAAGATACGTACCCTCTATGCGCTTGTTATTCGGCTCAAGTGCAAGAAGCACCGAAGCAATACCGATTATAAAGAGCTCAAGGAGAAGGAAGTTTCTCGGCTCGAACGGGTAACCCGAAAGCGTCACCGCCGATATTATTGAAAGAATTATTGTAAATATCGTCTTCATCAGATAGAGAACGGATGACTGACGCACGTTGTTTATACAGCGTCTTCCCTCTCTTACCACCTGAGGAAGTGATGAGAAGTCGGAATTCATAAGAACGATATGCGAAACCTTTCTTGCCATTTCGCTTCCGTCCGCCATTGCTATTGCGCAGTTGCTCTCCTTAAGAGCGAGGGTGTCGTTAACTCCGTCGCCCGTCATGGCAACGGTATGCCCGTTTATTCGCAACGTTTTTATAAGCAGTACCTTTTGCTCGGGGGTAACTCTTCCGAAAACGGCATACTTTTCAGCCGATTCAACAAGCTCCTCGTCGGTGAGGTTTTCGCAGGAAATATATTTATCCGCGTTCTTTATTCCGACGCGGGATGCTATGGTCGAAACGGTCTCGGCGTGGTCGCCCGAAATTACCTTCAAGGTTACGCCCTGCTCTTGGAAATTCTGTATTGTTTCCGCCGCTGCGGGACGGATTCTGTCGCTTATCGCGATAAGTGCCTGCGCCACGCCCTCGTTTTCAAGCTCTCCGTCGGGGTGACGGACCAGAATAAGAACTCTCTTGCCCTCCTTCGCATATCCCGTCACCATTTCCTCAACCTCTTTCGAGATGGGACAGGGGACAAAATGCGGCGCACCTATCGAGAAAGCACCGAGGCTGACTATGGAAACAGCCGAAAACTTTCTTGCCGAGGAGAATGGAATTTTTTTGATTATCTTGACCGAAACGTCCTTGCCGAAGCGGTCAATCAATGCCGCAGAGGTATTGTTTACGCTCTGCTCGGTTCCCTCGATATGCGACATTATGCGCTCTATTTCGGAAATCTCCGTGCCGTCAAGGGAAATAACGTCGGTAACGTGCATGGTTCCGTCGGTTATCGTACCGGTCTTGTCAAGACAAACGATATCGGCGCTGGCAAGCATCTCAATCGAATACATATCCTGAACAAGAGTTTTCTTCTTTGCCAGAGTTATTACGCTGAGAGTAAGGGTAAGGGTAACGAGAAGATATATGCCCGACGGTATCATACCTACAACAGAGCCGCAGGTAGTGAGTATCGCATGCTTTATCGGATTGTCAAACGCACCGCGCAGCGAAATCCAGTTGGTTATAAACAGTACCGCCGACATAGGTATAAGGAATATTCCTATCGACTTTATAAGCTTGTTAAGGTCATGGAAAAGGTTCGACGACGGAGCCTTGAAGCTCTTTGCAGCCTTTTCGATTTTATGAATGTAATTATCCTTGCCTACATTAACTACCTTTGCGTACACAGAGCCACCTACAAGGAAGCTTCCGGCAAGCAGCTTGTCGCCCACCTGCTTTTTTATTGCATCGGATTCGCCTGTAAGCATACTTTCATTTGCCTCTGCAAATCCCGAAATTACCACAGCGTCTGAAAGAACCTGTCTTCCCATCTCCACGAGCATAACGTCGCCGAGAACGATTTTATCGGCGTCAATGTCCACAAGCTCTCCGTTTCTTATTACGGTAGCCTTCGGCTCGGTTGTCACAGAGAGCTTTTCAACCGTGCGCTTAGCCTTCATTTCCTGAGCTATGGAAATCACAATATTCGGTATGACTATCGCAAGGAAAGTCATATTTTCAAAGCTGTTACAAAAAGCAAGCAGAAGCGTAACGACGAGCCATACAAGGTTGAAATATGTAAAAAGCTGGTCTCTTATAATCCTGCCGTAGCTTTTGCCGACCTTTTCGCCGCTGACATTAACCTTTCCCTCTTGTACCAGACGGGCGACCTCGTCGGACGTCAAGCCCTCGGGAATTCCCTCCGTCTGCCTTATATCAATAAATTCCATTTGGTAAGAGTTCTCCTTTTTGACGGATTTTAAGGAAAAAAACGGTGTTCCGCCAAATCACCGCTGATTAATTATACTATACCACAAAAGTGCCGTTAAAGTCAATAAATTAAATCTAAGTTATTTAAAATTTTTCAAAAAATTAAAAAGATAAAAAGGTATTGACTTTTTTGTAAATATATTATATAATTTTCTTCGTAAAAGCCGTGACGAAGAGAGTAGCTCCGTTTCAGTGCACAGCGAGTCGGGTGGGCGCAAGCCCTCGGTGTGAGCCGACGCACAAGAACAGAAGCGAAAATCACTTCCGAGCCGTCGCCCCGAATTAAGTAAGGGTGAACGTAGGCTCTGCGTTAAAGAGCGCATATTGACAGATATGTGAATTGGTGGTAGTAATATAATTTCCCGTTCCGTACGTATGGAACGTTTTTTATTTTGTAATATTTTCAACGGAGATGTAAAAATGAAAGAGCTTTACACAAAAGTTTCAACAAACCTGAATTTCGTGGAAAGAGAAAAGGCTACGAGAAAATTCTGGGAAGAAAACCGCATATTCGAAAAGAGTATCGATGAAAGAAAATGCGGCGACAACTTTACCTTCTATGACGGCCCGCCGACAGCAAACGGCAAGCCCCATATCGGTCACGTTCTTACCCGCGTAATAAAGGATATGATTCCCCGTTATCAGACTATGAAGGGCAAGCGCGTTATCCGTAAGGCAGGCTGGGACACCCACGGTCTTCCCGTTGAGCTTGAGGTTGAGAAGAAGCTCGGTATCGACGGAAAGGAGCAGATCGAAAGCTACGGACTTGCTCCCTTTATCGCGCACTGCAAGGAATCGGTTTGGAAATATAAGGAGATGTGGGAGGACTTCTCTGCTACCGTCGGATTTTGGGCGGATATGAACAACCCCTACGTCACCTACACAAACGATTTCATAGAGTCGGAATGGTGGTCGCTTAAGGAAATCTGGAACAAGGGCCTTCTCTATAAGGGCTTCAAGATCGTTCCCTACTGCCCTCGCTGCGGCACCCCCCTCTCCTCGCACGAGGTTGCGCAGGGCTATAAGACTGTCAAGGAGCGCTCCGCCGTGGTTCGCTTCAAATGTGCCGACGAGGACGCTTACTTCCTCGCGTGGACGACAACACCTTGGACTCTTCCCTCAAACACCGCACTTTGCGTAAACCCGAAGGACACCTACTGTAAGGTTAAGGCTGCCGACGGCTACACATATTATCTTGCAAAGGAGCTTTGCGACTCGGTTCTTTCCTCTCTTGCAAAGGACGGTGAGCCCGCATACGAGATTATCGAAGAAATGCTCGGTGCAGCTCTTGAGCACCGCAAGTATATACCGCTCTTTGAGTGCAGCGGCAAGGAGGCCGAGAAGCAGAATAAAAAGGCGCATTTTGTCACCTGCGACTCCTACGTTACCATGAGTGACGGTACGGGTATAGTACACATTGCCCCCGCATTCGGTGAAGACGACTCGAGAATCGGAAGAAACTACGACCTGCCCTTCGTTCAGTTCGTTGACGGTCAGGGTAATATGACAAAGGAAACCGATTACGCCGGAGTATTCGTTAAGAATGCCGACCCGCTCGTTCTCACAGACCTTGACAAAGCCGGCAAGCTCTTCTCCGCTCCTAAGTTCGAGCACGAGTATCCTCACTGCTGGAGATGTAACACCCCCCTCATCTACTACGCTCGCGACACCTGGTTTATAAAGATGACCGCCGTTCGCGACAACCTTATAAGAAACAACAATACGGTTAACTGGATTCCCGAGAGCATCGGTAAGGGACGCTTCGGAGACTGGCTTGAAAATATTCAGGATTGGGGACTTTCACGAAATCGCTATTGGGGTACACCCCTTAACATTTGGGAATGCTCCTGCGGACACCGTCACGCTATCGGCTCTATTGCAGAGCTCAAGTCGATGTCTGACAACTGCCCCGACGATATCGAGCTTCACAGACCCTTTATCGACGCCGTTACCATCAAGTGTCCGAAGTGCTCGGGCGAGATGAAGCGCGTAAGCGAGGTTATCGACTGCTGGTACGACTCAGGCTCGATGCCCTTCGCTCAGTGGCACTACCCCTTTGAGAACAAGGAAATCTTTGACAGCCAGTTCCCCGCTAACTTCATAAGCGAGGGTGTTGACCAGACTCGCGGATGGTTCTATTCGCTTATGGCAATATCCACTCTTATCTTCGACTGCGCTCCCTACAAAAACGTCCTCGTTCTCGGCCACGTTCTCGATAAGGACGGTCAGAAGATGTCTAAATCCAAGGGCAACGCGGTTGACCCGTTTGAAGCACTTGAACAGTTCGGCGCAGACGCTATCAGATGGTATTTCTATTCTAATTCTGCACCATGGCTGCCTAACCGCTTCTTCGGCGAGGCTGTAACCGAGGGACAGCGTAAGTTTATGGGTACTCTTTGGAACACCTACGCATTCTACGTTCTTTATGCAAATATCGACGGCTTTAACCCCACCGAATATAAGCTTGATAAGTCCACCCTCTCGGTAATGGATAAGTGGATTCTCTCAAAGTTAAATTCCGCGGTAAAGACGGTTGACGCCTGCCTTGACAGCTACAAGATAACCGAAGCTACAAGAGTTCTTGAAAGCTTTGTTGACGAGCTCTCAAACTGGTACGTACGCCGCAGCCGTGAGCGCTTCTGGGTTAAGGATATGCCCACCGACAAGGTTAACGCATACCTCACCCTCTACACCTCTCTCGTTACGATAGCTAAGGTGGCAGCACCCCTCGTTCCCTTTATGACCGAGGATATATACAGAAACCTCGTATGCTCGGTTGACCCGTCTGCGCCCGAATCGGTGCATCTCTGCGACTTCCCCGCTGCCGACGAGGAGCTTATAGACAAGAATCTCGAGGCTAATATGGACGAGGTTGTTAAGGTTGTCGTTCTCGGACGCGCCTGCCGCAACGCCGCTAACATCAAAAACCGTCAGCCCGTAGCGAAGATGTACGTAAAATCCGACAAGACTCCCGATGACAGCTTCATTCCCGTTATCGCCGACGAGCTTAACGTGAAGTCGGTTGAATTTACCGACAGCGTAAGAGCATTTACGACCTACTCCTTCAAGCCCCAGCTTCGCACGGTAGGACCGAAGTACGGAAAATATCTCGGTGCGATAAAGAATGCCCTCTCGGCAATCGACGGCAACGCCGCTATGGACGCAATAGAGGCAAGCGGAGAGCTTAAGCTTGACGTTCCCGACGCCGATATAGTCCTCACCCGTGACGACCTTCTTATAGAAATGACCAAGAAGGACGGATTTGAATCGCTCTCCGACAAGGGTGTCACCGTAGTTATAGACAAGAACCTCACCCCCGAGCTTATCGAGGAAGGAAACGTACGCGAGATAATCTCAAAGATTCAGACTATGCGTAAGGATTCCGGATTTGAGGTAATGGACCGCATCCGTGTCGCATTCTCCGACAATGAAGCAATCCTCGCGGTTGCTAAACGCAACGCCGATGAAATCTGCGACGAAACTCTTGCGGACAGCCTTACCGAAGGCACTCTCACCTTCTCAAAAAAGTGGAACATCAACGGTGAGTCTGTTGTTATCTCGGTAGAAAAGGTTTAATCAAAATAAAATTAAGGGCACTGTGCAGGCTGATTATGCACAGTGCCCTTTTGAACTAAAAGGGGCGGCAGATTTTAACTGCCGCCCCCGATATTTTGCTTCTGTTCAAACAAAACGAACTGTCTTCAGAAGATGAATTTTACTCTTTAATCTCCTTTAAGTCCATAATGTCTATAAATTCTTTCCTCATACGTTTGTATTTTGCAATAGCAAAACCATCTATTTGTCTTGCTATATAAACATTTTTTCCGCCGAAAGAAATTCCAACAGGAAGTCTGCCGTTCTTGAACCCTTGCTCTATATTGCTGTTCACTAATTCTTGAAGAGATGGGGTGATACGGTCTACGCAAAAAACAGATATCATATTAACTGTATCTGTTATAACCCTGCCACCATAGTATTCGTTCAATATATCCGTAATACAGTCATTAGCATCGCCTTCCAGCAGCTTATCGGTGAGTTCGGGAGTGCGAACAATTGTAAAGCACTCTAATTCCCAAGCCCATGACGGCTTTAGATACAGCGTTACTTCTACATCGGATAAAATACGCACGCTCTTTTGCTTTTTATATTTTCTATCCAGAAGTCGCTTATGTAAGAAGTCTAGCAACCCGTCATAAGAATCGAACAAAAGCGGGTACTTTTCTGCTTTAACCGGCTTTGGCTTTATGCCACCAAATATAAATAGCAGTATGATAAATAAAATACCGGTGCCGAAACACGAAAAAAGCATTGTGTAAAGTATTGGCATAGTCGTCTTTTCATCCAGACCGAGAATGGCAAACAAAATCCCCACGGGGAGAATCATAATCATAAAACCAAAACCGACAACAATTAATGTTTTGAGAATTATTTCCTTTACTCTATCGCTCATTTCAACACCCCTATTACACGTATCCTTGTATCAGGAAGAAAATTAAATATCGGACACTGCCCTTCGTTTAAGCGTTTGCCAAAGGAATGTTTAACCCCTTCAACACCCAAGATAAACAGCGATTGAGCTAGTGTTTGCAAATGAGATTTTACTGCATACTTGCCGACAAAAGAGCTAACGAATTTTTGAGGCTTAAACCACCCTTGCCCTGTGTAATCTACACGAGTTGCCGGATTGTTACCACAATATGCGAACAAATTTAAGCCAAGGATATCATCATTTAACTGGCTGTCAGCACTTATAAACCTACACGTATAACCGTCATAATATCAAGTTTATTTAGAGACCCTGTTTTTTTATAAATTTAATTAAATCTTTTTTATTAACCTTAAAATAATACGGACGTTCCCAAAACTTTCTTCTGATTATTGGAATTTTATATGTTTTAGACTCTTTGTTTTTTTCAGATATATGTAAACATAGAATAACATCATCATTCAAACTAAAGTTGTTTTCTATAAATTCGCCTAGTTTTGTTTTATAACTCTTTGATATAAATATTTCTCTATTTCTTTTTTTAAAATAATTTATAACTTTTTTGATGATTATTTCAATATCTTCTTGATTAATCTGAGTTATGAATTCAATATTTTGAGAACACTTAGGACAGAAAAATACTTTATGGATAAACTCACACGCTCCTATCATAACACCTGTTCCAATGCTGAAATCATAATATTTAGCTTCTTCTGATTTTTGATCTACAACTTTTCTATGTTTAACAATCGTTAATTTTTCGCCACATTTATAGCAATAGTGGTTTCTAAACTTAACTTTAAAGGTGTTACCATAATTGTACCAATACTTATTCATAACCTAATCCTCCCTATTAAAACAATCCATCAAATCGAATTCTAATATAGAGATCGTACCCAAACAATACGTCAACGCCACTTTTATAATAGAGTTTGCCGTCTTTAATTCCCACGCCAAATTGAAAACCAGCAGATAACGCATTTACTGAACCACCTACTTCGATTTGAGTTTTTGACGTGCGTATTCCGATGTCGTTGTAAGTAAAGTAGTAGCGATCTCCGTCCTTTTCGGCATAATACAGCTCTCTGCCGTTCCAAGAAAACTCGTACGAATCCCCGTTATAATAGCTAAGCGGATTGCCTATCTCGTCATAAGTGATCTCATGGCCGTTATAGTGCGAAAGCAAATCGCCCCACTCAAAATAGTACCCCTCATCATCATAGTAATTGTAGCTGTAAGTGTCTGTACCCAGAAGAATTACCGGAGTATCTCCCGCGGAGGTAATCTCATACTCTTCCTTTTTCAGTATGTTTCCTGCGTTATCATAGGTATAAACGTAGGTGACGTCAAGAAATTCGTTATCCTCTCTTAAAAGCTGCCCGAGGTTGTCATATAAATTATACTCAAAATATCGTTTGACGCTTTTTAAATAGAAGCAATGTAAAGCGATACTATGTTATCCAAACAACACCTTCTCATATTTTTTCAAAAAGGCACAGTGTGTTTCCTTGCCTGGGTACAACAAATCCCAATGTCGCCTGTCGAAATCCGATGTTAAAAGGTATATAAACCAAACGGGATCAAGAAAGCCATTAATGAGATTTATTTTTTTGTATTTTTCCGGCAACCCGCGTCCGTCTGGATACCCATCGAAAATTTCAAAATTTTGGTGACATGCGAACTCGCAAACTTCGAAGCTACCTTCTTTTCCGTAATCATGATAGTCTATATCATATTTGGGCAACGGGGGAATAGAGTCCACCGGTGCTGAATATATCAGTTCAAGCAATCCCTTTCTGTATAGCTTGGCAATATTGAATCCTATAATATATTCGCACTCCAAGGTAATAATTTTTTCAATGTTTTTCGGTACATCTGTATAGAAGTTAGGAAAAACACGTACAAAATTTCCTATTTTTTCAATCTTGTATCCCCATTGAATGATTCTGTAACCGCGTTCGGTCTTGAACGCATATACGTCACCAACCTTAGTTCGTTTCATATTTTCCTCACTTAATCATTGTCCTAAATGCTTTGACTGACTCATATAATGGATTTTTGGTTGAAATGCTATTAATTTTGTTGGTCAAACGCCCCCCGTTTTTGCTCATTCCAAAGGTCTCTATAATTGTCTGTTCAACCACACGAGCGGATTTGCGATCCAATCCATCCATATAATGCACTATTTTTCTTCCTTTTGTTGACCACTCAGTTTTTCTTCGAACAAAATCATTTGTAATACCCACGTAATCGATTATACCGTCTGCTCCTCTGGAAATATAAACATAATTATCTCCACCGTGTAATTTCTTGGCGGCAGATCTTATTCTCTTCAAAGTTCTGTCCGCTATTTTTCTGGATTCATCCAAGCTTTCAGCAGTATCGTGAACATTATCAATGGCATCGACAATCTTATCAGCTTTGTTGGCGACACGAATAGCGTCAACTGTTTCGCCGCATCCGTAAACAATCGGAAGTAAATCTACAACGTCTCCGGCGAGTCCTGCCCATGCCCATGGGTCTGTCGGGTTTGCTACAACTTCTACAACGCTTACTACAAGGGAAACTACGTCAAAGAGGGTTCCCCAGAACTGTCCGCCGTCATCCCTGCGCATAACAGGATTGTTATCGCAATATGCAAACAGGTTTTTGTCGGTTAGGGCGTTGGGGGTAGCATAAACTGTATCTATGTGATCCGCCGAAATAAACCTACCGGTATTGCTATCGTAGTATCTTGAATTCAGATAATAGAGCCCAAGGTCTGCGTCATAATAATACCCTCTGTACCTGAACGGGTTATTGATTGCACTTGTGCTATTTCCACCGTTATGATACGTAGAGAAGCAATTACCGTATGCGTCATACCTGTAGGATATAAGCTTGGTTCCGGCTTCGTCATATACCTTACATTTTTAGTATACCATATTTAACAGAGCAAGTCAACGTCATTACAAGATGCATAAAAAGGTGCTGCCTCAAACGATTCTTGTTTAGGAACAAAAGGTTTTGCTTGTTAATATAATGCTATGTAACAAAGAATTACGTGTCGGAATGATAGAATTCCTTTTTTCCCATATGATTCTCAATGGAACGCCATCTAAGTGATGAAGCACAAATTAGAGTACCTGTATAATCATCTAAATCAGATTCTGATAGATCACCACAGTCACACCAATAAATATTTCCGTCTTTCATAATCATTGTAGAATCTAATATTTCGCAGGTATAACTTTCATCAACTGGAAAAAGTTTTAAGTGTTTTAATCCTTGAAATTCCATCTCTATCATAGAGTTCTTTTCGTATTGTCGTTGAATTACAACTCGTAAAACCCTACGATCGTTTAAGGGATGCATTGAAAGTTTTTCGCCAACATATGCGCCACTTATATAACTCATTTCTTTTATGCAACTGTCGTGAAAATAGTATACTTTTTCCATGAAATTTAATATTTCATCATTAGTGCTAATATTTTTCCACATATACCTCTCCATTTACAAAATCACCCAAATATCAAGAATAAACCTTCACAAAAACCGGCGCTCAACGGACCATACAAGAAGTTATCAGCAACACCAATTCCTGTAGCATCATCTGCAGCCACAACAACAATTCCGATTACGCAAACAGTAACTAATGCTGCTCCTTCAAGCGGTTCCCATCCAACACTGTATGCTGGACCTCTAACACCATTTTCCCAATCGTGATTATGACCGCCATTAGAATCATGCGGATGTTTATCCGGTCTCCTATGATCATCATGGTCATAATCGTGTTTTGGAGTACTATCCGGTCCATAAGTTCTCGAATCGCCATTAGGTGCTGTGTACGTACTTCCTGGTTCTCCGTTGTTGGACGCCGATTAGCATCATGCGAAGATGCATTTACCACGTTGCTTTGCTTTGGTGATGAGAAGAAATTCTTTACTGGTTGAATAATATTATTATTTACCCAATTTGCTGCTGTTTCTATCCATTTAGGCCAGTT